>CAYNZS010000074.1:0-15912 GCA_964401695.1 uncultured Nitrospirales bacterium
GAGCGCATGTGATAACTTGCGAAAGCGGCTCATTGGTATCTCCTCTCACCGTTGCAGGAACAACAATGAGTCTAGGAGATACCATAGGCCGCGACATTGGCAAAGCCCATGTCTCTGACCACGTGCAAAGCACGTGGGTTTCTAAGCCGCACTAATAACAAGGTGTACATCATAAACATCTTCGGCAATTTGGATCTGGCAATCGAGGCGTTCGTTAACGCGTTGATGACGTTTATCTCGTCCGTTCTAACACCGGTGTTCGCGGCCCTCGCCGATCTCTTCATGCAGAACGAGGTCGGCCATCCCGTCCAACCCTGTTGGGTCCCGGTTTAGGATCACCAACTTGGCTCCGTTTTGCTTCGCTATCACCGGAAACCCCGCCGCCGGGTGAACGACCAGGGACGAGCCGATCGCAAGAAAGAGATCGCATTGCAGTATGGCCTTCTGTGCGCGAGCCATCGCTTCTTCCGGCATCAATTGACCAAACGATATAGTCGCCGTCTTGGTGATGCCACCACACCGGTCGCAACCGGGAAGCGTTTCGTCCTTGCGGAAAGCGGCTAAAATCGGGCCGAGCTCGTGGCGCGTCTTGCAGTCCAGGCAGCCCGCGTAAGTCGCGTTGCCGTACAGTTCGATTACCGCGTCGTCAGCCGTGCCCGACCGCTGATGGAGGCCATCAGCGTTTTGAGTGATCACCGAAGGCGCCTTGCCGCTATTGGTTAGCGCGGCGACAGCCCGGTGTACCCGCGATTGGGCTCGGCCTGCCCCATGGTGTCTGTGCCGGAAGTCCTGCGCCGCTACGATTCGCGGCGCACCACTTCGGAAGCCACAAAATCCTGGAATTCGATGGGTTGGACTTTCGTCCAAATTCCGCCGGAATCAGCACGGAGTCGGGAGGCCCGGAGGAGGCGCAAGCGCCAGGTGGCACATCGTTTTCGCATTTATCTTGATTATCTTCTCGGAATTGTGTATTATTTTATGAAGGGTGAGGTGGGTTCAACTTTGATCACATTATTATCGAAATTGCCAACAGTCTCCGCGCATGGTTCGAAGAGAGGAGTCTGGGAAGCAACATAAATTAGACGGGCGAAGTCGTGGGCGGAGTCCCCGGCTTCTCGCAACGCGCGCGGTTCGGCGCATCAGGGCGAAGTCAGATGCTAGAGTTTGTATGTCCTCACTGCAAAACGACGCTGAATATTCCTCCCGAGTTCATCGGAACCGAAGGAACGTGCCGCAAGTGTGACAAGAAGATTCTCATCGAGCGGCAAGCCACACACGACTCGGACGAGCAAGGGCTCAGTTACACCGACCGCGCGCCTACGATGGTGGCTTTTCATTGCGAGACCACGGGCACCTCTTCGCGCAAAAGCAACATTACCGAGTTGGGCGCAATCAAGTTCAATTTGCTGGGAGAGGAAGTCGAGCCGTTCTGGTCGTTCGCCAATCCCGGCCACATGATTCTTCCCAAGATTTCCGAACGCACGGGAATTTCGGATGAAGCGGTTGCCGACGCGCCACCTTCCGTCGAAGTGGTAAAACGCTTTTTCCAGTGGGCGGGCACACACACGCTGATCTTTTCTCACCACACCCGCTTCTGTTCAAAGTTCTTGACGGCCACTCTGCTTAAGAACGATGTGGAGCCTCCGAACCACATTAGCGTTTTAGACATCACGCAATGGGCCCGCGAACTTCGACTTCCGGTCAAGGATTTTAAGCTGCGCAACTTGATGGAGCATTTCGGCCACCGCAACCGGAAAGCGCACCGAGCCCTCGCGGCGTGCCACGGAATCGTTGCGGTCGTCCACGATCTGGCAAAGACGCAAGCTGGCGCTCACATCGAGGTCGATGACCGCCATGTGATGTCGAAACTCATGGGCAAGAAGGTCGAGGCCGTCAACGCCGAGGCGGCCTTTCGCGAGATGGCTGCGCTCTCGAACACCCTTGAAGAGACCTGCGGAGAGGGATTCTACGACAAGATCCGCAATGACCACCGGCGCGCGCGAACAAAGCCACAGAGGGCCAATACCGGCAACGGGGAAGCGACGATGCAGCAATTCGAATACATGGGGCTTAACCATGACTCGTCGTGGTACTCAGATCGGAAGCAGCATATCCTTCGCTGCAAATATGACAGTTCTCTGGATACAAGTGAATTCGAAGAAGAGGTCCCAGCAAACGCGCCCTGGGAATTCGTCATCCTCGAAGCGACGCAGATCGGTAACAAAGTCGAGCAAATGCATATGTGTGAGAAGGCCATCAACATGGGCGCGCGCGATCCGTGGCCGTTTGTGTGTATCGCGGCATACCACCTGAACCAAAAGCAATATGACTCGGCCCAGGGGATCTGCGAAGAGTATTTCGAGACAGACCTCTGGAAAAATCCGAAATGGGCCAATGCCAGCTTGAAGCTTTTCGATAGACTGGAAAAGCTCGGACAGCGCAGGGCGAAGCAAGCCTGATCGCGGCCCGCTCGAAGACCGCGCAGGCACCTGGACCAAATTAAGCGATCAATCCCCTTCCTCTCAGGGAGGGAATAGAGTCGAGCCTGGGAACATGCGCCAAGTCCCAACGCAATCCGCAACGCGGCGGCCGAAACAACAAGTGAGTGTTCCTCAGGATCCGAGCCTCGGCGCACTACGCGCGATTGTCTTTCGAGGGCGGGATCGCCAGCGGGCGAAGCTCCCCGACTTCCGCCGCTTGAGATTCTAAACCATAGCGCGCGGCGGCGTAGCGGCGGTACCATCGGGCGTGGCCGGCGAGGCCACCGAATTCGACGGCCGATTGCATGCGGTCGGCGAATCCGTGGAGTGTCTGGTGGGCAAGCCGGTCGAAGCCCACGGCTTTCAATATTCCGTCCTGAGCCGCAAGCAACTCGCGCAGAGCGCACACATGTTTCGAGGCTTCGGGCCGATCCTCTTGAATGTTCTTCCTTGTTCGAAGGGACCAGCGCGCGCGTTTAAGGCGAAGGAGAACTCCAATCACGATCAGCGCGTCCGCGAGATATAGGCCGAAGGAAAGTGGGAAAACGCTTGTACGCGCCACAAAGTCCACGAGGAGGCCGCGCAAAGGCTAATAGCGGCTTCTAGTTCGCGGTGGCCTTCTGGCGGGACCTTGCGCTGGGGCTCTGTAAAGGTGTCGAGAACCAGCGCCACACGACAGAAATACTCCTCCTGATATTCGCCACTGCGGGAGCGGCCAAGCGCGCCCACGCGCGAAAATCGATTCGGCGGATGGGGTCGCCATACCGGTACTCGCGATTACCTGTGTATTCGGGCGATTCCCTCGTGTTGGATGTGAGGGCAATTCCGCCGGGTTGAAAACGCCTGCCAACGGACAGGTCAGTCGAGAGTAAGGGGTGGAAGGCCGAATAGACGAGGAAGGAGCTTGTAAACCGCTTACCGCCGCCACGAGGATAAGATTGAAAGGGAAAGTGCTGTACACTCGGAATCGCAACGGACCGAAGAGGCCGCGCCGTCGAGGTTTCACGGCAATCTCGACCTGCTTGCTCTCGCCTCGACGCAGAACAGCGAGGGGAGCGATGACGCCAAAGTCGATGGATGGCGAAGCGTTGGGAACGGCGGACGAAACGTTGAATGCGGACAACAGGCCATTGTTCCGGAGCGTGAAATGCAGGTTGGCCCGTTGTCCCGCGGTGAAGTTTGGGGGAATTCGCGCGTCCAATTGCACATCACGCGACCGTGCGATAACTCCAAAAGCCAAAGCGCTCCCGGCGACGCCAACCAGGGTGAAGAAAATGTGATATATGGGCATGGAAATGGAGACTGAGCCGATGGATCCCGAAAGGAAGAGGGCAACTACCAGCAATTTTCCCGACTGGGTCAAGACAAACATCCACAGTCGGCGCGCGCCAGCGGTCGGTTTCGCGAACAGGGGAGACGGTCCGCGCAACCCGACGATGCCGTAGACAACGTCCAAGAACTTCTTCATGTCGGGACCGCCACTGCGGATAGGGTGTCAGCGATGACATCCGCCTGTTGCGCGCCGCTGTACTTGGCTTTCGAGGTGAGGATGAAGCGGTGGGTGAGGACGTGGGGCGCCATGCGCTGCACGTCGTCAGGCAGAACGAAGTCTCGCCAACGCTGAACAGCGGAGGCCTTGGCCGCGGCGAACAGAAGAATCGCGCCGCGTGGGCTAACGCCGAGTTTCAGGTGTGAATCGTCGCAGGTGTGCTCGATGAGGTCGACGAGGTAGCTAGCGATATCTTCCTCGACATGCACGGTACGGACAGCGCGTTGAAGCGCCTGGACGTCGTCGCCGGTTAAGACTATTTCAAGGGATTCGAGCGGACGTTCGAGCGCCTACGAAAAGAGAATTTCTCGGGCGGCCTCCGAGTCGGGATAGCCCAGGTTGAGTAGGATCATGAAGCGATCGAGTTGGGCTTCGGGCAGGGGGTAGGTTCCGTGAAACTCAAGCGGATTCTGAGTGGCAATGACAAAAATGGGGCCGGCAATTCGTGGCGTTTGCCCTCGATCGTGGCCTGCTGCTCGCTCATAGCCTCCAGAAGCGCCGACTTTGTTCGGGGCGAAACCCGGTTGATTTCATCGGCGAGTAGCACGTTGGAAAAGATCGGGCCTTTGTGGAAGGAGAACTCGCCGGAAGATGGGTTGTAGACCGAGGAGCCGAGTATATCGGCCGGAAGAAGGTAGGACGTAAATTGGATGCGGTTGAATTGCGCATGGATCGAGTGCGCTAGGGTCTTGGCCAAAGTCGTTTTCCCAACGCCGGGCACATCTTCCATCAGTACCGACCCGCCGGTCGCCAACGCCGCAACGAGGATCTCCAAAGGGTCGGACTTGCCCTTGATGACCCGCTCCAAGTTGGCGTGAAGCCGGTCGAGCATGTCCTTGCATTCGGCAGTGGACGGGTTGTTCAAGGGAAAAGACTCCTGAGATTATTGCCCGCCTATACGCCTTTGGCATCGGGAGACCAAATAGACTTATGCATCTGAAGCTGGAAGCGGACGGGAAGTTTATCTTCGAGTATCCATTGGACGATGTCGGCGGGCTCGACGAAACCAAATACGGGGGAAATGAGGACAGCCTTGCAGCGGCCGGCCAGTCGGTGTTGCCGGACGACCCCGGCCGCCCATTCGTAATCCTTGCGGCTCGCGATAACGAACTTAACTTCGTCGCGCATGGATAGGGCGTCGATATTAAACCAATCGTTCTTACCGCATTCGCCGCTGTCCGGGCATTTGAGATCCATGATCTTGATGGCCTCGGCGGGCAGCGTGGCGATGGGAAGAGTCCCACTGGTTTCGACGAGGACGGTGTAGCCGCGTTCGATAAGGCCGGCCGTCAGTTCAAAGCAGTTGGGCTGAATCAGCGGCTCGCCCCCGGTAATTTCGACAAGCGAACAATCCAGCTCGCCACACCGGCCGACCAAGTCAACGACAGATACCGGTTCGCCGCCGCGGAACGCGTATTCCGTATCGCACCACGCGCACCGCAAATGACACCGCGCCAAGCGAATGAAGGTGCACGGCAAACCCACCCAAGTAGATTCGCCCTGGATGCTCTTATAGACTTCCGTCACGCGCAACGTCTTCTGCCGCGGCATGACAAGTTCAGGCGATTGGCGCGTCTGTAGTTTAGGTTTCATGGGAAGCCGCTATGACATCACCGTTGGAAGCGTTATCCACGCAAACCCAAATTGTATCAGCCACTGGGTGTGCGGACGAAACAGCTCCTACGAGTCGCCCCTTGCTCAGCCCGTGAGTGACCTGGTAGTGGGACTAGCAGACAGCCACCGGCGAGTGGGCCGCGCGGGAAGCGGCTCTGTTCGCCGTCAGCCAAAGTGGGACACTCGGGCAATTGGGGATTGTCAGCCAAATTCGGTCTTGGGGCCGGTAACGCCATGAATAAGGATGGAGAGATGCTGCCCAGCGCAATGCTCTCCATCCTCGAATTGGGAATTCAACGGTTTGACGAGCCGAGCGCACTCACGGTTGACGCTGCGGAAGTCAATCCGAGGCAGCGCAAGAGTAAAGCCAAGTCCAGACCGAAGAAGGCTCCGGCGAAAAGGAAGCCAGCCAAGAAGAAGGCGCTGCCGAAGAGATAGATGGCTTCCGTCATGGGCAACCAAGCGACGGTTCCAGTTCGACGGAAAGGCAGTCCGGTTCGCCAGCAGCATCCCGTGAGGAAGTTTCGCTCTGCATATGTTAATCTACCCCTCTTGACTGTACGCAGTCACTTCGTTCGCTAGATCTGGATCGCGGACTCAGAGGGAGCCCTATGAAATCGCACGTCTTATCGCTTTTATTTGCCGTATGCCTAAGTGTGCTTGCTTTCGGTTGCATCCCATCGGAGGCGCCCCAGCCCCCGGCAAACGATGGCGCTCAGGGAAGCGCAGCTAAGACGAAGCCCGCGGATGAGCCGCGGCAGCTTACCACCGCCGAGGACTTGCTCGATGAGTGGAAGCGCGTGACGGCAAATGCCACGGGGCGCGGGGCGGCGAACCAGCACCGGGCGCTGGTCCAAGCGCTGGCGGACATGTCGAGCGACGCGCTGATGCCGCTGTTGGACGCGGTGGCGGATAAGGCGCTGAATCCTTACGAGCGCATCCTGACGGTTCAATGCATCGCGGACCATATGACGCCCGCGTATCTGGACAGGCTCACGGCCCTGATTCACGATCCTACGGATGCGACCACTCGCGCGTCCGCCGTCGCGCTGCTATCGAATATCGATGACCCGCGCGTCGAGGGGGAACTTCGCGCCGCCTCGGGAGATAAAGAGCGGCGTGTCTCGTTTGCGGCTCTACTTGGCCTTGCGAAGAAAGGCGACTCCAGCGCGCGCGCCCGGCTGATTGTGTGGTACGCGGAAGCGGAGACGACGGAACGAGAGAGAACATCGATTGTGCTTTCGATCTGTAGAGGTCCGGTGGGAGACGAACTGAAATTCTTAACTGGTGTACTGATCGGAGGGAATATCCCGTACGCGAAGATCCCCGTGGTGGAGGCCCTCTCACAACATGGCGACGGTTCCATCCTTACCGATTTGCGGCGGGCGGACAAGGCTGCGAAGGATCCGGCGCTGAAGAACCAGCTTCAGGTGGTGATGCAGGCTATCGAAGAGCGGCTGGGCCAAGAGATTCCCAAATAAGCGCAGCGGCTATGACGGCACGGTTGAAATTATCTGATCGGCAGGTTGAAAGGGATACGGAGCGGTCGAACGGCCGCATAGCGTAAGGAATTAACGCGTTGCTATTTGGAAAGCGAAAGAAACCCGCGGGTGTACAAGCTCAATTGGCCGGGGGACAAGCCCCACCGGATCCTCGGCCCTCCGATCTCGTTCGCATCGAGTTCGATATGATGCTAAAAGGCAGCGTCTATCGGCGGCGCAGCGGCAACGTGCGCCAATTTGGCGTGACGGTGGGCGGCGCTACGCGGCTGGTTACCAGTGGCGATTGGGTGGACCGAGCGACCTACGAAGCCCTGCTTGCTGTTCGGGCAATACGCCACATTACGCCCCCTAAGAAGCCGGATGTGCCGCCGCAGCAGGATGCGCCGCCTCCGGAAGCACCAGAAATGCGGGTCGCTCCTCCCGCGAAGCCGGCCGAAACACCCCGTCAACCTTCCCCTCCAACTCCGAAGCCTCAGCAGCCAGCACCGGCGCCGATCGCGCCTGAGCCAGCGAAAACAGAGGCCGTTCCCGAATCGAAACCCGGAGCACAGGAGGCCCCAAAGACGGCTGCCCCAGTTCAGCCGCCTCCCACCGAAACGCCTTCCGAAGATCCTTCGCCTAAAGTCCCGCCCGATAGCCCTGCGCCGACAAAGATCGACGCTCCGAAACAAGCACCGGGACCGCGAGGACGCGTGGGAAAAAGCCGTCGTCGCAGGGGATCCCGCTAGACCGGATATCTCACCGGCCCTCTACTGCGGCGGCGCATAAGGCCGCTAATCCGAAAGACGCGCCGAGGTTTGTGGAGCGCCGGGCGGGTAGAGCGAATGGTACGCGGCATAGTTACCAAGGACGCGCTTGACGTAATTCCTTGTTTCGGGAAACGGAATCCTCTCGATGAATTCCGCCATGTCGCGGGTCGGAAAACGCCGCCGCCACTTATCGCAGTTCCCGGGCCCGCCATTGTACGAGGCGAGGGCGTACACGAGATTGCCCTCGGAACGCTCGACCATACGCTTCAAGTAGATGCTCCCTATATGAATGGAATTGCGCGGGTCGTTCATAGCCCCGGTATGCTCGCGGCCGATGGCGGGCTCGATGTCCCGCAGCCACCGCGCCGTGGCCGGCATGACCTGCATGACGCCGCGGGCGCCGGCCGACGATGTGAGGGCGGGCCGGTAAGTGCTCTCCTGGCGCGCGACGGCGAGTACGAGATAGGGATCGAGGCCGGTAAGGCGCGCCGCGCTCAGGACGCTCTGCCAGTACGGGCGCGGATAGTCCAACCGGTAACGGCCGGGCGTGGGTTGCCCGGAAGCGTCCCGCCCCCAGCCCAATTGGTCTGCGTACTGCATAGCCGTGTACGCGGCGCCGGCCTCGCTCATGGCTGCCAGGTAGGGGCCGGGATCAGGCAACTCTTCGAGCGCTTGTGCCAACCCCAAGGCCTCCCACTCAGCCTCCGCCATGCCCCGCGATCCGAAAAAGGCCAGCCGCTGGAATCGCTCATCGTCCGGATAGCCCTCCCACACTGCCATATCCGGGCCGGAGTCAAGTGTCCGCGGCCGCACGAATGAGGTAACGCCATCGGCGCGAAGATTTCGAGTGTCGTTCTCCTTTGGCGACAGGAGATACGCGCGTTCCTGCGATCGGTGCGCGTAGAAGTCGCCCAATCTCATGCGCCCGCCATGTTCGAACCGCGAAAACGCTTCGGCGTCCTCATTCCTCTCGGACAACAAGTTTCCGGCCAAGTACGCTGCCTGCGGACCGAAAGCACTCCGGGGAAAACGCGTGGCCAATTCGTCAAACCCCGAGAACGCGCCCTCGAATTCGCCTGCGCTCAAGAGCAATTTGCCTACCTGAAATTGAGCATTGTCGGCGCGGGGGTGGCTTGGGTGGCGCTTGGACAAGTCGGAGTAGCGGGTAGCGGCCTTCGCCCGTTGCCCCTTAGACTCGAAGTAGCTCGCCATTTCCCACAACGCGTCGCCAACTTTCCCGGCGTTCGTGTGCTCTGCGCTCAACTGCATGAGCGCCGCTTCCGCCTCGTCAATTCGTCCAGCGCGAAGGGAGGAACGCGCCATGGCGAGCAGGGCTGAAGGCGCGAAGGGAGGAACGCGCCATGGCGAGCAGGGCTGAAGGCGCGAAGGGTGACGCGGGCGACGCTTGAACCAGTTCCGCCAGCACCTTTCGCCCAGCGCTCTGCCGCCCCTGCGCAATCAGCAAACGTCCGGACAAAAGCGCAACCCGTTCTGACGCCGCTGGATCTTCCAGATCGCCTTTCGCGATGCCGCGAAGAACTCGCGCCGCTTCCCGATGATCGCGTGAACGCAGGAAACCCGCCACCGCGTCGAGACGGTCATCGACTGACTCGGATCGATCGAGACGAATCGCGGCGTCACGCCTCATCACACGATATATCGTCGAACCCACGACCCCTCGAAAAAAGTCGAACGCCGCTGCCGAATGGCCTGGCGCCTCGATCAGATAGTCCGCGGCACGCCATCGGTGAGTCTCCAACCACCACAACCGCGAACGGTTCGCGAAAATGGGCAGCAGATTCGGGGCCGCCAATTCCAACTGATTCTCACGTGCGAGAAGAATGCCCAATTCATACTGCGCGAGCACCGTCCAGGGCTCTCGAGGGCTGGACGCGACTGCCCCTTCAAGTTCGGCCAACCCGCCACCCATGTCGCCACCCATCGTCCGGCAAACGGCGGCCCGCACAAGCGCGTACCCTTGGAGGGCCCCGCCTTGGGCCGCAACGGCCTGGTAGGCCGCGTAGGCATCGCCGTAGCGGGTCAGGTTCTCGGCTCGCCGGCCTTTGGCATAATCGGATTCGCCAGGCAGGACGGCAACCGCGACGGCCAGGACGAAAGCCAGCGAGTTCACCATACAGCGCCCTTCCCTGACGCCAAGACTAGCCCGGTGCGCCAAACTTTAATCATCGAACCCCTTTTAGCGAAGTTTGCGCAGGACGTTTCGGAGCGCCACCTGGTGGCGGACCGTCGCCCTGCCGCCAGCAATATTCTCATGCTCCCCAGGATCCTTTTTCAAGTCGTGAAACCGGACCGCTTCCTCAAGGGGTAGCGCCATCATCTTGTATTGCGGTGTCCTCGCGACGCGGATGCCGTTGAAGTGGACACAGGTGGCCACGTCGCGCAGAGCGGCCCCGCGCCCACGCAGCAACGCGCCAAGGCTTCGCCCTTGGGCCGTCTCCGGCGCGGGGACATGGACCGACCCCAAGAGGGTCGGCAGCAGATCGGTAAGCTGGACTGGCGATTCGTCCACCTCGCCCCGCCGCTGGCCCGTAACGCCGGAGATTATCAAGGGCACGCGTATCAGGGCATCGTAAGGCCAAGCGCCCCGGTCGGAAACGAGGCCGTGCTGTCCCATATAGTCGCCACGGTCTGCTGTGTAGACCACGATATTGTTCGAATGACCACGCCCCGTGAGCGTCGCCAGAATGCGCCCAATCTGCGCGTCCAGGTGCGTGATCGTGGCGTAGTAATTGGCGAGAATCCGGCCATAGGCGCGGCGGGTCATTTTCGAGAGGTCGAAAGCGGCGCTCTCCGAAAGCTCTTCTCGGGCGACCGGAAGCCGAAAGTCCATCGGCAGCCGGAGTCCACTTGGTCTATACATCGTGTCAAGCGTACCCGGCGGGGCGTAGGGCGGCGCCGGCTTGGCGAAACTTACCCACAGAAAGAACGGAGGTTTTGCCGCCTGCAGATAGCGGACCGATTCGTTGCCAATCCAGGTGCTTGAATAATGCTGAGGCTCCAGATTCGAAGCCAACGCCGAAAAGAAATCCCGGTACTCCTGTGGCGCGCTATCGAGGCATTCCCGATTCCAAGTGTCGACCCAATCCTCCAGCCCCAACGACTTCAGCCAACGATGGTAATCGTCCTGCCCCAGACCGCTCCGGTAGCCCTCAGCCAGCCGGATGCGTTCGAAGCCGTAATTCGTGTACATAGGTGTGAACTGGAATTCGCCGACCGCCGCCGTCGCGTAGCCATGGGCGCGAAGCACTGACGGCAATGTGTCGGAATCGATAGGAAGGCCCTGGCCGTCGACATGAACGCCGTGGCCCGAAGGATACTGCCCCGTAAGAATGGTCGCGCGGGACGGGCCCGCGAGCGGGGCCTGGCAAATCGCCTGCGAGAAAACCAGGCCATGGCGCGCCAAGGCGTCCATGTTGGGAGTCCTGACATCTGAATTCCCCGCAAACCCGGCGCAGTCCCAACGATGTTGACTCGACGAGATTAGAATGATGTTTGGCGTTCGCATGGGCTGCGCAAGTATAGAAAGGGCGGAAGGAAGGGTCAATGCCGGCACAGTCTTCGCATGGCCTTCGGGATTGCGCGTTCTTCGATGTGTGTGCGGGGGTTCGGCGACTACGTCGCGGGCACACGTCATCTCAAGGATCGTCATGGCACCGGTCGCTCCGGTCCACTCAGCAGTGCGCATCGTGGCGTTTGTCTGATTTCGGCGTCCTGCACACGGCGACATTGTTGCTGTGCATCGGGGTTATGTTGGGGTGTCCAGGCCCACCGGGAGCCGATGGTGCCGACGAAGCCGATAGAGCCGAAGGAGTTGATGGAACCAACGGAGTTGACGGAAGCGGCGGGATCGTGATGGCCCCGATCTCCCATTGCCTGCAATTCGGTCCCCTTGCTATAATGCCAAGGCAAAAGCAATCCCCTATCTCGCCGTTGCCGGCGTACACTGGAGAACATAGGCCATGTCAGGTCATTCGAAGTGGAGCACTATCAAACGAAAGAAGGGCGTGGCGGATGCCAAACGCGGCAAGATTTTTTCGCGGTTGGCAAAGGAGATCACGGTGGCGGCGCGCTCAGGCGGCGACCCCAATGGGAATCCGCGGCTCCGCACCGCGTTGCTGACGGCGCGCGCGGCGAACATGCCGAAGGACAACGTCACGAAAGCCATCCAGAAGGGCACGGGCGAATTGCCTGGGTCGCTCTACGAAGAGTTGCGCTATGAGGGCTACGGCCCCCACGGCGTGGCGGTTATCATCGATCTGCTGACGGACAATAAGAACCGCGCCGTGGCCGACGTTCGGCACACGCTGACGAAGAATGGCGGCAGCATGGCGGAGAACGGCGCGGTGACGTGGAATTTCGAGGCGCACGGCATCATCGTAGTGCCCAAGGAGGGCCTCAGCGAAGACGATATTTTCGAGAAGGCCATCGATGCGGGCGCGGAAGATGTGGACACCGAGGGCGAGGCCTATGAAATCGTAACCGCTCCCGCCGAGCTTCACGCGGTCGTCGAGGCGCTCGAAGACGCTGGCGTGAAGTCCGAAGAGGCCAGCCTGCGGATGGTCCCCAAGACGACCCAGAAAGTGGAAGGCAAAGCGGTGGCCTCGGTGCTCAAGTTCATCGATGCGTTAGAAGAAAACGAAGATGTCCAGAACGTCTACTCCAACATCGAAATCTCTGACGAGGATATGGCCGCGGTCATGGCCGAATAGACGGGGCGCATGAGAGTCCTCGGCATCGACCCTGGGACGGCGACAACTGGTTACGGAGTTGTCGAAGGCAAGGGATCCCGCCTCACCCACGTCGCTCACGGGACCATTACCACGCCGGCCGGAGAACACTTCGCGCTCCGCCTTGAGAAGCTTTACCAAGAGGCTAGCGAACTCATCGAACGCCACGCCCCCGAAGCGGTCGCCATCGAAAAGCTCTATTTCGCGCGCAACGTGACTACTGGGCTTGCCGTGGCACAGGCGCGGGGCGTCATCGCGCTGGCGGCATCTCAGGCGAAACTGCCCATTGGCGAATTCAGCGCGCTCGAAGTGAAGAGCGCCGTGGTGGGCTACGGCAAAGCCACGAAACGGCAGGTTCAGGAAATGATAAAGATCCTGCTCAACCTCGACGACCTGCCACGCCCCGATGACGCGGCCGACGCGCTAGGCGTGGCCGTCTGCCAAATTCACGCGGGGACGACGCTCGCGGTGCGGGAGAAGTGAGGGCTGGCGGAAAGCCCTCGATCATCGTGGTCGGCTTCGGCCTCGATTTCGATCCCTTTCGCTCCTGCACGGGCAAAGTATCCAACAAGAAACCAGTCCTTCACGCTCGTTTGAGACAACCCGCAATCTCGCCGCGTCAAATATACTCACGCACGACGCGTACCACATGCTGCACGTTCTCGTAAGGCGTTTCGCGAAGCAGTCCATGGCTCAGGTTAAAGATGTGTCCTTTGCGGCCACCCGAGTCGACGCAGGCCTTCGTGGCGGCCTCGACTTGCGCCAACGTGCCCTCCGCCAAGAGGCGGTTGTCCAGATTGCCCTGGATGATTCTATCCGCGCCCACCCGTCCCCGCGCCTCGGCGATGGTTATCGAACTCGGCAGGCTCAGCACGTCCGCGCCCGACGCGTCGAGGTCGTCGACACGATCCCATTCGCGGGCAAACATAATCGTGGGAGCGAATCCCTTGATCGCCTCGAATACCCGCTGTTGATACGGGAGCGAGAATTCTTTGTACTGCCCTTCGTCGAGCAAGAATGCCGCCGATTCGAACAACTGCACCGCGACCGCCCCAGCCTCGATTTGATACCGCAAGTAGTCGATGGTCATCTGTGTCAGTTTTTCGAGTAGCGCGTGAGCCGTCTCAGGCTGTTCGCGAAGAAAGCGTAGCGAAGTCTCGGCGGCGCTGCCGAAGCTCTTGCCCTCGACGAGAAAGACCGCCAGCGTCAGCGGAGCGCCGGCGAATCCGAGCACGGGAAGCTCGCCATCGAGCGACTCGTAGATAAGGCGAAACGTCTCGCCGATGAAGGGAAGCTCTTCCGCGACATCGAATAACTCAAGGCGCTCGACATCCTCCCCGCTGCGCACCGGCGCGTCCGTCACCGGCCCCGGCCGGAAGACAAACTCCGATCCCATGGGCCCAAGCGGCGTCAGAATATCCTGAAAATAGATGATCGCGTCGACGCCAAGCCGTTGGGGCAAGATCGAGATCTCCGCCGCATGCTCTGGAGAGCGAAAAAGTTCTTCAAGGGTGAGGCCCGACTCCTCCTTGAGTCGATTGTACGCGGGATCCGTGCGGCCCGCTTGCCGCATAAGCCATACCGGCGGACGCACGGTCTCCTCGCCGCGCAACGCGCGCACCATCAGATCGTTACGAAAAATTGCAGACATTGCTTCCTCTGGAGGGGTCGCGCTGGGGATCCCTGAAAGAAGACATTATCTTACCTTCCACGGAGAACGATCAAGCCGCACACTCCTTGGATTCAAGCTCTTTCCTCGTCGCGACTTGGAGTTGACGTCACCGGATCCTGGTGGTATGGTCTTGAGACTTTGTCGGCCTCGGTCAACTGTGGGTTCGTATCGGATATCTCGGTGAAAGAGTGGTGCCTATTGGGCACGCGGGCCGAACGGAGCTATCCGCAATTCGGGAGGGGTAAAGATGTCTACTTTTCGTACGCTGAGTCGAAGGTTTCCGATTGTGTTACTGGCCCTCTTCGCGGTGAGCCAGGCCACTGCCCAACACCTCACATGGCAGAAGCCAGTGGAACGCGATCTCGCGGAAATCGCGCGCATCACGGGTTCGATTGAGCAGCGCGAGCCTTCCCGGGACCTGAACATTGTCTGGGTCTGGGGCCTTGACAAATTCCACGGCATGAACAGCCACCAATACGACTGGGTCATGGACCGCTACGTCTACGATCTTCTGCCTAACGTCCCGCGCGTCACCGTGACGCCCTCTTATTATTTTCCGAAGAAGGAGTTGTGGGAGAAAGCCGACCTCGTAGTCTTCTACATGTGGCCCCGCCATGATGGGCGCGGGGGGTTCGAAGACAGTGTCAAGCATGAAGGGGATCTGCGCGGTTATTGGGATTACGATATTATCGATGCCTATCAGAAACGCGGCGGTGGATTAGTATTTCTGCACATGGCCCTGCAGGAAGGCACCGGCGTGGAATTGTCGAAGCGAATCGGACTCGCTTGGGGGCATCGCGACCCGTCGATCCCGAACACCCATGCCGGCGTGTTGGCATGGCCGGTGACGGTTACGTCGGCCGGGAGCGCTTCGCCCATCCTCAAGGGCCTTCCAGATAAATTCAAATTCGAAGACGAACTCTATTGGCCCCTGGTCGGAGATTCGGCAAAAGTCTCAACGCTGGCGACATCGCCGGCGATTCCGTCAACAGCCGGCGTAGCATCAAGGAAACCACCGAATTATGATGAACTGGACGGCAAGGCGTGGCCGGTCATGTGGACGACAGAGGTAGGCGAAGGAAAAGTCTTCGGCACGATTCTCGGCCACAATTTCTTCACGTTTAATGATCCCCTCTTTCGGATCATTCTGCTGCGGGCCATGGCTTGGACCATGGACGAGTCCTTCGATCCATTCAAGCCGCTAGTAACGATCAATCTCAAACAGTAGGTGGCTCGGATCTACGGGGAAGAGCCTCCAAGAGAGGGCCGCGTCGAGGCGCTGGGGCTCTCTGGTAACGACTGTGCCTGCTAAGGGAGTACGCCGTGATACCCCCGAAACATATCGTTAACATCGCTCTTGCTCCCCCTTAGAGGGGGATCAAGGGCGATGTTCTGTTGCGCTTTCTCTCAAGCTCTTCGATTTCAGGCTTCCCTATCTGTGAGCGTTCAGCCGAAGGCGCCCGTTAGCATGTTTTTGTTGAAGGGGGCCGAGCGGGGCTGTACGATGCGGACTGAAGCGGCCATTTGACGACTATCAGGAGGAACTAGGCTAGAGTTTTGCGGTTTCTCTACCGTATTTTGTTGCAAATGGTGTGCCG
>CAYNZS010000075.1:0-15834 GCA_964401695.1 uncultured Nitrospirales bacterium
TTTGCGCCGGGCGGCACCACTCCCGGCGTTGGTCGCACTGTCGTTGGGCGCGCGGCGCATCGTAGCCGTGGGAGGCCCTATTACGGCGCAATTCACGCGAGATTGTCGATCGTACTGGCAAAACATAGCGTTTCATGCTAGGCTGAACCTTTCGGGTGAAACAGGGTTCAATTGTTGCCGGAGAAAGTTGGGCAAGGCTTCGGCCGCGCCTAATGTAACGCATTGGCATTAGATATATGCCGCGGATGAATTGGACGCTTGGGGGTAGTTAGGAGCGTGCGCGGCGGAGACCTATACAGGCTATAGGGGTCACAGGAGGAATCATGGGTTCTATGACAGGACAGAATAGGAATATTGATCGGAGAGATTTTCTTAAGACGGGCGCCGCGGCGGCCTCGGGTATCGTTGGGGCCGGCACATTTTCGGCGCCGGCTTTCGCCAAGTCAACGTCGCCCAACGAGAAGCTCGACATAGCCATGGTCGGCGTAGGCGGCAAGGGCTTCGACAATGTCAGAAGTGTCCAACGCGAGAACATTGTCGCGCTCTGCGACGTGGATGAGGAGCGTGCGGGAAAGGCTTTCGACCTGATTTCAAACGCAAAGAGATACAGCGATTACCGCACCATGCTCGAGAAGGAGAACAAGAACATTGACGCGGTCGTGGTGACTACGCCCGACCACGTGCACATCCCGGTCACCATGATGGCGTTGGGCATGGGCAAACACGTTTATTGCGAAAAGCCGCTTGGGCACAACGTCCGGGAAGTGCGCATGGTAACCGAATGCGCCAAAAAGGCCGGGTTAGCCACGCAACTCGGCAATACCAATCACTCCTCAAGCAACTACCGCGGCATTGCCGAATTGGTTAAGGCCGGGACGCTGGGGGATGTCAAGGAAGTCCATATCTGGTGCGATAACGAATGGGACCCCGCGCCGAGAGTGGCTAAGAAGGCCAGTACCCTCAGCCCAAGGGATCGGTGGCCGAGTGACACCCCTGCGGTTCCGGAGAATCTGAATTGGAATCTGTGGTTGGGCCCGGCGCCCGTTCGCCCTTACCACCCGGCCTACCATCCCATCTCCTGGCGCGGCTGGTGGGATTTCGGCAATGGCAGGCTTGGCGATATGGGTTGCCATCTTATCGACCTTCCGTTCATGGCGCTCGATTTGACGAGCCCGCTGACGGTTGAGGCCCAAGGACCCCACCGCGCGGGTCTGCAAGCATACCCCTCCTGGCTAATCAGCAAGTGGACCTTCGGCGCGCGAGGCGGCCGGCCGCCGGTGGAAATGACGTGGTACGACGGCAACAAGCAGCCTGACTTGCCCGAAGGTATCACCCCGGCGGAAGATGTCTGGCCCTGGTACGTGGCCTTGGTCGGCACCGAAGGAACGCTGGTCGCCGGAATCAGCTCCTACAAGATGTATCCGGAGGAGAAGTTTGCCGGTGTTGAGTTGCCCGAAGTGCCCCGAATCGGCGGCCACCACAAAGAGTGGATCACGGCGTGCAAGACCGGCAGTTCGACCGGCACCAATTTCGACTATGCCGGACCGCTGTCGGAGACCGTGCTGTTAGGAACGGTTGCCTATCGCGTTGGGAAGAAGCTCGAGTGGGATCCGGCGAACCTGAAGGCCACCAACGCTCCGGAGGCGGATCAGTTCATCCGGCGCGAGGAGTACCGCGAAGGTTGGACGCTGTAGCGGTGAAAATCAGCCCATCTTCGAACAATTCTGCGTAGGAAGGAAAAACGAATACGGAGGAAGAGAAGATGAAGACGAACTCCCAATCAAGAATCACCAGACGTGGGTTTATCGGCGCTGCAGGGGCGGCGACTGCTTTCACCATAGTTTCGCGGCATGTGCTGGCCGCCTCCGGTGAAACGGCGCCGAGCGACAAGCTCAATATTGCTTGTGTTGGCGTGGGCGGCAAGGGGTTCGACAATCTCAGGAGCGTCAAGAGCGAGAACATTGTCGTGCTGTGCGATGTAGATGAAAAGCGGGCAGGCAATGCGCATCAGTTGTTTCCCAAGGCAAAGAAATACAGCGATTACCGCCTGATGCTCGACAAGGAAGAGAAGAACGTTGATGCGGTTGTGGTGACTACACCCGACCACGTACACATGCCAGCCAGTATACGGGCCATGAAGATGGGCAAACACGTCTATTGCGAGAAGCCGCTTGGCCATAACGTCCAAGAGGTGCGCATGGTAACCGAATTGGCCAAAGAAACCGGGCTTGCCACACAGCTTGGCGTACAGAATCACGCCTCGAGCCGGTGCCGGGGCATTGTCGAGTTGATTAAGGCTGGTACGATAGGGCCTGTGAAGGAAGTCCATGTTTGGTGCGATAATGAATGGGAGTCTCCACCGAGAGTCGCGCCGGTAGACAGCACCCTAAGTCCCAGGGATCGGCGCCCACAAGAAATACCCCCCGTTCCAGAGAATCTGAAGTGGAATCTCTGGCTGGGCCCGGCGCCCGCTCGGCCCTACCATCCTGCCTACCACCCAATTAGCTGGCGCGGCTGGTGGGAATTCGGCAATGGCAGGCTTGGCGACATGGGTTGCCCTATGCTCGACCTTCCGTTCGCGGCGCTCGATCTGAAACACCCGCTGACGGTCGAAGCGAGAGGACCCCACCGCGCGGGATTGGAACGGGCCCCTCGCTGGCTGACCTGCAAGTGGACTTTCGCCGCGAGAGGCGACCAGCCGCCGGTGGAGCTCACCTGGTACGACGGCAATAAGCGGCCCGAATCGCTCGAAAACGTGAAGCTACCAGGCTCTGACTACCCCTGGTTTATAGTGTTTGTCGGCGCCGAAGGAATGCTAATCTCCGGAATCAGTGGCACATACAAGCTATATCCGGAGGAGAAGTTCACCGATGTTGAGCTGCCCAGCCTCGAGCACATCAATCACCACCAAGAGTGGATAGCGGCATCGAAGACAGGCAGTCCAACCGGCGCCCATTTCGGCTTTGGCGGACCACTGACCGAGATGGTGCTGTTGGGAACGGTTTCCTATCGCGTTGGCCAAAAGCTTGAGTGGGATCCGGAGAACCTGAAGGCCACTAACGCTCCGGAGGCAGACCAGTTCATCCGGCGTGAGGAGTACCGCGAAGGTTGGACGCTGTAGCGGTGAAAATCAGCCCATCTTCGAACAATTCCGCGTAGGAAGGAAGACGAAGATGAAGAAGAACTGCCAATCAAGAATTACGAGACGCGGGTTTATTGGTTCCGCAGGGGCAGCGACCGCTTTCACCATAGTTCCGCGGCATGCGCTGACCGCTTCCGGTAAGACGGCTCCGAGCGACAAGCTCAATATTGCCTGTGTCGGCGTGGGCTCCAGAAGAAACAGACGATCATCCGCAAAGCGGGCTATGGCATTGTCGATTGGAAGTTTCGAGGCCATGGCGTCACCGTTCCGGATCTGGACGCGACCGCCAAGCACTATCAATCGCTGGAGATCGGGATCGTTCAGCCCGAAGTCATGTTTGACAGTAGCTCTCGCCGATCTGCAACTCTATGGTAAGGCCCCTGCGGGCACGATCAAGGCCCGAATCCGGGATATCAAGCAAGGGCCGGTGCCATATGAATTTATCCAGCCTGTCGAAGGGAACGGGATCTACAAGGAGTCTCTCGATAGGCGGGGTGAGGGCATCATCGACATGAGCTTCACCGTGGCCGACCTCGAAGCGGAGACAGCCAAACTCGTTGGAAAAGGGGTCAAGGTAATCTTCAGCGGAACTCCCAAGAACGGCGGCGCGTTCGCTTACTTCGACACCCGCAAGAGAGGCGGGGATGTTATGATAAAGCTGGCCGACGCAGACTAGGACAGCTATATCGCGAAGGAGGCGTTAGCGCGCTGGCCCGCATCGCTCTGAATTCTGGCGAGCGATGCGGGCGGGTGGCGCGATCATAATGATAGCAGCGGTCGGAGTCGAAGCACTTCTATGGGGCTTAGTAAGCGCGGCCTCGCTGCCACTGGGAGCCCTGCTGTTTGTCCTGACCATCGAGTTGTTCGCTCATGTGCCCCACTACGTCGAAGACCACGGCCTGAGTGCCTTCGCGGCCTCGCTGGGGGGAGCATGTCTCGGCGGCCTTCTCTTCGACGGCCTTAATCAATACCTGAACAATCGTGGCGCTTTCTTGCGGCGGCTATCGAACGCACGCACTCACGTCGCCCAAATCCGGATTCGGCGCTCGAAAGAACTCATCAAGGAACTCGGACAGGTCAAGATTCTCAATCATCTCCAGCCCGACCAGATGGCGCAGATTATCAGGCAGCTTCAGGAGGCGCGCTTTAAGAAGGGCGAGGTCATTTTCCGGCAGGGCGACGTCGGCCGTGAAATGTACTTCACCGTCTCCGGACAGGTGGAAATCGTCTTGCATGACGAGCGGGAAGGGCAGGAGAACGTCGCGCTGCAGGACCCGCACGAGTTATTTGGAGAGCTCGGAATCCTTTTCGACGCTCCTCACAGCGCGGATGCCATCGCCGTAACCGACGTGCGCGTCTACAAACTTCTCAAGGACGACCTCGACGAAATCCTCGCCGCGTCCCCGCAACTGCAATCCGCTTTGGACGAGCTCGCGAACGAACGTATTGACCAGTTGTCTTTGAAGAGCGCGGAAATGTCCGCGGGAGCGTGGAAGGAAGAAACGCTGGCGAAACTTTCCGGGGCGATGCATTCGGTGTCCGTGGACGACATCATCAAAGAAGGCATGCTCCACGGCGCTTCAGGCGCGGCGATGGCCATCTGGCTCGGAATTCTCATCGACGGGATTCCGGAATCGCTGGTTATCGGCATGCTCAGCGCCAGCGCCGCGGGCATGAGGGTATCGTTCATTGTCGGCGTCTTTCTTGCAAACCTCCCCGAGGCCATGTCGGGTTCTGTCA
This sequence comes from uncultured Nitrospirales bacterium, assembly GCA_964401695.1. Lineage (GTDB taxonomy): Bacteria > Hydrogenedentota > Hydrogenedentia > Hydrogenedentales > JAPYPO01. The sequence goes on from CAYNZS010000075.1 coordinate 4,883, forward strand.
GTATGAAGACGAGCGGCATGAACTGGAAAAGATCATCTTTATGTGGGGCTCCATTGCGCTCATGACCGGCGTAGGCGCCTTCTTGGGGGCGCTACTGCTGCCGGCCGAACCGGAGGGGTTCATGCTTTACTTCGTGTTTGGAATTGAAGCTCTGGCGGCAGGCGCCATGCTGAGCATGATCGCCGAGACCATGCTGCCCGAAGCCTTCGAACAAGGCGGCACCATCGTCGGCCTCTCCACGCTGGCCGGATTCCTCACCACGCTCTTCGTCAAAGTGCTCTTAGATCGAACTCGGGAAATATGATGCCAACCATGAAAGAACCTGTACTCATTATGCCTAGCTTGAAGACACAAGACGCTCTGTTAAGTAAAGGAGAACGCCGGGTTCTGGCTATTCTTGTTTCGAGCCTAATGTGCCAGTTCGCTTTTGCCGGCAGCGTTGCGGTGTCGGGAACGGATGCGCAAGCGATCATCGAAAACGGATTGGTCAAGGTCGTATTCGACACGAACGATGGGACTTACCAAGCAATTGACGAACGGGACCAGAGCATCGGCATCGCTAACGCAAGCTTTCAGCTCAACGACTATGCCTCTACAGACTGCGACCGATTCGAGTATAGCCAAGCGCTTGTTTACGACCGGCTTGGAAAGGGCAAGAAGCTGGTTGTCACCGGAACGAAGCCCGGTACGCCGTCGCTGATCCTGGAAATCGGCCTGTACGAAGACCAGTCGTTCATCTCATTGAACCTCGGCGTCGACAACCTGACCGGCAGCGATGTCCGGATTATAGAGTTCTCTCCAATGAAGGGAAATGCATTCGAGGGACTCCAGTTCGATAACTATATGACGCTTGATGGCGAGTGCGGCAGTAATAGGACCCGAGTTGAATCAGGCGATTATCGTGGGAGTCGGAACAATCTCTTGATTACCTTTGGAAAGACCGGGCAGCGCAAGCGTTCGATGGTTCTCGGCGGGCTCACGTATAACGAATTCACAAAGCACGTCTCGAGCCAAAGGGATGCAGGCTCATTGACTGTGAAGCTAGGCGCGCAAGACCCAGTCGGCAAGCTGGTGGATGCTCATGGCAAGTATGTCTTGAATGACAAATTCTACGTCGATTTCATCACTGACAACCGCTTCGAAGCTCTGGAGAAGTATGGCCGGACGCTGCGCGCAGCGGTAAACGTGGAAATCAGTGGCGTTGATTATCCAATCGTGAATTTATGGTATTGTGGCCATACCCTTTTCGGTCAAGGCAAATTGATGAACCACAGCCTGGGTGTCGTTGCCGAAATGGAAGCTATTGTTGAGACCGGATTCCTGAAATACTCCCCGGTTGCTTTGCGTTTGGAGCCGGACGATTACTCGTTCCCCAACAATCAGCAGGGCTGGTGGGATGATAAACACTGGCAGATGTACCGAAGCGGGGGGCTCCGCGCGCCCTACGACACGATGGCGAAGTGGGGCAAGAAGATTCATGAATTAGGCGGCATCCCGTTCATTTACTGCCAGACCGCCAAGCGGTCGAATGACTACTGTCTCGAACATCCGGAGCATATGCTGTTTAACGACCCGCTTCGGCTTAGGAAGGCCGGCCCGATAGGCCACTGGGCAAAGGAGAATCCGGAAAACGGCAAGTACTGGACCTATGACTTTACCGACCCGGGTTTTATCGAGCACATGGAAGAGGTGTACCGAAACCTGAAGAACAGTGGCGTCAAGGGCATTAAGTTCGACTACCCGTTCACGGGCTGGCCTAGCGAAGGCGGCATGGAAGATAAATATGCCACAGCAACATCCACCTATCGGAATATCTATCGTCTGGCCTATGAAGGACTGGGAGAAGGACGGGATGTTCAGGAGCGAATTCCGCCCTATGGCGATATTGCCCTGGGCGTGATCACCACGCAACGCACTGAAGGCGACAATGACCGTGTCTATCCCGCCCGCGTAACCAAAACGGGGTTGCGCTGGTACAAGAACCGCATGGTCACAAACTATGACCACGACCCGGTCAATCCCAACCACGTCTACCCGAAAGACTCCCGTGATGGCTGGCGTACTGCTCTGACAATAACCTATATCACCAGTGGTCGTCAGGAACTCGGAAGATACATCTCCAGCATGAACAACGATACGCGCCATGACTTGTCGCGCTGCTTGCCCTTGCTCCCAACGCCAACCGTTAGTCCACGTCCGGTCGATGCCTTTTCCGGAAAACTGTATCCAGAGATCTATGACTTCAAAGCCGGCGACTCATGGCGCATTGTGACCATGTATAACTATGCCATTGAAAATGAAACGTGGCCGCCAGAACATTCTGCGTACCGCATGAGACCAGCCGAAAAGCAGTTCCAACCCAGAAAGATGCTGCCGAAGGCCATTCATGTAGGCCTCGGCGCCGCGAGCGACGATGGCGGGCTCGCGCTGGACACCGATGCCTATTACTACGTGTTCGATTTCTGGAATTGGAAGTTCATCGGCAAACTGTCTGGAGACGGCCGCCTCGAGCAGGCGTTGCGTCCCGGCGAAGCGAGAGTGATGGCGATACACGAAGTCAAGATGCACCCACAGTTCATCTCCACAAATCGGCACATCTTCCAGGGTTACGTGGATATGCATCGGCTTCCCGCGTGGGACCCGAAGACGAAAACGTTGAGCGGGGCGTCCAAGGTCATCGCTGAAGAACCATACAAAGTCATCATCTCGGCCAATGGCCGAATACTAGGGCGATGCGCCGCCGTGGGGGCAACCTGCACGGTCCGGCCTTTCGACGAGCAGGAGTCACTCTACGAGCTTAGCCTGGAATCAGCGGAAAACAAGACCGTTTCCTGGCAGATTGAATTCGAATAGTTCTATGGCTGATCACATGAAATGAAGGTTGGCATACCGTAGCGTCTGAAACTGGGCTAGGATCCCTCGCGATGCCAAGAAATGTATAATTGTCGACTCGCGCTGCTTTCGTCCCGTTTCGGCGGATGCCGGCAACAGGCCGTCTGGCCGCGAAAGCGGGCAGGCGATGCGGGCAACGTGGGAATTTTGTAGGTCTTTCGCGCGTCCTTAACTATGGCTAAGTTGCCATTGAGAATTCATCGGCGGAGAGAGAATTATGCCTTCGTGGTTTAAGAGAGTGTTTACGGGCGGCGCGGGCAAAGCTGCGCCTGCCGAAGAAGAAATTCAGACAGCGGGCGAGCCCGTCGCCAGCGCATCGCCGCCGGAGAGCCGGGCGGCGAGTCAACCGGGCGCAAACGGCCACAGCCAGCTGGGAGCCCGTCAGGTGGTGTACGCGCCGTTGATTATGCCGGAAGAGGAAGTATCGGCCTTCAGCGAAGACGTGCGCGTGAAGGCGCGTGTAGAAGAGGACGACGAGTCGTGCGTGTTTATAGTGGACCGCCCGCTGCTCAAGGGAACGTCCGTGTGGCTGCCTGGCGCCCACTGGGCTAAGGATGTCTCGCCGCTGGCCGAATCGCTTTTCGCGGTAGACGGCGTGGGGACGGTGCTTATCCATGATTTCACGGCCACGCTGACGCTGACTCGGGAGAACCGGCGCTCTTGGGAAGAGGTGATGAAGGATGTCGGGGTGGCGATTCGCGCTCACCTGAAGAGCGGCGCTCCGGTCGTCTCGCAAGCCTTCCTCGACGCGCTTCCTCCGGAAGACGAAATCCGGGCGCGTGTGAGTAAAGTGATTGAATTGGAGATCAATCCAGGCATCGCTTCGCACTCGGGCGTGGTGACACTCGGGCGTGTGGAAGGGAACTCGGTGTACATCACCATGGGCGGGGGATGCCAAGGATGCGCCGCGTCCGCGATTACACTGCGCGAGGGGATACACACCGCGTTCCGCAAGTCGGTGCCCGAACTTGGCGGCATCTATGACGAAACGGATCATACGGCGGGGGATAATCCGTATTTTAACGAACTGCCAGCCCAAATGGCCTAAAGCGCGCGGGAAGACCAGGTATTATGCCGAGGTTGAATACCTTTACTCTCGAAATTAAGACCGGCGAAAACGCGGGGTCCGAACGCCCGGAATACAGCATCAATGGCTTTCCCTTCGATTTTGACGAGTTGGAAGGCGGCGCAGGCCCCGGCGAAGTGTTGACGGCTACCGGTACGCCGAAGAGTTACCCGCACACGCTCCTGTTGTCTGGACCCAAAGAAGGTGCCTGGGATATCGAGTCGGTCCACGTGACGTATTGCTGCGCGAACGAGGAGCCGTATACCGTCCGCCTCGGCGCGGTGAGCCTGGACGATGACTCGGACTTGAATATCTGGTACGATCAGCTTCCGGTGGCCTTCGACGTGTAACGCGGAGGCAAGGTGGCATGGGCTTCCAGCCCATGACTCACGGGCTGGATGCCCGTGCCACGAGGCCGGCATTGTGTGGATTCCGGCAAGGGAAAATCCGTGGCAACATGCGAACTAGCCAAGAATCAGTGCGTTCTCTGCAAGGGTGGCGGCCCGCCGCTGGTCGGCGACGAATTGGATAGCTATTGCGAACAGCTCGGCTCCGGCTGGCAATGTATCGACGAGCATCGTTTGGAAAAGGATTACACGGTCCAGGGATATCTTCCAGCAGTGGCTTTCGCCAACGCCGTTGCGGGCATAGCTGAAGAACAAGACCATCACCCCGATGTCTTCTTCGCCTGGAGCAAGGCCAGGGTTACTATCTGGACGCACAAGATTGATGGCCTGACACCGAGCGACTTCTATTTTGCCGCGAAGTGCGAAGAGGCTCTCCGAAAACAAGAGGTTTGAGCGCAGATGCCGGGTGGACTCAAGAATGTCTTGTAAAGACGTAACAGAAACTATCCGCGTAGTCTTGGATGAAGACGACCGGCTGAAGGAGTATGTCTTCGCCAAGCACTCCTGCGGCCATGGCGTGGGCGCGGAATCCCTCTTGATCGGGCAACTCAAAGGAGCGTCGCTCAAGGAATTGCTGAACTTTTCGGCGGAGTCGTTCCTGAGCCAATTTCCGGTCCGCAACGAGTTGGAAGAGTTCCTGAGCCTCAAGCATCTGTTCGCCTTGCAGGGCGCACTCGAAGTTCTCACCGGAAAGGAGCCTGGCCGCGTCGGCGACCCCTTTGCGACGGGCGAAATTACCTGCGACGCCGGCGAAACAATCGTGTCGGGCCGGACAGGCGTGGACATCCTCGTCGAGAAGATAAGCGCCTGCGGCGGCTGTGCGACCTGCGGCGCCGCAACGGCTGAGGACGGGCGCGAGCAACCCGCCGCCTCCACCCGGGCATAGGCATCCCATGCCCCCCTCTTGCAGCCCTATCGCCGCGCGCCGCAAGACCACCCAGGTAAAGGTAGGTTCCATCGCTTTGGGCGGAGGCGCGCCGGTCGCCGTCCAATCCATGACGAATACGGACACGGCGGACGCGAAATCGACGGCCCAACAGATCGTCGAATTAGCGGAAGCCGGTTCGGACCTCGTGCGGATCACCGTCAACAACCGCGAAGCGGCGAAAGCGGTTCCCGAGATCCTCCAACGCGCGTTGGACGGCGGATCTTCCGCCCCGATTATCGGTGACTTCCATTACAACGGCCACAAGCTGCTGGCCGAGTATCCCGAATGCGCCAAGGCGCTCGACAAATACCGCATTAACCCAGGCAATGTAGGCGCGGGCAAGAAACGGGACGTTCAGTTTTCAACCATCTGCCAGATAGCCGCCGACAATGGCAAACCGGTTCGCATCGGCGTCAACGCGGGTTCGCTGAACCAAGAATTGGTGATGGCGAAGATGAAGGAGAACACCAGCCGCAACCTCGGGTTGGATTTCGAAGAGGTCGTTAACGAATGCATGTTGCTGTCGGCACTCGAATCGACGGAGTTGGCGTTGGAAGGCGGCCTCGATAGGAATCAAATCGTAATCTCATGCAAGATATCCCGCCCCGCCCACCTGCTATCCATCTACCGCGAACTGGCGAAGCGTACCGAGCAGCCGCTCCATCTCGGCCTCACCGAAGCCGGCATGGGGATGCGTGGCCTTATCTGGTCGGCCGCGCCCATGGGAACCTTGCTGGCCGAGGGGATCGGCGACACGATTCGCGTATCCCTCACCCCAAGACCGGATAGCGACCGGCGCGAAGAGGTCTACGCTGCGGGCGAGCTCCTGCAGGCGCTGGATATTCGCGCCTTCGCGCCAACGGTGACGGCTTGCCCCGGCTGCGGCCGGACCACGAGCACCACCTTCCAGGAACTGGCGCAAGATATTCAAGCCTACATACGAGATCGCATGCCGGCATGGAAGAAGCAATACGAAGGCGTCGAAACGCTGACCCTCGCGGCCATGGGCTGTATCGTCAACGGCCCAGGCGAATCGAAAGCGGCCAACATCGGCATCAGCCTGCCCGGCACGGGCGAAGAACCCACCTGCCCTGTGTACATCGACGGCCAAAAACATTCTAGCCTGCAAGGCGGTCCAGCGGAGCTTTCTCGCGCCTTCCAGAAGATCGTCGACAGCTACGTGGCCGGAAAATACCCGCCGAGGACCCCGCCGCATCCGGCTCGGTAGCCCGGATTTCTTGTGATTGCTGTTCCCAACGAGTATGGCTTTTTCGATGGCGCTGCCCGGTTATCTCACCGGGTCCCTCCGCTGTCTCGCTACGAATGCCGACGAGATATCCCGGTTAGAAGCTTGCCGTTGTTTCGAGTCCCACTTTATCGTCGCCGGGCGTTCGTTCGCGCGGTGTGATGTAGTCGCCAACGTTCATGTTGCCGTACCCGTCGCCGGGCCCAACCATGGGCCACACTTCGGCGTAGGGATCGATTCTCACCTCAAGGAACGCCGGGTGCTTGCAGTCGACGAACGCGCGCAACACCTTTTTGAGGTGTTTTCGGTTGTCCACCCGTTTCGCGAACACGTAACCGTCGGCCTTGGCCGCCATCACGAAATCCTTCTTGTGGAGCGACTTATCCGTGCCGGAGTAGCGTTGGCCGAACATATGCGTCTGCCATTGCCGGACCATGCCGTCGCCCAGGTTGTTCAGCAACAACACCTTCACGGGAATGTCGTAGGTAGTGCACGTTTCCAGTTCGCCCAAGTTCATGCGGATGCTGCCGTCGCCGTCCACATCGATGACGATGCGGTCGGGGCAGGCCACTTGGGCGCCGATGGCCGCCGGCAGGCCGAAACCCATCGTTCCCATGCTGCCCGAAGTAATCCAAGAGCGCGCGCGCTTGAAATCGAAGTATTGAGCGGCCCACATCTGATGCTGTCCGACGCCCGTCGCGATAATCGCTTCGCCCTTGGTAATGTCGTTGAGGAGTTCGATCACATTTTGCGGCTGGATCAAGTCCCCCTCGCGTTTGTAGTCGAAGGGGTGGTTCTTCTTGAGCGCCTCCACATGCTTGCGCCACGCAGCGAATCTCTTCTTGAAAAACTTGCCGTATTTAGTGAGTTTGTCCATCGTGGCGCCCGCGTCGCCAGTGTGCGACCAGGTCACCGAAACGACCTTGCCGATTTCTGCCGCGTCAATGTCGATATGGGCGATATTCGCCGCGTTCGGTGCGAATGCCGCCACGTTTCCCACCACCCGGTCATCGAACCGCGAACCTACGGCTATGAGGAAGTCGCAATCTTCGACCGCGTAATTCGCGTAGGCCGTGCCGTGCATGCCCAGCATGTGGAGGCAGTGCTTCGAGGTCGTGTCCAGGCTGCCGATTCCCATCAGCGTGGTGACGGATGGAATCCGGAACTTCTGGGCAAAAGCGCGGAGGGCCTTCGTGCCGCCGCTGCTGATCACGCCGCCGCCCGCATAGATGAGTGGGCGTTCGCTGGCCGCCAATATGCGAAAGAATTCCTTTGCTTCGCTCTCTTCGAGCGTGGTCTCTTCGCGCTTCTTTTGCCGCTTGTCAAAGCCGCGGAATTCGAGCATTCCTTCGCCCCGGAAGACCCCTTCGAAGTTCTGGACGTCTTTAGGCACATCGATGACGACGGGGCCAGGCCGCCCATTCCGCGCGATGTGAAACGCCGAACGAATAGTCGCTTCCAAGTCTTCTTCCTTTTGCACGAGGAAGACATGCTTGGCGCACGCGCTCATGATATTGAAAACGGGAGCCTCCTGGAACGCGTCGGTGCCGATGGCCGCGCGGGCCACTTGCCCACAGATGAGAACCAAGGGAATCGAGTCCGCCGCGCAGTCGCGGATGGGCGTGACGGCGTTCGTCGCACCGGGGCCGGAGGTGACCAAGGCCACGCCGACGCGCCCCGAGGCGCGGGCGTATCCCGCCGCCATGAATCCCGCGCCTTGCTCGTTTGCGGGGACGATGAGTCGAATTTTGTCCACGGCTTTACGCCCTTCGTTGTAGTTGAAAACCGCGTCGTAAGTCGGAAGAATCGCGCCTCCGCTGTATCCGAAGATCGTGTCCACGCCCTCATCAGCCAGCACCTGGATGAGTATCTCGCCGCCCTGCATAACGGTGCCCGCGGACTTGTGCTTTTTTCGACCTTTGACTGAAGCCATGGAACCTCCGTTTTCTTCAAGACCCGGCGCCGTGGCGCCGGGCACGTCTTCGTTTCTCTGTTCCTATTCCAACGATCATGCGCACGACAGACCGTGCGCCGCAGGGCCCGTATTTCGTGGCAAACCATTCGAGTGAAAAAGAAAGCGCCGCGCAGGCGCGGCGCTTTTCCAATCGTTCGTATCGGATGAGAGAGTGGCTATTCTTCCGCTGCCGCCTCTTCGGTTTTCGGAGCTTCTTCTACGGGAGCCGCCGCCTCTTCGGTTTTCGGAGCTTCTTCTACGGGAGCCGCCGTCTCTTCGGGCTTCGGAGTTTCCGGCGTTGTTTCGGCCTTCGCCTCCTCCGTTTGGCTTACCGCATGCGCTTCCGCCGCTTTCACCGACGCCATCATCGCGTTGGCCGCGTCTGCAAGGGTTCCGCCCGCTTGAAGCAGCGACTTCGGCAGGGCATCTCCAACGGCATCGCCCACGCTTACAGAATCGGCGTCGTCACTTTGAGAGTATTTCTCGATGTCGTCGCGAACCTCGTCTTGCTCGAACGCGCGAACGCTCAATCCAATCTTTCGCTCGATCGGATCGATGCTGATCACGCGCGCCGTCAGTTTCTGGCCGATCTCCAACGCGTCTTCCGGCTTCTGGACCCGCTCCTCGCCAATTTCGCTCACATGGATGAGGCCCTCTATGCCGTTGTCCAACCGCGCGAACGCGCCGAACGACACGAGCTTGGCCACCTCGCACTCCACGTCAGTGTTGATGGGATACTGTTTGGCAATCTCTTCCCACGGATCCTTCTCAAGCTGCTTGACCCCAACACTGATCTTCTCTTGGTTCGGGTCGATGCTGAGAATCTTCACTTCCACTTTCTGACCTTTTTCAATTGCCTCGGAAGGATGGCTGTACTTCTGCGTCCACGACAAGTCGCTTACATGCAGCAGGCCGTCAATGCCTTCTTCGATCTGAACGAAAGCGCCATAGTCGGCCAGATTGCGGACTTCGCCCTTGACCACCGAGCCCACGGGATAACGCTGTTCGATATCGTTCCACGGGTTGGGCACCGTCTGCTTGATTCCGAGGGCAATCTTCTCCTCGTTAGGCGATACGCTGAGCACCATGACGTCGATTTCGGTGTCGAGCGTAACGACTTCGCTGGGGTGCCGCACACGGCGGGTCCAACTCATCTCGCTGACGTGGACCATCCCCTCGATTCCTTGCTCGAGCTGGACGAATGCGCCGTAGTCCGTCATGCTGACCACCTTGCCCGCGACAACGCCGCCCACGGGATAACGCTGTTCCGCGCTCTTCCAGGGATTCTCGGACTTCTGCTTGAGGCCGAGGCTGATGCGCTCCGTCTTCGGGTCGAAGTTGAGCACCATCACGTCAATCTTGTCGCCTACCGAAACGACATGGGACGGGTGCTTGACGCGGCCCCATGACATATCCGTCACATGGAGCAGGCCGTCAATTCCGCCTACATCCACGAAGGCACCGAAGTCGGTGATATTCTTGACCTCGCCAGGCAGCAGCTTTCCGACTTCGATGGTCGCGAGCAACTGGTTCTTTTCGCCAGCCCGCTGCTCCTCGAGCAACTTGCGGCGGCTCACCACCACGTTGCGGCGGCGCTTGGTGAGCTTGATGATCTTCATCTCCATCGTTTCGCCGAGATACCGTTCGAGATCGCCCGTGGGACGCCAAGTAAGCTGGCTCGCCGGCATAAACGCATCGATCCCTATATCGACCTTCAATCCGCCCTTCACGCGGCGAATGATTTTTCCTTCAATGACGCCGTCGTCTTCGTAAATCTTTTGGATCTTGGCCCAGTTCTTGATCCGATCCGCTTTGATCTTCGAGAGTATCGGCATCCCTTCGTCATCCTCGGGGGCCTCGATGTAGACGTCAAACTCGTCGCCCACGGCCAGTTCCCCAGGGATGGTGAATTCCCCGGTCGCGATGGTGCCTTCGCTCTTGTAGCCGATATCCACCAGGACGCGATCGGGTGTGACCTCCACGACGATTCCCCGCACGACCTCGCCTTCGCGAAAGTCCTGCATCGTGGTGGAGTAGAGGGCGTCCATTTCTTCCGAAGTAAGCTCCTCGTCTTTACCAAGATCGAAGGCCCTATCCAGAATGGATGACGCCGGTTGTGAGGCGGATTGGCCACTCGCTTCGACGGTTATGGTTATCGAATCATCAGACATAATTGGGAGTATTCCTCCTTTAAGGAACGAAATTTGCCGCTTACAAGACGGGGCTACTAGACAGTATATCAACTGGACAGGCAAAACCGCAAACTTCAGGCCGGACACATCGACCTGAATTCAAGATCTAAGTGCAACACGGTGTTCCTCTCGTTGTTCTAGAAAGACTTCCTATGGTGTCTGGTATCCGGGTATTTTTCTTGGCCGGTTGTTTAGGTCCTCCTATATTTGATGTATCTGCTGGTCGGTCAGGCCTCGGAAGGGTGTGCCTTTGGGCAGCTAGCGGCG
>CAYNZS010000076.1:0-15832 GCA_964401695.1 uncultured Nitrospirales bacterium
AACGATGCCGGCGGATCTGAAGATGACTCTTCCAAATGGGAAATCCGGGTTAAGGTTACACATTTACCGTTTGCATAATCCTAAATCGATGTCTCCAAAGGCCTTTCAGTGACGCCGGGTTTGCACCGATCTCGGGTCTACCCGCGCTTGCGCCGTTGCGCTGGGGACGTGAATCCGGGCTAGCTGTGAACCCTTCTTCTCTGTTACGCTCGCACTTCATCGATAGAATCCAAATCGCTCACTTGATTCTGTTGCCAAAAGAATGTACACAGAGCGCTCACTTTTTCTCACATCGAGAGAATAACCGCGATGCTTCATAGCGTTTCTTCTTCACCGGTGAATCCCCTTCGCGTTACGGAGATTCTATCATCGCTACTGGCTCATTTTACGGGGGCTGGATCCGGCCCCCACGTCATCGGCAAGGCGGCGCGCGAGTGCGCCATTGCGATGGGCTCCATCGATCCTTTCATGGTCTATTTCGATTCCCGGTGGGTGCGCAAACTTTCAGCGCGCTCATTGGCTCACAGACGCTATCTGGAACACGTCATGCAACAAGCCGAATCCGTGCTCACTACACAGCGCGTCGGCGTTCTGTTTGCTACGCCGCCGATGTTAACCGCGCTCGGTAGACGGCTTTCGCGAGAAGTTCGTGAGTCCGTTCACGACGGCATGCACCTCGGCGGACTTCCGTCCACTGTTGACTATCTTAACGCATTGACCAATGACTGGTTTCCGAACGCAGCGGTCTTGTGCGGTTACGGGAACGGCCTCGTCGGAATGTGCCCCCAACTTAGCACGAGCCCCGAGGGCGCTCCGGAGTACTTTCCGCATGGCAACAGGCTCGTGTTCAACGTCCTGGCCGGGCGCGGAGAGACTCGCTGCCAGGCGGTGTTTCATCGCTTGGACCTGTCCCGCTTCCTGGCGAACGTTCATGAGCGCGACGAGGTGGAGCGGATAGCGCCAGATGACCGCATGCTTGCCGATGGATTCAATACCGCCGGCCTGCGCGATCCACGCCCTCCGGTCACAAAGGACGTTGAGGCCCGGACGGCTCTATACTGAATCCCAAAAGGAACGGCGCGTTGACCTTTCAGATAGTAGAAGAAACTATCGCAATCGATTCGCCCTCGTGCCTCCTCGAAGGCATACTCGCGTATCCATGCGAATCGCTTCCCGAATCGGCGGCCCTTCTGCTTTCGTCGCATCCACATTTTGGCGGCAACATGGAGAACTACATCGTGCGCTACCTTGCCCAGAACTGCGCCGCGCGGGGCCATATCTCAAGGCACGATCATATGCAACACGAATGGAGCGAAGCCACTTGAACGCTACGCGACCTACTATCGAACTGCGAGGAAAAACCCATGAATCAGGCGAAACGCCGAATCTTCTCGAAACACTCATCTTTACTGGGCGCGTTTCTAGCGGGGTCAATTCTCATGGCGTCTGCGGCTGAAGGACAGGGCGGGGCCGGGGAAGAGGCCCCCGACAACACGTCACGTGCCCCGAAATATACCTTTGGCGACACACTTGAAGAGCAAGAAGCAGAGCTGAAGACGAACCCTCTCATGCTGCGGTTCGCCGAGTCGCGAAAGAGTCGGGACGGGGATAAGTACCGTCCGACCTATCATTTCACGAGCCCTGAAAGCGGCCACAACGACCCGAACGGGCTCAGTTTCTGGCAGGGACGTTGGCACCTGTTCTATCAGGGCTATCCTCCCGAGGACCCCCGCCAACACTGGGGGCACGCCGTCAGCGACGACTTGATCCACTGGCGCGACCTTCCCTACGCGATTTACCCCAACCCGGAATACGCGTGCTTCTCGGGCTCGACTCTCGTCGAGGAAGAGCGGGTGATCGCATGCTATCACGGGTGGAAGGGCTTCGGTAACATAGTTGCCGTATCCGACGATCCGCTGTTGTTGAACTGGGAGAAGCTGACCGGCAAACCCGTGCTTCCCTCGAAAAATCCAGACGGATCGCGGCCGCCCTACGGAGTCTTCGATCCGTGCATCTGGAAGAAGGACGGCATGTACTATCAGGTTTCGACGGGCTCCGTCTTCCGCTCGGATGACTTGGAGAAATGGGAGTATCTGCACAGGTTCATCGAGAACGATCGCTACTCGTTGGTTGGCGATGACTACGCGTGTCCATATTTCTGGCCCATCGGAGATCGGCACATCCTCATTTACTTCAGCCACATGAGTGGCGGAAAGTACCTTCTCGGAGATTACGACAAGGAGCGAGACAAGCTCGTCGTCACCGCTGGCGGCGACTTCAATTTTGGCGCGGCAAGCCCCGCCGGTGTGCATGCGCCATCCGCTACACCCGACGGCGAGGGCGGGATCATCATGAACTTCAACATGAATCCGGGATACAAACAAGGGGGGCAACTCATGTCCCTGCCCCGGCGTCTGACGCTTGACGCGAACGGCGAATTGAGGCAGGAGCCCGCCGGAGACATCGAGTCGCTGCGCTATGGCCGTCAATCCGCTGGAGCGACGAAGCTCCCGGCGAATCAAGAAGTTGTGATCGAGAACATTCACGGCAACGCGATGGAGATCATCGCTGAAATCGATTCGAAAAGCGCGCCCATGGTCGAAATGAACGTTCTCCGTTCGCCAGACAAGGAGGAGTTTACGCGCATCGCATTCTTCAGGGAACGAGGCTACCGGGGCAAGAGCCTAGTCACGATCGAATCGTCTTATTCGTCTCTCCTGCCGGAGGTGCTTTCGCGGGCTCCGGAGACAGCTCCCATCGCCATGGAAGAGGAGAAACCGCTCAAACTACGCGTGTTTCTCGACAAGAGTTCGATTGAAGTGTTCGTCAACGGCAAGCAATGCGTGGCGATGCGCGTCTATCCCAGCCGCGAGGACAGCGTCGGCGTATCGCTGCGCAGCCAAGGCCAGGACTCCGTGCTCACACGCCTCGACGCTTGGCAAATGAAAAGCATCTACAACTAGCCCGGCTACCTCACCGGTTTTCATCGCGAGACGGTGGGGAAGGTTGCTATGTCGAGGTTTATTCGAAGTGGGCGTTCCAAGGCAAAACCTGCGGACGACAGCGTGGCGGGTCACGTCGAAAACAAAAGGCGAGAAGAGCCTCGTCAGGAGTCTTTCCAGCCGCTGGTGTACGCCGTTTCCTTCTCCAGACACTCATCACAGGCATAGTCCTGCGAACGAGTGAATTCCTGCATGCACGGCCGCATCGACATAAAGTCCTCCAAAGCCTTGATAGCCCCTGCCTCTGTGATGTCGCTTTTGTACGGCTTCCCGCACTCCGCGCAGGACGGAGACATCCCCAGCCAAAGTTCTCTTTTCGATACGCCCATGCGCTAATCCACCAGTCGTTTCGCAGTCGTCTCCCAGGCCAGTAGGCCAGCAGCGCGCCCACCACAACCCTCACTCAGAATATCACGGCTCACTGTGCTGTTAACAGCTCCACCTCCGTTCCGGAGGTAAATTGCGGAAGAAATGAGAAGTGTGAATCGCCTGTTGTCCCGGCCGCGGAATTGTGGGGAATTGTGAAAGCTTGACCCATTTCTTCTCGGGGGGAGGGGGGGGACAACTCCCTCGTAGTGCGTCTCAAGACCCGACTCGCTCCCAGCAACATTGAACATGCGCGGTTCGATATCTGGCATCGTTACCGGACGGTTACTCGCGATCTCCGCTTGTATGGTAGAATGAAATTCCGGGCGCAGTTCCCTGGGTGTGTCTCTCAAAACGTGCTTTTCAAGGTTATGGCTGATGAAACGGGTGATCGTTGCAAGCGGGCTGCACGAGGCGGATATTCGTCCGGCTTCGCTGTTGTCTGAATTCAAGCGGCTCTCGGTTCGCGACGCGGGCCTCTTTTTCAAGGACGCCGATTCGTTTGTCGATGTACCCTGTCCCGCTTGCGGCTACGCAGCGCGGCGCCTTTCGCCTTCAAGGGTTTATCTACAACGAATGCTCGGAATGCGGGAGCCTATACGTGTCGCCGCGTCCCACTCGCGAGGCCCTGGAGGAGTATTACCGCGATTCGAAGGCGAGCCGCTACCGGGTGGAACATTACGACCGGGACACGGCAAAAGCCCGGCGCATTCACTTGCTACGCTTTCACGCGAACTGGTTGGGCCGCTGGATGAACGAGATGGGGAACCCCGAAGCCCGCGGCTACGCCGATTTGGCGACGCACCTGCCGCTGATCTTCGAGGAGGTACGCTCGTTAGGCCTCTTCGACAGTTTTTGGAGCGTGAATCCGTTGGCGGCGCTCGAGGCGGAATGCGAGGCGCACGGCGTTGAAATCGCGCGCGAACCCCTGTCGGGCCTAGGAACTTTGACCGCTTTCGAAAAGGTCGAGAATGAGTTCTCGCCCTACGAATTGTTTTGTGGGGCGGCGGAAATGTTAGCCGATCGTGGGATGTTATTCTTTACTACGCGCACAATTAGCGGTTTTGACTTGCAGGTTCTATGGGACAAGGCCCCGTATATCTTTGTGCCGGAACACCTTAACTTGTTGTCGCTTGAGGGGCTTACCCAACTCGTGGATCGCAGCGGTTTCGAGTTGGTCGAATTGAGTACGCCCGGCCAATTGGACCTGGAACTCGCGGCCCACGCCGACGCGCAAGATCCGTCTGTTGAATTGCAACGATTCGCGCGGCGTCTCATCGAACACGATGACGATGAGGCACGGGAAGATTTCCAGGCTTTCTTGCAGAAGCACCGGCTGAGTTCGCACGCGCGTGTAGCGGCATCGAAAAAGGGAGGGAAGTAAATATGCCAGTACTGGACGCATTGTATAAAGGCGCCGATTCGGCGCAATCCTACGTGAATGGCTATAAAGACCATTACGCCAACATGGTCCGCGCACTCGACACAGAGGGCGTGGCGAAGGCCATCGAGATGATCGAGCAAGCCTGCGCCGATGACAAGACGATTTTTCTCATGGCGAACGGTGGAAGCGCCGCCGTCGCGGGGCACTGGGTCAATGATCTCAGCGCAAATTCCGTTAGAGAGGGCCAGCCTGGGTTCCGGGTGATGTCGCTGACGGACAACGCTTATTCGATTACGGCCCTAGCGAACGACGCCTCGTTCGACGAGATATTCGCCATTCAACTAAAGGCCGCCATGCGCCCCGGCGATCTGGTCATGGCAATGAGCGTCAGCGGCAATAGCCCCAATCTCGTCCGAGGCATGGAATACGCCAACGAGAATGGCGCGCACACCATCGTATGCACCGGTATGGAGGGTGGCCGCCTTAAAGGCGCGGCGGAATTGACGATTCACACGCCTTCTTCCACCGACGAGTACGGGCCGGTCGAAGACATGTTTAGCGTCTTCATGCACATCATCACGGGCTATCTCACTATGAAGCGGGGTCGGCCCCTATTCCACTAACGAAAATACCTTCGAATCTTCTTCGTGCCCTTCGAGCCATTCGTGGTGAACACGAACATAGATTCACCACGAAGGACGCGACGGGCACGAAGATAAAGAAAGCGGACTGCAACATCCCCTTGATCCCTCTTCACAGGGGACCGCGGACGATGTTCGAGGGACGAAAGTTCCCTTTCGGTAAGCGTTCAAGAAGAGGGACAGACACGTTTCCTCTCGTGCCTCACTGCGCTTGCGTCTACTTTTAAAAGTGCTCAAAAGTCCTTTTTTGCTCAGTTTCTTGCGTTTTTTCTGGGCAAGAATGGCCTGAACACCCACCCCATTGAACGGGGATCGAGAGGGATGTTATCGGATGACCTGGAGTACGGAATTGGAACTCGCCGTGGTGGCAGCGAAAGCGGCGGGCTCCCTTCTGCTTGAAGCCGCGCGGCGGCCGGTCACAATCCTAAGCGAAGAAAAAAACGACACAAAATTGCAGGTCGATCGGGACGCGGAAGCGCTGATCTTGGACCTGCTCGCGCCGAGCGGACATCCGGTGTTGGCCGAGGAATCGGGCGAGCATGGGTTGACGGAAGGCGCGCCTTTCTGGGTGGTGGACCCCCTCGACGGGACTTTGAATTTCAGCCGCGGCATTCCCATGTGCTGTGTGTCGATTGCGCTGTGCGTGCCGGATGCGCCGGTGTTGGGCGTCATTTACGATTTCAATCGCGACGAATGCTTTATGGGGGGCGAAGGTCTGGGCGCGTGGCTGAACGCGAAACCTATGTCCGTGTCGCCGACGGATCAACCGAAGAACGCGGTTCTCGCGACGGGTTTCCCACACCGAATGGATTTCTCCGAACCGTCGATGAAAGCCTTTCTCGCGCGGACGCGGCGTTTCAAGAAAGTCCGGATGATCGGCACGGCGGCGCTGGCCGCGGTCTACGTGGCCTGCGGACGGGTGGACGCTTACGCCGAGGAGAATTCCATGCTATGGGATGTGGCGGCAGGCGTTGCGCTGGTCCGGGCCGCGGGCGGATGCGCCGAATTGACGCCATCCGAAGCGGGCAAGTGGGTGGTGCATGTGCGCTGCGGCTCGAGCCAATCCGTATTCGACGGGACCGCGCGGGTGTGACTCGTCATGGCGTGGGCGTGACACAGCGTGGCGTGATCGGGCATCCTCTTTCCATGGGCACACTATTGTATGCGGCGGACGACGCGCGGGACGAGGTCTTCGATTGGCTTCGGCGCGACGGCGACAACGCGCCGCTGACGGTTCTATGTGAAGAGGGCGCTTCAGAATGGGCGCATTCGCTGCAAGTCGAATTTCCCCAAATCGAGTCTGTTCAGACCGCATCAGAAGGGAATCCCGCCTTTCCACGGAATTCAGAGATCGTCGTTCCGCTGCCACCGGAAGATCTTCATTTTCGCTACGTCGAGGGGCTTTCGTTGCCCGCGGTATCGGAACGCTACGGCCTCTTCCGGAAACTGCGCAAGTTGGGAATCCGCGCGTTTCGCATTGTCATGGGTGAGGAGTCGCTCGATCTGCGCCTCGACCATCTTGCCGACGATTTCGCCGGAAAGCACAAAGGTCAGCGCGCCGTCGTCATGGGCAATGGCCCGAGCCTGAACGAGTTGGACTTGGCTCGGATCAAGGACGAGATTACGTTTGGCTCGAATCGCGTCTATCTGGGCTTCGAGAAGTGGGGATTTACGACGACCTACTGGGGCATATCGGATTGGCTGCAAATCGAGGAGTATGGGGGCGAGTACGCATCAGCGCTCGCGAACGGACCCGTCGCGTTCTATCCTTTCGAGTACTGGCCCCTTTCCCATTTCCCAGGCGGGTCTCCCCTAAACCTGCGCGGGCTGACCCGGCCCGCGTTCCATCCCGCTGCGGATTGGATGGATTACGGCCATTCCGTAACCTATGTGCTGATCCAGCTTGCCGCGCTGATGGGTTGTGACCCGATCCTGCTTATCGGGGTCGTTCACCGATACGAGTTCTCGCGGGCCGCTTTGTGGCGGATGAGGAAAAACGAATGGCGAAACCGGATCGTCCGGCCGATTCGCGGGACGGCGTTTTATAGGGCGGTCCGTTCACGGCGGCAGGCGCGGCGTTTGCGTTCCGGCGGCGGAACGACCGCGCCACCCATCTGGGCTACGGGCGACACGGAACGCCCGACCCATTTCGACCCGCCATACACGCGCGGGAAACGCTTCGCCATGCCTGAACCCTACGAAGCCGAGCGAGACTACCGCGAAGCGGCGAAGTGGGCGAAACGGGAGGGTGTCGAAATCCTGAACGCGACGCCGAATTCGAATCTCGATGTGTTTCCACGCATCGAATTCGAGGATCTCTTCTAACCCGGATATCTCAGTGCATGACAGATCCAGTCAGGCAAGGGCGGGGGGGGCTTGGAAACCGCCGATCTCCTCGGCTAAGAGGCGGGTGAAGTCTATCGTTATGTAATCGTCGAAGGCGTTGCCGATGGCCTGAACGCCTATCGGCAAACCGGCTTCCGATAATCCGGACGGAAACACCGTGCTCGGAAGCAATGGCCCACTGGCGAGGCCGGCCCAGAAGATTTGCTGGAAATAGGGCTGTGATTGACCGTTGACCTCGATGGTGCGCCGTGAAAGGGGCGTGTGATCGTGCAAGAATGCCGTCGTCGCCATCTGCGGGCAAAGCAGAATGTCCCAATCGAAGAAGAATCTGTCCCAGGCATAACGCAAAGCCTCGCGGCGGCCATTCGCTCCTAACCAGTCAGAATGGCTGAGCACCATTCCCCGCGACATAATCGCCGTGTCCGAGTGGTCGTCCGGGTCGGTTGCTTCGGCGTACCGCATGTTCCGCTCGCGCGCCTTCGGGGGCACACCTGCCGCCATCAGCGAGTGCAGCAGATGCAGGTAGGTTTCATGGCTCTCGCGTTGGTCGATATCCGGTCTCGCGGTATCCGACACAGTCGCCCCCAGACTGGCAAGGGTTTCGCCAAGAGACTCAATGCGATCGGCGATCTCCGTGTCGACCGGGGCGTTGTGGTCGTCTGGCCAGATGGCGACGCGGAAGTCGGACAGCCGGTTCTTCTTCGGTCGCGGCAGGTCGAGCCGCCAACCCCGTCGATTGATGTCATCGGGGCCGCTGGCGATTTCGAGCAGCAGGGCCAAGTCTTCTGCGCTCCGGGCGAGCGGACCGCAGACGACGAGATCGGTGCTCGGACCCGGCTGCGGGAGCGGTGAGTGACCGCGCTGGGAAACGATGCCCCATGTCGGCTTGTGTCCGTAGACGCCACAGAAATGGGCTGGGTTGCGGATCGACCCGCCGATGTCGGAGCCGGCCTCGATGGCCGTCATTCCAGCGGCCAGCGCCGCGGCCGATCCGCCCGACGATCCGCCTGGAATGCGTTTGAGATCCCAGGGGTTGTTGGTCGTTCCGTAGACTTCGTTGTAGGTTTGGAAGTCCGCGCCGCCGGTGGGGGCGTTGGTCTTGCCGAGCAATACCGCCCCCGCCTCCCGATATGCGGCGACAGTGTCGGAATCCCAATCGGGCACATTGTTAACGAGGTTGGGATGGCCGAACGTCGTGGGCAGGCCAGCGACGTGATACAGCTCTTTGACAGTCATCGGCACGCCATGCAGCGGCCCCAATTTGGCGCCATCGGCGAGGGTCTTGTCGGCGGCAAGGGCGGTCTTCCGCGCGGCCTCGAAATCTCGGACGACGACGGCGTTGATGCCGGCGTCTAAGCGTTCGATCCGATCCATGTAGTGTTGGGTAAGTTCGACAGAACTGATCTCCTTCTTACGAATCAGATCTGCTAGCTCCGAGGCCGAGAGGAATGCAATTTCCGACATGTTAACCAAGATCTCCCCTATGGACTTGTCTGCCGCCACCACATGCAACCTGTCCAGAATCATAAAGGCGCGTGCGGGCGGTTTCAAGATCGAAGGAATGGATGGTCAATCGCCATTCCCCATGTTGGCGGATTACAAATACGGGGCGCCTCGTGACAGAACTCAAGAAAGAAGGGACCGGCACGTCTTCGCTCGTGCCGGTCCCTTTCCTGCTTAGCTTTTCATAGGTTCTCAGAGCGCTCGCCTTCGAACCCTCGCGAGCCTAAAACTCAATGCCAGTCTCAAACGAGAAGTAGTCGGCATCGTCATCGCCAATGCCGCCGCTGAAATCGTTACCATTCAGATTGTTGAAACTACCATCTTCCAATCCGTCTCCAACGAAGAGATGGCTCCAGCCAACGGAAAAAGACAGATCTTCGCTGTACTGATACGTCAGGCCCAACGAAAGCTCCCAGCCGAGCTCATCGTCGTTCTCATTCGTCATGAAGCTGGGGAAAAGTGGAATGAATGTGATAGGAGCGTCGAAAGGTTCATCGACCAAGAAGTACGCGACATCGAACGTCAACTCAATACTTTCCCTCGGCGTAGCGGAGAGCCCAACCCGCAAGATGTGCGCGTTCGTGAACTCTGGACCGTCAAGAATCCCGCTGTACGCCCAATTGGAGAACAGGCGGCTGAAGCTGACGCTCGCTTCCGGGCGGTGCCAAGGATTCACTATTGTGCCCAGCCAGTCTCCAAAGCTAAGGCCTCGATTGTCCTCGCCACCCAGATACGTGTAGCCGGCATAGGCTCTGGGCGACCAACTGGCTCCGGAGAAGGTGTATCCCAGTTCCAGATTAGCGCCGAAATTGTCGTATTCGGCGTCGTTATCGCCGTAAGTCAGGGGACTATACAACATGCCGGTTGTGCCCGCGTCGCCCCATTGATACGCAATCTCCGCTTCAAAGTCGAAGTTGTTTACAGCGCCGCCAGCGCGAAAACCGACGGTGTGAAGTTGGGTCGTGTCGTAATCGTCTACACCAAAGACGCTCTCGAGGCTCGTGCCTATTATGCCAGCCGTCGTGTCGCTGATAGCGATAGCGTCCCGGACGTAGAGCCAGTAGAGGTTAAGATCAACGCCTTCGATACCTTTATACGTGCCATAGACTCCGTAAAAATCGGTGTCGCCATCCTCTTCGGCGGGACTTGTCTCGACAAGCTTGGACCACCACGCGTCCAGCGTGAATTCCTCGGATTTGTAGGTCGCGCGAATTGCGTCGAACGAAAGTCCCCAAGCCGGAGCGGGGCCGTCGTCGGCTGCGCCCACGAGCCATTCGCTGCCGAACCGCAACTCTTGACGCCCTATGCGGAGCCGAAGCGGGTGGTCAAACATATCGTTCGTTTCGATGTATGCTTGATAAACGTCGACATCGTTTGCGAACGGCGACTGCGGGGCGTTGGCCGAGAAGATATATGAATCCCGGAAGTTCGTGCCCCACGTCTCAGCGCTGTCAAACTCGACGAAAGCCCTGACGTCGTCGGTAAAGTCGGCGTCCACATGCAAACGCGTCCACTGGCTCACCAGCGAAAGGCCGGGTCCGCGGTCGTCGAAAGAGAAGGCCGTGGCAGATACGACACCCGCTCCGCCGGTTCCTATCGGCCGCCCGGCTACCGAAGCCGGCAGGTATCGCACCCCGCCGAAGGGCCCTAGGACGTTGCGGAAGTACTCGCCCAGAATCGTTATGGACCCACCCACTTCAATGTTTTGTAGTTTTGCCTTAGGAGCCGTTGTCGCGGTACACGCGAGCGCGGCGCACAGTGCCATGCGTACTATCTTTTTCATAGCTCTACCTTAATTAATTAACAAGTTCAAATGAAATATCGCTATGGGCTTCGTTGCTAATGTGAATTGAACTCTTATTCACCTAGCTTAACATAAGTTCTTGTATATTGCAAGAAACTTTCAAAGTTTCCATTCAGGCGAGTTATCTGCCTGTTGCGAAACGAGTTAGTAAGCACCAGTAGAGCCGATTTGCCTCAAGCTCTTCGGCTGGCTCCAAATCCACGCGCCGGTTGAGGGGCGCGGAAGTGCAGCCAGAAGAAATCGTCGCGCTGTCGAGCACATCAATGCCAGAGTAAGGCACATTTCATTGAGAAAATCTAATTCTGACCTGTATATACCGTAAATTAAATATTATAGAGCCTGTAAAAACCGAAAATAACTCCTCACAACCACTGCAATACCGGATTTGAAGAACAGGAAATCAGATGGCAAAAGAAGACCGTGCGCATTGACGAATTGTGAAGATATTCGTGACTATCAGTGGTCACTTGTCGTTCAGTGGGCAGAATGTTCGTTGGCCGGGGGCAAAGTGGGAAAGAAACGGCGCCGTCGAAGAGCAACGCGAGGCCGCATTTTCCGCCAAGGAGCCTTGGGCGGCCGCGGCCATCTTTTTGTGTGTACCGACTTCGATTGTTGAACGAGAGCGCTCTTCTCTCGTATGGTCCAGACTCGTGTGTCGGATCTAACAACTCCTGAACGAAGCTCCCAGACGAAGATCGGAATCCCGAAACCCGTGCGATTGTTTCTCCAAGACTACGGCATGGTGGTGGTATTGCTCGCGCTATGCTGTTTCTTCAGCGTGGCGACGCTGAAGAAACAGCCTTCGGAAGGGCCGGTCGCCGCGAAACATGTGGTCGAACTGATCCGGCAAGCGACTGATCAGACCGATATGATCCTGGTCGTGTCGTCGCAAGAAGCCTCCTCGAAATCAACGGCCGAGTCGATCACGGATAAGCTTGGGGAGGTCTCGTACACCGATGTGCTCAAGGCGTCCGGGAGCCCTCGCGATGTCCGGACCGTTATGGATCGACTTCGCTCTGAAAACCGTACCCCGGCCGCGATCGCGGTCACTGGCAAGGAGATGAACTGGCGGCTCTGGGAGATATTGCCTCAAACCTACCCTGAATACGCTTCCACAAAGATCGTTACGCCTTCGCTCTCGCTCCGCTCCTCTTTTCTCCAGCCCTCCAATCTGCTCGCCATCGTGGATCGCATCGTCGTGATCGCAATCATCGCCATCGGTATGACGATGGTGATTATCACGGCCGGCATCGACCTGTCCGTCGGAAGCCTGATAGCGCTGTCGGCTGTCATTGGCGCATTCGGCATGAAGCAACTCGGCGGGCTTGACGCCCCTCCATGGACCGTCGCCGCGGGCTTTCTGGTGGGGACCGCGGCCTGTGGACTGTCGGGCGCATTCGTCGGCCTGGTCGTCACGCGGTTTCGGGTAGCACCGTTTATCGTTACACTGGCGATCATGATGATTGCGCGAGGACTCGCATTCCAGATAACTGGCGGATTCTCGATCTACCAGGTTCCGCAGGCGCTTCCGTGGCTCGGCCAAGGGTATTCGTTCGGGATGCCGAACACCGTGATCCTCCTGGTCGCCTTGTATACCGCCGCGCACATCTTCATGATGCACACCCGGCTGGGGCGGCACATCTACGCTGTGGGCGGTAATGAGGAGGCCGCTCGCCTTTCGGGTATACCCGTGGGCGCCGTGACCCTTTTCGTCTACGTTGTAAGCGGAGCGGCCGCGGGGCTTGGCGGCTGCATCCAGGCTTCACAGTTGAACACGGGAACTCCGAATAGTGGACAGATGTACGAACTCTACGTCATCGCGGCCGTTGTAGTGGGAGGCACCAGCCTGGCGGGCGGCTCGGGAAGAATCCTGGGAACCCTCATCGGCGCCTTCATCATTTCGGTAATCCAGAATGGCATGAACTTGATCGGCATCGAGAGTTATACCCAGAGGGTAGTGCTCGGACTTATTATCCTGGGCGCGGTTCTGTTGGACAAATTGCGGGGCAGGACGCCCCTTGTATCGTTGAACTCGACATAATCGGGCCAAAAAAAGGAGAGCGCGATGAAAAAATTCTGTCGATTGCTTGCCGTGTTTCTGATGGCTCTGGCTTCCGTGGGGTGTTCCACGGACAAGCCGGCTAAGGGGCGGATTGGGATGACGTGCATGGACTTAACCAATCCGTTCTTCAAGCTGATCTCCAACGTCATGGAGAAGGAGGCGGCCAAGTACGGATACGAGTTGGTAAGTTTGGACGGGGCCAACGATCCGGCCACGCAAAACAATCAACTATCCGATTTCGTGGCTCAAGAGTATGACGCGATCTTCCTGAATCCAACCGATTCGAAGGCGGCGGGCGAGGGCGTCCGGCGGGCTCATGCGGCCGGCATTCCCGTATTCACGTTCGACGTGCAGGTGACCGATGAAGAGGCCAAGGAACTGGTCGTCTCGCATATAGGCAGCGATAACTACCAGGGAGGAGAACTCGCCGCGCAGAGCATGGTCGCCGCAACGAAGGATCAAGGCAGCATAGCAATTCTCTCGTATCCCGAAGTGACGTCGTGCATCTTTCGCGTCGATGGATTTCGAGACTACCTAACCGAAAACGACAGCAAACTCAAAATCGTCACTGAGCTTTCGGGCAAGGGAAATCGAGACGACGGATACACCACGGCGACAGATATCCTTCAAGCGCATCCCGGCATTGCCGGCATCTTCGCTATCAACGATCCCTCCGCGCTTGGCGCGCACGCAGCGGTAGTCAAAGCCGGACGTCAAGACGATATTACCGTGGTGGGCTTTGACGCGTCGCCGGCCGGAAAGGGGGCGGTTTTCGAGAAGAAACTATACGATTCGCCGGAGCAGTTCCCGCGCAAGATGGCTACCGGTACCGTCGAGGCCTTTGTCAAATATCTCGAAGGCGAATCCGTGCCGAAACAGATCTTCATCCCGTGCGAACACTATCTGTACGAGGACTCCATTGACGACGAAGCGCGCATCAAGGAGCAATGGTAGGTTCTGGAAAGGCGAACGCAACGATATCCACGGCGCGCTGCTATTGCCCGTTCGACGCGGCGATGCAGCTCAGCCGCGAGTTCGTGCGAAGAATCATGCGCCCGTTGGCCACCGCCGGGGTGGCGTGACTGGCCTCGCCCAGATCGTTTATGGCGAGGCGTTCGTAGCTGGCCGCCGCTCTAAGCACGACGACCTGCCCACTCGTATCGATGCAGTAAAGCCGGTCTTCGACCAGCACCGGAGACCCATAGAATTTGCCCCCTGGCCGCTCGCTCCACAGTGTCTTGCCCGACTCGATTTCGATACACGTAACCTCGCCACGGTCGTGATATAGGAATAGCAGATCGTCCACGGCGATAGGGGTGGGCACGTAGGGGACGAATCGCTCTTCGATGGAGTGGACAACTTGGGGAGCCGACGCCGGCCCGTCGGCAGGACGAACTGCCGTAAGCCGCGTTCCCTGGTTCGAGACGCCGCAGGTCGCGACGATGAGATCCTTCGCCAGCACCGGCGAACTGACGGCACGAGCCGGCAATGCGGACTTCTCTTCCCAGGCGATGGTCCCATCTTGCGGATTGATGGCCGTGATTCCGTGGGCGCGGCTCGTGAAGATCACCCACTCTTTTACAGCGGGTGAGCGGTAAACGCAGGGCGCCGAACTGGAAGCGCTTTCGCCGGTCTCCCGGTCCAAGCTCCACACCGTTTCACCAGAGGCTAGGTCGAGGCCATACCAACGGCTCTGAACATCGGCATTCCGTTCGTGTTCCAGCGAGAAAATGAGCGCTCCCTCGTACACGATGGGCGACAGACCGGGCCCGTGCGTCGTCGCCATGGGGCCGAGTTCTCTTCTCCACAGCTCCTCGCCTCGATGATCTACCGCGATAGCCAGCGATTGACTGCTTACGAACCAGAGCGTGTAGACCCCTTGTTCGTCCACGGCGGGGGTGCTTGACGCATGGCTGTTGAGCGCGTGAAGCTTCAGCGGTTCAAACGCATAGTCGCGTTTCCACATAGTACTGCCGTCCGATGCCCGCACGGCCAGCAGCGAAGCTACTTTCGCCTCCTCGTCGGCCGACGTGACGTAGACCGTATCGTCCCAAATAACGGGCGACGAGTGTCCCTTGCCAGACAACTCTATCTTCCAGGCCAAGTCTGCTTCGGACCAACTCGAAGGAATGTCCGAGTCCTGCGCGAAGCCGTGCCCATTGGGACCTCGAAAGCGGGGCCAGTTGTCGGCCATGGCCGCGGAGGCGAATAAGCAGACAACAGCAAGAGCAACGATAGAACGCAAGGGTGGCCCCTCCATATTGTGAACTCGAAGTTGTTGGGAGATAGTGCACCTATTCTAGCACGACCGCGAGTTTGACCGATTCGTCGCTAAAATCGACGCGCCTGACCGCTAAGGAGAACCCGGTTTGCGGCGGGAATGGAACGTTCGGGCTGCCCCCGCACAGACCTCGGGGGCTAGCCCGGATATCTCACCGGTTTTCGTAGCGAGACGGTGGAGAAGGTTGGTATGACGAGACTGGTCCGAAGCCATTCGGACGGCAGCGTGGCGGGTCACGTCGAGGTCGAAAGGCGGGAAGAGTCTCGTCAGAGTGGCCTTATCCGCCGTTGCAGTAGAAAAGCGGTGAGATATCCAGGCTAGTGCCATGGGTGTCTTTCAATTGAGCCGCCCTTCGTGTTACGTTTGGAGGATAGACTTGGACCGACATCTAGAGCGTTTTAAGAAATTATAGATACGAAGCGGCACCAAAAAATCCTTGCGTG
>CAYNZS010000077.1:0-15790 GCA_964401695.1 uncultured Nitrospirales bacterium
GCCGAGGTAGCTCAGTCGGTAGAGCAGCGGACTGAAAATCCGCGTGTCGGCAGTTCGATTCTGCCCCTTGGCACCATTTTTGGCGCTGGAGTAGCTCAGTTGGTAGAGCGCATCACTCGTAATGATGAGGTCCGGGGTTCAATTCCCCGCTCCAGCCCCAGAAGCGTCTTGCGGGGCTCTTGCCGGGGTAGTTAGCCTCTTAGATAACGGCAAGGGTTTTGCTGTCCAAACTACTGCGATGAGATATATGAGCATATCATGGAAATGAAGCAATCCTTTAGCACGTCGGAAGTCGCCCGCTACTGCCATGTCACCGCGGATACGATTCGCAAGTGGGCGGATGCGGGGCGGATTACGTTCTTCAAGACGCCTGGGGGCCACCGCAGGATTCGGCGGGAGGACCTCATTCATTTCTTGCGCGAGAACGACATCCCCCTCCATACCGATTTGAGCAACGACGGCGTTCGCATTCTTGTCGTGGACGACGAGAAGGCGGTTATCTCGGTTATTTGCCGCTTCCTCGAGCGATCCAATTCTTCTTTCGATATCGAGACAGTGGCCGACGGCTACGAGGCCGGGCATCAGGTCGGAACGTTTCGGCCCAACGTCGTGTTCCTCGATTTGCGCTTGCCCAAAGTCGATGGGTTCGAAGTGTGTAAGCGCATTAAGTCCTCGCCCGAGGGAAATGCCACGAATATTATTGCTATGACGGGATTCTACGACGCCAGTGTCGCGGAGCGAATCACGGCGCTGGGCGCCTCGCTATGCCTCCAGAAACCTTTCACACCGGACGACCTCAGGCGCGCGTTGGCAAAGGTCGGCGTGGAAGTGAATTAGCCCCCCTCGCATTGAGGGCCGGCGTCGTAGCGGCGGGTGAGGCACCTACCCTCTCTTTTTTTGCCAAACGCCCTGAGGAACCATGGCCGATAGAGCGTCGCCATCCGATGAATACGCCGGGCGGCTGAGACGGATTGCCGACCGGGCCGGACTCTTGCGGCGCAGGGCCGATCGCCTCTCGAACGCGCGGCTCGCCGTATTCGCGCTTGCGGCAGTTCTTCTTCTGCTTTCGCTGACGGCCCCCGCGGCTTCGCCCTGCTTCCTCTTCGTTCCCCTTGCCGCCTTCATTGCGCTTGTGGTTATTCACGAGAAGACCCACCGGGAATTGACGAGATTCGAGGATGCCCTGCGATACTATGAGGTAGCCTTGGCTCGTCTGAACGGCGAGTGGCCTGGCAAAGGGACGCGGGGAGACGCGCTCGCCCACGCCGATCATCCCTACGCCGCGGATTTGGACCTGTTCGGCGAAGGCTCTCTGTTCGAATTGCTTTGCACGGTGCGCACACGGGCCGGCGAGGACACGCTGGCTTCGTGGCTGTGCGTCCGCGCGGTGAAGGAGGAAATCGAGGCGCGGCAAGGGGCGCTCGAAGAGTGGCGCGGACGGCTGGACTTGCGAGAAGACTTGGCGCTGCTCGGAGGCGTGGTGCGGTCGGAATTGCAGCCGGGTGAACTGGCGGCTTGGGCCTCGAAAGTCGCGTCGCTGCCACCCGAATGGCCCCGTCGAGCTGCGCAAGGCCTTTCCGGAGCGGCGCTGTTTACCGCGTTGGGATGGGCCTTCCTTGGACTCCCCGCGTGGCCGTTTTTCGTGGTTCTCATCGTGGAAATTTTGTTTGCCAGTTGGATGAAGAAGGCGGTCGCCGCCGCGTCCTCGGGAATCGAAGGCCAGGTCAAGGATCTTCGCGTATTGGCACTTGTGCTGAAACGGTTGGAAGAGGAACCCGTAAAGTCCGCGAAACTGTCGAGCCTACAGCAAACCCTTCGCGGAACCGGAGGCCGCGCCTCGACCAGTATCGAGCGTCTTCAAGTATTGCTGGAACGCAAGGACTGGCAACGAAATCAGTTCCTGGCCCCCTTCGCGTTCGCACTCCTGTGGGGCGTTCATTTCACTTACGCCCTGGAGCGTTGGCGCAAAGAAAACGGACATGCGATCCTCGCCTGGATGAACTCCGTGGGCGAACTCGAGGCCCTGGCGGCGCTGTCGGGCTATGCCTATGAACGGCCCGAAGATCCCTTCCCAGAAATTGTCGAGAACGGCGCCGTGTTCGATGGCGTCGACCTGGGCCACCCGCTCATTCCGAGAGAAGAAGTTGTCCTCAATTCCGTTTCCCTGGGCGAATTGCCGCGGGCGCTCATCGTGAGCGGATCGAACATGTCGGGCAAGAGCACGCTGCTGCGGACGGTGGGCATTAACGCAGCTCTGGCCTTTGCCGGGGCTCCCGTGCGCGCCGCGTCGCTTCGCCTATCTCCGCTGTCCATCGGAACGACGCTGCGAATCCAAGATTCGATTCATTCGGGCACCTCGCGTTTCTACGCCGAAATAAAGAAGTTACGGCAACTTACGGAGATGTCGGAAGGTGGCGCCCCGCTCCTCTTTCTGCTCGACGAACTGTTATCGGGAACGAACTCCCACGACAGGGACATCGGGGCCAACGCGCTGCTTGCGGGGCTCGTCGAAGCCGGGGCTATCGGATTGGTGACGACGCACGACTTGGCGCTGACCAAAGCGGGCGGTGCGGATGGCGCTCCGATTCAGAACGTTCATTTTGAAGACCGCCTTGAGGGCGGCCACCTCGTGTTCGACTATCGGATGCGCCCGGGCGTGGTGACGAAGAGCAACGCGCTGGCTCTCATGCGCGCGGTAGGGTTGAAGGTGTAGCGAGTCAGTTCGCTCATCGGATTTCTGCCGCGAAACGTGATTTCGAACTAGATGGGATGTTATCGAGTCAAGCCCCGCCGAACGAGGGGAAGGTAGCGCCATTCCGCCTCGACGCCGAACTACGGCCTATTCCTGCCGGAGAGGCGGCGAATAATATTCCGTCTCTGCGCCCTCGATGGCGCGAATGTTGATACCCAAGCTGGTCACTTGAGCGAGTTCGGTCCACGCGCCGTTGTCGAGGCATTCGAGAAGGTGGCGGCCACGGACGAGGCCCTTTCTTTGAACGATGCGCGTGGATTGCCCGGCGATGCGTTGCAGAAAATCCGTCCATGCGCCAGAATCGGCCGGATCGTGCTCGATGGGAGATTCGCAGACGCGCTGCCTCGTATCTTTGGCGCGCCGTACGCGGAGTCTATGGCCTCTATTCTACCTTCGCCCGGTTATCTCACCGGTTTTCGTAGCGAGACGGTGGAGAAGGTTGCTATGTCGAGACTTATTCGAAGCCTTTCGGACGACAGCGCGGCGGGTCACGTCGAGGTCGAAAGTCGAGAAGAGTCTCGTCAAAGTGGCCTTATCCGCCATCGCAGTAGAAAAGCGGTGAGATAACCGGGTTAGGAGGAATTGCCCTTTCAGCCTGTGGTCGGGCGACGAAGAGAAACTTGCGCTGGCTCCCCCAGAAAACCTACGCTAATTACTCTGTGTGGGATTCGCGATTCGGCCGAAGCCGCGGAAACTCCCGTATTCCTCATCTACCCGAAAGGACAATCGAATGTTGTTACGAGCACTTGTTGTTGCGGCCGCCATGGGCTGCGCATTTCAGAGTTTCGCGCAAGAATTGGAGTCGACTATGGATAAGGAGAGCTACAGCGTTGGTGTTCAATTGGGAGGTCTTATTAAGGATGGCATCGGTCGCATCGACATGGAAGTTCTCCAGCGCGGCTTGATGGACGCGGCGAACGGAAAGGGTCTGGCGCTGGACGAGGGCGCGTTGCGCCAGGCGTTCATGGCCTTCCAACAGGCCGTGATGGCCAAACAACAGACCGCCGCCGCGGCAAAAGCCGAGCAGGCCAAGCCTGAAGGGGAGGCGTTTCTTGAGGCCAACGCTAAGAAGGAGGGGGTGGTGGTCCTTCCGAGCGGGCTCCAATACAAAGTCAACGAGAGCGGGACGGGCGAAACGCCGGGGTTGACGGACAAAGTGAGTGCCCATTACCGCGGAATGCTTGTTGACGACACGGAATTTGACAGTAGCTACAAACGCGGCAAGCCGACTACCTTCCCTGTAAACGGCGTTATCGCGGGTTGGACCGAAGCGCTGCAATTGATGCAAGTGGGCGACAAGTGGGAACTGTACATCCCCTACAATCTCGCCTATGGCGTCAACGGGAACCCGCGCGCGGGCATCGCCGGCTATTCCGCGCTGAAGTTCGAAATCGAGCTCGTCGCCGTCAATCCCGAGGATTGACGATTCGCACATAGAGTCGATAACTGTTGCGCGGGGTTCACACGGGTCCCGCTCTTCTTGCTTACACCGGTCGACGGACTATCAATCTTGGGATAAAATCGCTGAACGATTCGAGCTATCGACCGAATGAACAACGCAAAGGAGTGGATATCTCATGGCTTCTTACGAGAAATCGGTGGTGTGCCAGTCGTCCGACTCCGGCCGGCGGGTCGTCGAGGATGCGTTCGTTCAGGCGGGGTTTCAGATCACGGACCAGTCGGCGGATGGTTTCGAGGTGAAGGGGCCAGGCATGCACAGCACGAACCAGAATCCGATCGTCGGAGTTTCGACCGCGCGCATACGAGCGTCAAACAGGGAGCTGTCCATCGAGGCCGAATTGGGTGGCGTTCGCGGCATGCAGCTCTTCATCTACCTATTCCCTTTCGCCCTGTGCGAGGGGCTCGGAGTTCTATTCTTTTTTTTGTCGCGTGGCGAAGCGGGCGAAGAGTTGTCCTTGCGGGCCGCGTTCATCCCGTTGCTGTGGGCCGTACCCTGGTTGTTTATCGCGCCGGTCCTGTCGGGCGCGCTCAAACGCAAGACCACCCGGGCAATTAACACGCTACTCGACGACGACGCGACTCTGAGCGGAAGAGATTGAGACGGAGAAGAAGGCGCACCTATGACAACTGATTATCAGGCATTGAAAACGGCGCTCCGCGAAGTCTTGGCGGAGGAAATGGGATTTGGCCGTTGCGAAATGACGGCCAAGTGGGAGGGGGGCGCACTCGTGTTGCGCCCAGGAAACCAGTCGCTGCAAGACAAGGAGATTCCGATTGAAGCGTTCTTCAAGAAGATCACCTCGGTCCGCGAGAAGCTACGCGTTCTGGAGCAAAAGCTGAATAACAATGCAGAGCTGAGCGCGGGAGATAGGACGGAATATCAGAAGCTGCTCTCGCGAGCCTACGGCAGCCTAACGACGCTCAACGTATTGTTTTCTGATGAAGACGATCGCTTCGAGGGCATGAAAGGCCAGGAATGAATGGCGGCGAGGCGGAAGTATCAGATTATGTTTGCGCCATTGGGATGTTTGGCGCTGTTGCGCTGGGGCTTGTGGCGGTGACCGGCTGCAACGCATACACGGCGGGAGCGCCACGCGGCGAAGTCGACGTCATCGCTCATCGTGGCGCCAGCTCCTATGCGCCGGAAAACACGTTGGCGGCCTTCGAACTGGCGATAAAAATGAAGGCCCACTGGTTCGAACTGGATTGTACGCTTACCAAGGACGGGGAAGTACTCGTCATTCATGACGACGACTTGAAACGCACAACGGACAGCGAGGGCATGGTCGCGCAACTCTCGTTGGCCGAGGCGCGCAAGGCCGACGCGGGCTCCTGGTTCGGCGAGGCCTTCGCTTCGGAACGCTTGCCCACTCTGGGCGAAGCGCTTGATCTTGCGAAGGGCCGAATCGGCGTCTACATCGAAATCAAGGATAGCGGAAACGACGGCGCGCTTGAGGACCGGTTGCTTGCACTCGCGGAGGGAGACGCGCCTCTCCTGCCTCGTCACGAGGCGCGGATCTTCGACTTGATCGAAGAGAGTGGCTCGCGTAATCGCGAACTGACGCGCAAAGCGATAGCGAAGGTGCGGAAAAGAAACATGGCGCCACAGGTTGTCATTCAGTCGTTTTCACCCGTGGTCTGCGCGGTGGCCATTATTGAAGCGCCGGAGATCCGGACCGAGTTGGTGGCCGAGTCGGGCGACCACGATCCGAAAATGTGGCCCCGCTATCTGCGATGGGAGAAGTTGCTCGGGACCGCCGGCTTCAACGTCGAGGCCGGCCTGGCCACGGCGGAACTGGTCGAGCGCCTCCACGGCAAGGGAAAGTCCGTTGCCGTGTGGACCGTCAATAAGCCGGAAGATATGGCGCGCCTGGCCAACATGGGCGTAGATGCGATCATCACGAATAAGCCGGATGTGTGCCTGGAAACGCTGGCGGAAACAGAGCGATAGCGCTCGGCCCCGGCAAGTCGTTCGGCTAGTCCTCTTTGCCCGAATACGCGAGGACCGGCTCCCGGCCCACGGCGAAGTAATCGAAGCCAAAGATCTTCATGGATTCGGGCGAATAGACATTCCGGCCATCGAACACGACGGGGTCCTTGAGCAGCTTCTTTACGCGGTGGAAATCGGGGTTGCGGAAGTAGGACCATTCGGTGACGAGGAGCAACGCGTCGCAGCCCTCGAGCGCCTCGTAATTGCTCGAAGCGTAGAACAGGCCTTCGCGCTCGCCCAGGTACACCTTCGTCTCTTCGATGCCTTTGGGGTCGTAGGCCCGGACTCGCGCGCCCGCCTTGAGCAGCGTGTCGATGATCACCAGAGCCGGCGCCTCCCGCGTGTCGTCAGTCTCCGGCTTGAACGACAATCCCCATATCGCAAAAGTCTTTCCCGCCACCTTGCCATCGTAGTAGTCGACAACCTTTGCAACCAAAGTCCGCTTTTGATACTCGTTCACCGCTTCGATGGCGTCTAGCAGAATCGGCGTGTGCCCGGCGCCCTTCGCGGTGCTGATAAGCGCCTTCACGTCCTTCGGGAAACAAGAACCGCCGTAGCCAACCCCC
This sequence comes from uncultured Nitrospirales bacterium, assembly GCA_964401695.1. GTDB lineage: Bacteria > Hydrogenedentota > Hydrogenedentia > Hydrogenedentales > JAPYPO01. The sequence goes on from CAYNZS010000077.1 coordinate 6,770, forward strand.
GCATTGATGAACTGATAGCCAATACGGTTGTCCGCGCCGATGCCAAGCCGCACATCTTCCACATCGGCCCCCACGCGTTCGCAAATGGCGGAGACTTCATTCATAAAGGAAATCTTCGCGGCGAGCATCGAGTTCGCGGCGTATTTGGTCATCTCCGACGAGGTGGTCGTCATCGCAATGATAGGATGTCCATCGTTCGCGAAACTGTTGTACAGCTCCTTCATCAACGCCAGAGTACGCGGATCTTCGCAACCGATAACGATGCGGTCCGGGTTCATGAAGTCGTCGATGGCAGATCCTTCGCGGAGGAATTCGGGATTGGATACTACATCGAACTCGTGGTCGACACCGCGTTCGTCCAACGCCCCCTGGATCGCCTCGCGGACTTTTTCCGCTGTCCCTACGGGCACGGTCGATTTCGTCACGGCTATTTTGTAGCTGTTCATGTGCTCGCCGATGGCGCGCGCGACGCTTAGCACGTACTGAAGATCGGCCGTGCCATCTTCGAGTGGCGGCGTCCCGACCGCGATGAACGCGAAGAGCGCTTCCTCGACAGACTCTTTCATATTCGTCGTGAAAGAGAGGCGGCCCTGTTCGACATTGGTCGCGACCATTTCGTCAAGACCGGGCTCATAGATAGGAATGACGCCATTGTTCAGGCCTTCGACCTTCGCCTCGTCGATATCCACACAGGTCACGTCGTGGCCCATCTCGCTAAAACACGTTCCCGTAACCAACCCCACATAGCCCGTTCCAACAATCGCCAAATTCATTATGATTCTCCATTCCGACCTGATATTGCATTTAGACCAAACTCTACTTCGCCCGCTATTGGTCTCTAGTCCTCCAATTTCCGAACCCAGATGTTCCGAAACAAGACCGGGTTTCCGTGGTCTTGCAGTTCGATGGAACCCTTGTCGCCGTGTGGCGCGTAATCGGATATGGCGTGGGGGCCGAGCCAGCCCGTGCCGCCGGAAAGTTCGGTGTGGTCTTGGATGAGCACCCCATTATACAGCAGAGTGAAGGTCGCGCGCTCGACCACTTTACCTTCTTCGAATCGGGGGCGGTGGAAGATGACGTCGAAGCTCTGCCATTCGCCCGGAGGCCGGCTGGCGTTGACGAGTGGCTTGTGGCGGCCATAGAGCGCGCCGGACTGGCCATCGGGATAGGTTAGATTTTCGTACGAATCGAGCACCTGGATTTCGTAGTGTCCCATAAGCCAAACGCCGCTGTTACCGCGCCCTTGACCAGAACCGACCACGTTCTTTGGCGTTGCGAATTCGACGTGCAGTTGGCAGGAGCCGAATTGTTGTTTCGAGCGAATTGGCCCCGAGTCTTTCGTAGGGCTCAGGGCGCCGTCCGTGAGCACCCACTTCGTTTGCTCTCCGTCCTTCGCCGTCCATTTGTCCAAGCCGCTCCCGTCAAACAGGATCGTCGCGTCGGACGGCGCAGGCGCCGGCGAGTCCGGTGCGGCCATCGGAGCAGGTGTAACGACTTGGGGGTGAGGCTGCTTCGCCGGATCGCGCTCGTGAACCATGATGCCGTCTATCGTCATGTACTTTACTTCTTTCTCCTCACCCTTCGAGTCCTTCTCCTTTACCGTCCATCTCTTAATGACCGGCGAGTCGAAATTTTGCGCCGCGGAGGGCATGGTGATGGCCAGGCACACAGCGTATACAGTCATGAGCAACGATAGTTCCTTCATCACAAATCCTCTGGAAGGCGAGTAGTTCTTCAGGTTTCAGGAAGAGACGTGTTCGGCAATCAAACCAGAAACTCGAGATTGAATCAAGAAAGGTTCCGGCTCCGGGCTAGAGCGGCGAGGCGCCATGAACCAGGCGTGGAATGCGAGACGCGCGCTAGTCTGCGTGGTTCCAAGCCCGAAGAGTTCAGCTTGCTAAGCCGCCGGGCGACTCTGTAACGTCGCAACGCGGATAGGTTAAAGAGGTCGGGCGCCAAGGGGTGGCGCCCTGGAGGGAATTGAACCATGGACGAGGCTACGCCGATTGGGTCCCATTTGTTGGTCGATTTCTGGGGCTGCCGATACGACGAGTCCCCGGCCTTTTGGGATGGCTTAATAAACGAAGCCGTGCGGCGCATGGGCGCGGGCCTGTTGCATCTTCGCGTCGAACCGTTCAGCCCCAAAGGCCTCACGGCGTTCGCTCTTCTCTACGAATCGCATCTAGCGATACACACTTGGCCGGAACGCGACTACGTGGCAATTGATATATTTACATGTGGCGGCCGCGGCGCTCATGCTGATTTTCGCGGGGATGGCCTTTTTCGGGACGGCCGCCAAGGCGAAGGTGCTGCTGCAGGACAGCATAACCGACGCCTACTTGACCGAAGCGGGCTGGACAAGCAAACCCTTCACAATTCCCGAGGGCACGCACGTCTGCGAATTGACAGTCCGAAACGGATCGATCGACAACACTTGGGCGGCGATGGGTTTGGGCTCTCAATTGTCGCGCTGGATAGAGCGCCGCCTGATCGAGGCCTTCATCTCGGTACAGCTCGGCGTGGCCATTGCGGGCGGATCGTCATCACCTGCTGGTGCGACGATATCCGCCTGCACCTGAACGGGCACCTGCAGTTTTCGTCGGCCGACGAGTACCGGTATCACGAGGCCCTCACCTTGCCCGGCATCGCCGTCGCCGCGGAATCGGGTCGAGACCTTCGCGTGCTCGTCTTGGGTGGAGGCGACGGACTCGCCATTCGAACCATCCTGCGCCATGCGCAAGTAGCTCGCATCGACCTGGTCGATCTCGACGAGCGCGTCGTTTCGCTCTTTCGCGATCAAGAGATTCTCACTGCGCTGAACGAACAAAGTCTGAACGATCCACGAGTCGCCGCGCATTACCAGGACGCCTTCGTATTCCTGCGCGAGGCAGACGCCACGATTTACGACCTCATCGTCATCGACCTGCCCGACCCGGGTTCGGTCAGCACGAACAAGCTGTACACCAAGCCCTTCTACGCCATGGCGCAACGGCATCTGACGCCCGGCGGTGCGCTCGTGACACAGGCCTCGAGCCCGTTCTACGTTCGCGAGGCGTTCTGGTGTGTTGTGACGACGCTCGAAGAGGCCGCGCGGGAGATGGGCGTCGAGCGCGCGATAACTCCCTATCACTTGAATGTCCCCAGTTTCGGCGACTGGGGATTCATCATGGCGCATCCCGGCGAATCCGCTCCCAACCTCGCGAACGAATCCCCCGAACCGGCCTTCCTAACCGAGTCGGTGCTTGAACAGGCGCTGGTCTTCGCCCCGGATGTCGCGCGTGTCGCGACCGAGGTTAACGCCCTGAGCCAACCCGTGCTGATGCGGTACTATCAAAACGGTTGGAAGCGGTGGGACGAGTAAGCGGCTTCTGGTCGACTGGTGTTCGCTTCGCGGGAAATTGGGATAAGGAAGCGATAGCCATCATAGGCGGCGGTACTACATTCAGAAATCGATCCAAGAGAACACCCTTCGTTGACAGCGCCGCACTCCCGTGCCGGGCGCAAACTGAGCGAGAAACGAGAGGTCCGAATCGACTGTTATCCCAGCCAGGAGATTGTGGGCGTTGTGGAAGGTCGGCCGTCCCGCACGCCTCCAAACAAAACTGCGAGCTTTGAGGTGATCCCCAATGCTTGGACAACTTTTGGGTTCGGTATGGCAGCCGTGTCTCGCGACACACTATAGCTAGACATATAGTCCACAAAAAGAAACGGGGAGAGCACAGCCCTTGGCCCCTTCCGTCGCTCCAAACCCCAAACACCAGCGCTTCCCTTGGTTCGCCTCCCTGCCATCTCGTATACTTCCCCGTCCTAGAAAGGAACCTCGCTTTGGCCGACAAGACCGTTGTGAAGAACCGCCGCGCCCGTCACGATTACCACATTCTCGATAGCTTCGAGGCTGGGATCGAATTGAGAGGCACAGAGGTCAAGTCTCTTCGCAATGGACAGATGACGTTGAAAGACAGTTATGTGGACATCGCGCAGGGGGAATTGTTTCTGTTGGGGGCCCACATTTCGCCTTACGAGCAAGGCAACATTTACAATCACGATCCCGAACGCCCCCGCCGGCTCCTGATGCACAAGCGCGAAATCCTGAAGCTGACGCCGCAAGTCCGCGAGAAAGGACACACTCTGATTCCCTTGAAAGTCTATTTCACGCACGGCAAGGCGAAGGTACAGATCGGCCTGTGCAAAGGGAAACAAACCACCGACAAACGCGCGACCCTCCGCGAGCGAGAATCGAAACTGGAAATGGACCGCGCTATGAAGGAGGTGCGCCAGAGCTAAGTCGCGTGGCTTCGCCGCGCGTGACGCAGACGACGTACTCGGGAAACTCGGTTCTCAAGGGAACGGTTCTTCCCCAAACCCCGTTCCCGAAATATATCCGGGCTAGTCTTCCTTCTTAGCGGTACTGTCATCTTCGTCTTCGGGTTTCACGCTGGTCTTGAACTCGTTGATTGCCGAACCCAGTGACCGGCCGACCTGCGGGAGCTTGCCCGCGCCGAAGATGATCATCACGATGACCAAGATCACTAGAAGTTCACCCATTCCAGGGGTCCACATAACCTGTCTCCTCAAAATGCCGTTACACCGTTCACGCATTATAGGCTTTAACCGTCCGACTCGCAGGACGCTACACGGGGCTCAAGAGCGCTTCCCACCGTCATAAGCGACCGGGTCGCAGTGCCAACTCACGCGGTCCAGGCATCAACCTTAATTCCCTTCGCGAGAGGCACTTCGGACCTCCGTCAGGCGCTCTGCCACGGCCCTTCCGCGTTCGACAGCCAGCAAGCAAGACCGAACGGCGTCCAGACCGGATTATCGCCGTTAAGTATAGTACCATCTGCCACCGGAAATATAAACACGGCTTGACGCACGTTTTGCGCTAGAAGTGCGACGGTCCTGTCCAAGAGCCAGCAATTCGCGCGCACCGCATGTAATCGAGGCAGGCCTATTCGTCCGTCGCTTCATCGAACACGAAATCCACAACCAGCGGGAAGTGGTCAGATCCAACATCCGGACCAATCTCTCGACGCGCCACCTGGAGCTTCTCAGAATGCAGACAGTGGTCCAGCGGCACACGCAACGGCATTAGGTCCACCGGCCAGGTGGCCTGCACATCCCATCCCCGCGCGCTATTGGCAAGCCGGGCCTGTGTGAGGAATTGACGAAACACCGGGGACCACGGCGTCGTGTTCAGATCCCCAAGCACGATAACGGGTTTCTGCATTTCGCGTACCGCTTTCGCGACACCCTCGATTTGGACGTTCCGCATGCGAAGATACTCGGCGCTGCCAGGGGGCGGGGGATGTGTGCCGATGAAGCTGAGCGCTTGCGTTCCGCACTCGATGCGCGCAACCGTGGATGGCACACCCGAATCGCCGAAGTAAGCGACCCGACTGTCCCGCAACGGAAGTCGACTGAGCAGCGCGATGCCGAAGTTATCGTTTCGGGGCTCCGTAAGACGGAAAGGATAATCCTCAGACACTCTATCCGGCCGCTCCAACCACGCCTCATCCACTTCTTGAAACAAGACGACATCGGGCTGGAAGTGTTCGATTGCTTCCATCACGCGCGCCGAATCGCCTGTCTGCAGGTTCACGTTCATCAGCATGACGCACAGATCTGCCGGCTGCCCAGCATCCGGCGATTGACCGAAATAGAGCGGTAGAACCGCCGCCAGACTCACCATGGCTGGTACGCAGTAAGCGGCCGCCCATCGGAAGCGGCGCGCGACCGCCAGATACAACGCGCAGAGCAGAAGCGCCCAGAAATTCTGAACGCGGAAATGAGTGAGCAATTCGGCAATCCAATGAAGTCCGCCAAACAGGGCGATGACGGCGCCGACAGCCGAAGGAGCGCCGAGAAGGATGACCAACTTGGTGGACTGGATAGGAGGTTTGGCGCCGGAACGTTCTTTGGGCATGGGATCCTATCGATCAACGACGTTCGCGATAGTGGAGGGAGTGCCAGGTCCTGTCAATGTCTGGCCCGGAAACGAATGCGCTCCCCTTCTCTTCCTTTCTTGTGTTTTTGGGATAAGGAACGCCTGAACGCTTCCGAAAAGTTGACTCCATTCGACAGGCGGAATAGGCTATATCGCGAGTGGGCGGCCGTATAGCAATGGGACATCTTTATAAGTCATGTGCAGAGCGCAAACAGTGGCGTTGATCTTTTTTTTCCTTTTGATGTCCCCACCTCTCGCAGCCCAGGATACCCCGCCAGCGGAGAATCGGCGACTCGCGACGTTAGCCGGCCAATTGGGGAGCCCCATAATGGAACGAAGGGAGGCGGCGTTGGCCGCGCTTGCTGAGGCCGGGGAGGCAGCGGTTCCCCACCTTATAGGCGCGCTGAGTGCTGACGAGAATTTGGCGCGTTCTGCCGCGGCCCGCGCGCTCAAACAAATCGGCCCGCCCGCCGAAACGGCCGTTCCGGTACTGCTGCAAAATCTGGACGCCCCTGACCGCGACGTCCGCGAATCCACCGTCGAGGCTCTGGAGGCTATTGGCCTGCTGAGCGAGACAGCGTTCGAGGCGCTGTGCCGCGCCCTCAAAGATGAGTCTCGATGGGTGCGCAGCTATGCCGCGCAACAGTTGCGCTTTCAGGGGCCGCGGACGCGCGTCGCAATACCCCAGCTTATCGAAGCCATGGACGACAAAGACCGTACCGTTCGTTACCACATCGCCTCCGCCATCGGCGCCAACGGCCCCAATGCGCGTGAGGCCCTCCCCATCCTGTTCCGCCACCTAGAAGATTCAGACAAGTACGTGCGCGCCCACACCGCGACTGCGCTCATCAATGTAGGCAACCCCGAGGAAGCCGCGCGCGCGATTCCAGCACTCATCAAGGAATTGAAAGATCCGGAAGCCCAATTCCGCAATCACGGCCTCGCGCTTCTGGGGCTCATTGGGCCCGCCTCGACCGTGGCCGTGCCCGCCATTATCCGCGCGTTGGACGATTCCGACCACGAGGTCCAATTGAATGCCATCATCGCCCTTGGAGAAATCGGACCGTCCGCCAAAGCCGCCGTGGACCGCCTCGTCCGCACTCTCGAAAGTGAAGACCCGGCCCTCCAAGAAAGTGCGGAGGAAACACTCGACAAAATCGTCCCCGGAGCCAAACAGAGCGGCGGGCTGCCCGGCATCGATTTGCGTGACCTGCGCCTTCGGTAACCGGCGCGATATATGGGCTGCAATTGACGTTACCAGCCGATTGCTGATACGATGGCGTACGCTGTGAGCGGGACTAACTCAGTTGGTAGAGTGCCAGCTTCCCAAGCTGGATGTCGCGGGTTCGAGTCCCGTGTCCCGCTCCATTAAATATATACAGGTCAGTGGCTTACGAGATAAGCTGCTGACCTTTCTTTTTGGTCGCTTGACAAATTGTGCCCAAATTGTGCCTACTTTGCCTATGGTGAGCCTCTACAAGCACGAAAAAATCTGGTGGGCGAAGTATTACCGCGTCACCCGCCTGATTTCCTTCACGATATCCTTCGCCATGAACAGATCCTCCTTTCGTCTGCCCACGGCCACTATCCCAAACCCCAATAGACTTCGGCAACCCGCCGATCTGTACCTTAGCTAAACCGGCCCGAGTGTCCCACTTTGGCTTACGGCGAACAACTGACGCCCATTCGGCGACCTGGGTGAAGCTGGCAGCACTTTGACCTCCTACGAGCATACCGTATAGGGAATCCAACGTGTCCCTATGTTTCTATTGAAACCTTGCTGGCAGTTCGGTACGATTCCTCATCGGCCCTAGCGGGGAAACGCGATCATGAACTCAATTGCGCTGTACGGCTCAAAAGGTGGTGTCGCGAAAACAACAGCAAGCATCAATCTCGCCGCTGCCGTCGCCGCCAAGAAGAAGAACGTCCTTGTCCTTGATTGTGGTCCGCAGGCAAGCGCGACCCGTCATCTTGGCGTTGAGCCATCACAAAACGGTATGGCATCTATCCTATTTGCTGGTGCGTCTGCCGAAGAATGCGCTGTCGAAACATCCGTCCCCCGGCTCCACCTCGTACCAGCAAGCAATAACATCGCTGCCGCCGATTTGCACTTTGCGGCCACTCAAAAATCATCGGACCGTCTCATCAAGAATGCTCTTGCCGGTTCCCGCCGTCGTTACGACTTCGTGATTGCCGACTGCGCTCCGTCTGCGAATATCATAAGCGCTTTCATCCTCCGCGGCTTCGACTGGTTCATCGTGCCTACCATCCCATCTTATCTCGACCTTAATGGTGTGGCGAATGCCATCGCGTGGTCAAACGAGATGCCCAATGCGGCCCGGTTGCTGGGCGTCCTGATAACCAAGTTCGACAAACGGAAAGGGCGAAGCCATGGCGAGTACCTAAAAGCCGCCCGGAAAGAATTCCCCACCCTCAAAACTACGATCCCGCTGAATGTCAAACTCGAAACTGCTTTATCACTCTCTCAGACGATCTTTCAACATGCCCCCAAAAGTCCGGGGGCTATCGCCTACCGCGCCCTCGCCAACGAGGTCATGAGGAAGACATCATGAGAAAGAAGAACACACCCAGGATGCCCTCGCTAGGTGACGTTGCGAAATCGGCCTCACACTCAGTGTGTTCTCCAAGTTCGCTTTTGACCGCGAGGTTAGACGCTGCGGAAATCAAGCGAATTAAGGAGGTTTCCGTCGGCCTACTTGAAATCTTGAAGGATGAGAAATTGAGTGTTGATCAATGGCGGGAAAAGGAGGCGACGCGGAATGCCGTCGAGGTTGTGAGGTGGCCCCCATCCCTTGGACACTAAATCGCGATTGTTAAGTGGATCGCCCATGGGGTTATGCCGAGGCTCTTGCTTCGGCGTTTAAGTTCTCATTGTAGAGGGTATCCGGCGTTCGTTTTTCTAGGGCCTGATGTTTTCTCCTGTGGTTGTAGAAGTGCATCCAGCGGCGAATGCCGTCCCGGGCTCGGGGGATGCTGTCGTAGGCGTGGAGGTAGACTTCTGCGTATTTGAGGCTGCGCCAGAGCCGTTCGATGAACGCGTTGTCGACCCAACGGCC
>CAYNZS010000078.1:0-15644 GCA_964401695.1 uncultured Nitrospirales bacterium
CTTTATGCGAAAGGAATCGGCTTTTCTCAATAGGGATGGTGAAATATCCGGGTTAGCTCTCTCTTTCCGGATAGTAAATACTTCGGGTGCTCGTTATCGATGGTCGAATCATCGATGATCCGGCCAGCGTAACCGATAAGCCAGCCTTCATGGTCGCGGAGTGGGATTACTAACCACCATCGCAACCGATGACTTGTATGCGTTCCCACGGAGGAGCGTGGAACGAGGAATTCGGAGACGGTTTTTCGCGGTCTTCGTGTCCTTCGTGGCGATTGAGATATCCGGGCTGATGCGGACCCCTCCTCGGCGTGGATAATCCTGACCGGAACGGATAGAATATCCATATTGGCGATGAGGGTCCCCGGTTTTCGAGGGCCGGGCCACAATCGACTCCGGAAAACTAGTGCTTATTGAGGGGTTGACAGCGGGTTGGGTTTGTGGCATGATGCGAAAGGTGAATAAATGTTCAGTGCACCATGTATGGAGATGACCCATGGTTGAAGTGAATGCGGATATGAAGACAAAGGCCCTAGATGTGGCTGTTGGTCAGTTGGAGAAGCAGTTTGGTCGCGGGACACTTGTGCGGCTGGGGGATGAATCTTTTTCGGTTCAGGTGCCCGCTATCTCGACGGGCAGCCTCTCTCTCGATATGGCCACAGGCGTAGGCGGGCTGCCGCGTGGTCGGGTCGTTGAGATATTCGGTCCTGAGTCGTCGGGTAAAACGACGTTGGCCTTGCATGTGGTTGCGAACGCGCAGAAGAACGGCGGCATCGCCTGCTTTGTGGACGCCGAGCATGCGCTGGACCCAACCTTCGCCGGAAAGATCGGCGTGGATATCGACAACCTGCTCGTCTCTCAGCCGGACACGGCAGAGCAGGCCTTGGAGATTTGCGAGACCCTTGTCCGCAGCAATGCGGTGGATGTGGTGGTGATCGATTCGGTGGCGGCGCTTGTGCCGCGCGCGGAGGTAGAGGGGGATATGGGCGACAGCCACATGGGCTTGACGGCTCGGCTTATGTCTCAGGCTTTACGCAAATTGACCGCTTCGATCAGCCGGTCGAACACGTCGGTTATTTTTATTAACCAAATCCGCGACAAGATCGGCGTCATGTTCGGCAACCCGGAAACGACGACGGGCGGGCGCGCCTTGAAATTTTACTCGAGCCTTCGCTTGGATGTGCGGCGCATCTCGCAGATTAAGGAGCGCGAGGAAAACGTGGGGAGCCGCGTTCGCGTCAAAGTGGTCAAGAACAAAATCAGCCCGCCGTTCCGCCAGGCGGAATTCGATATTCTGTTCGGCGAGGGGATTTCCCAGGAGGGAGACATCCTCGACTTGGCCCTCGCCGAAAAGCTGATGCAGAAGAGTGGCGCTTGGTTTTCCATGGATGGCGAGAATCTGGGCCAAGGCCGGGAAAACACGCGGCAGTATCTGCAGGACAATCCGGATGTAACCGCGCAACTGCGCGAAAAGATAATGAACAACAGGGGAATTCAGTGGGGCAATGGCGCTGTGAAGCCCGCCGAAGGCCAAGGAGACGAGGGTCCTGACGACACCTAATCTTCCAGCCCGCCATGCCTCGGAACTCGGGTATGGCCGCGGAGCGCGTTTGGGGCTCGTAACCCTCATGCTGCTCACGGCTGTATTCGCGGCGGGGGCTCTCTTCATAAGATTCGAGCTTTCCTCGATGCGCGCCGGTGTGCGTGAACAGTTGGAGGGACGCCTCGGCGGGGCTTTGGCGATGGGCGCGATTACGGTCAATGGCTTCCACGGTCTGCGGATCGAAGGTCTTGAGTTGACCGCCGAGCCCGAAGGCCGCCCTCGCTTCGAATTCTCCGCGCCCGAAGCGCTCGTCAACATCAATCTCAACAATCTGCTATACGGCAATGTCACGTTGGAAAGGGTTCTCCTCGACGGATGCCGCATACGGGCGATTCGTCAAAAGGACGCGCACTGGTTCGACGCCGGTAATTTCGGATTGGAAGACTTGCTGCCTTTCGACCGCGCTGAATCGTTTCGCATCACTGGGCAAAACTCGACTATCGAGATCCAGAATGTCGTGGGCGACACCGATCTCCTCATCGAAGAGGTCCAATTCGATGTGACTCGGCTTGTGGATTCGCCCGATTTGATCGCCCGCATGGAAGGCGCCCTGGATGGCGATGCGGAGAAATCCGTGTCGCTCCGGCTCGCTTTCGCATCGTTCGAGGATTTCGAGCTCAAGATCGATAGTGCCATGATCGACGCCGGCGACGCGAACGTCTTTCTACCGGCTGAGCACCGCTTCGTCTCCCAAGGCCTTGCCCGGCCCACGCTCCTCGTGAACGGCCGGACCGGCAAAACGGTCGGGCTTTCGCTGGAGGCGGAGTTCAACGACCTCGTGATTCGCAATCAGCCGACGTTCTTACCGCCTGCCACAGGTATGTTGATCGCGCACGCGTCTTATTCCACCGTAACGCGCCGACTCGAATTTACTCATACCCGCGCCAGTTCGCGCGAACTCGCCGGCGACGTGGAGGGCAGCGTGTCGTTCGACGGGCCGTATCCCGAGTTCGACATCCGCCTCGTAGCGGACCGCCTGCCCGCGCGCCAACTGCTTGACTCTGCCTTCGGTGGTCAGTTCGACTTTTCCGGCGAGGCGCTCCTTGAATTGAACGAACCTCACGAAGTGGTTCTCGCCTTCAACGGCACAACTGACGACCCCGTCATCACCGGATCTGCCCAGGCGGGCTCAGGCAGGCTTGAATACAATCCAAAGGACAAGAATCAGCTGCGACTGGCCCTCGAGCTGGGGCAATTGGAAGGGAACTGGAATCCGGATTCGGAGGATCTGTCGATTCGGATCAAGATCCAAAATGGAGAGGCCGTTCACGAAGGAATGGGCTTGCGGGCCGAAGCTTTGACGGGCGTGATTTCTCTCGAAAATGGCGTGCTGTACGCCGACGATCCAATAACCGGGACGCTAACCGGAAATCCTTTCATCGCTGGGCTCGACTACAACGTAGCAGAAGACTTCGGCGAGTTCAGCTTCAATGGCGTTCTGTCCCACATCGAAGACCTGCCCGTCGCAACGCGAATCCCACTCACCGAATTGTCCGGATCCCTGAGCCTCACGGACTTTGAGTTGACCAAGAGCGGGGACACCTACACCGCGGAAGGTGCCATCGACGCCACGCAGGCGAGACTCGATCACGCGTGGTGGCTATCCAAACGCGAGGGCATCGGTGCGACCGCGCAATTGTCTGTAGACTTCCAACCCAACGCGCGCGCGCGCATAAAAGCCACGCAGATGAAATTCGCGAGTTCACAGTTTAGCGGCGATATGGCCTTCTCCTATGCGCCTGGCCAATCCGATTCCGGCTGGGCCATGGATCAAGCGAACGCGCAGTCTGACATGTTCGACGTTACGGCGTTGGGCCCCTGCCTGCGCATACCTTACCGAATCACTGGAGGAACCGGACGCGCCGGACGCTTCGAGTGGCGCAGGGATTCGGAATCGCGAGGCGGCTGGTCCCAAACGCTCTCCGCCTTCATTGACGAAATACAGCTACTGCCCCTCGAAGAGGGAGCCAAAACGCCGCTACTTTGCCGTGAAGTCGAGGCGCGAGCGGTCATGACCCGCGGCGAACATTCTACCGGCTCGCTGGACCTATACGCCGAGGAAAGCCAGATGCCAAGCTTCCGCGAGACCTGGTTCTTGCCGTTTGACCGTCGAAACGCCCGCGGAGTCCAGATGCCGTTCATCGAGCGATCATGGTCGTTCGACCTTGAATCTAACGACCTCAACCTGCCGCCATGGAGCGGGCAGAACTTTCGCGCGACAGCCTACTTAGACACGGTGAACGCCGGAGTCAACGCGTATAGCGCGTCTATCGAGGAAGGGCAGATTAGCGGGAGTTATCACGCCGTTAAGGCTGAACACGCATTTGAGTCAAACGTCGAGTGGCAGTCGGTTCCTTCCCGCTATTTCATAGAGCACCTGGACTTCCCCGAGATATTCTCGGGCGTCATGACGGGAAATGTCTCGTACACGCTGGACCGAGACGACCCCGGCACCCTCAAAGGCAGCGGATCGTTCGGCGTAACCGACGGCCAGTTCAGCGCCGACTTCCTCTATTCTCTGCTTGAGGAACAGTTGGAGGACGAGGCCCTGGCGCTCCCGACTTCCCTCAAGTATTCGCTCCTCGATGTCCGCGACTTGGAATTTGAAGGCGACCTGGTGTGCACGCCCAGCTTTGCCCTCGATGCCGACGGAATTCGCATCGAAGGGTCGGGCCATTACATCAGGGATGGCGACATGGATTACACCTTACAGGTTGGCATCGCGCCAGCGGTCGCCGAGGAGATTCCCGTTTTTCGCGATAATTTCGACATCCAAGGCCTAAAGCTGGCTCAAAAGAATCTGGATCTTGCCTTCAAACTCCAAGGCCCAACCTTCAATCCCCAGGGAAGAGTTTCCGATCTTCCCCCCGCTGGCACTATGCTTATCAGCGCGACCCTCGGGGTCACCGGCAGAATATTGAAGACCCCCGGCAAGCTGCTTTTTGACTTGATCAAATCGGCTGGTGCTATCATGGGCGCCGCCGCACACTGACGCATCCCGAATCGAACGGCGGCTCGTTCGGTCTACAAATGGAACTTTTCAAAAACGATGGATATACGAATCGGCAAGTTCGCTCGATCCTGCTCGGCGTGCGGACGAAGCTTTGAGCACGAGGAGGCGCTGAGTTCTCTTGTGCGCTTCGAGAATCAGATTCTTGAGCGCGAGGACTACTGCAAAGCGTGCTGGACTCCTGAGAGGGGCGATGGCGCTTTTTCCACGTGGAGCCTCACATATATCGACCCAGAAATCGAGGCGCAGCAGCCTGAGGAAGTCTTCTCGCCGTTACGCCAATTGTTCTATGACGCTGTTGAAAGCGAAGATCGCAGTACGCTGGCCATGGCCTATCTCGCCGCTCAGCTTCTCCGGCGCCAAAAGGTCTTCCGCCTCATCAAAGAAACTGATGAAGCGGATGGTGAGATAAACGTCGCCTTGTTTTCGGACCGCATCGGGGAACACCTCATCGAGGTCAAAGATCCTCACCTGAGCGGCGCCGAGATGGAAGAAGGGCGGCGCCAACTCCTCGAAGGCCTTCGCGCGCTGGAGGAGGGCGAAACGGATGCCGCCGATTCGGAAGACGAAGTCGAGGAGTCGAGCGACGAGGAGTCGACCGAAACAGCGGGCAACCACGAAGACTTGGAAGACAGCCATGACGGCCGAACAGAAGAAGTCGCCACGGGAATCTAAATCGCTTCTCGACCAGGAAATGTACAGGGCCGAGCTTAGCTCGGCCCAGCTTGTGCTGGGCATCAGCGTACTCCTCATCTTCGGGTTGGCGTGTTTCATGCTCGGTATTGTCGTGGGCAAAGTCGAGCCGGCGGATCCGCCGAAATTCGCACAACGCTTGGATGCCCCCGCGCCAAATGTCCAGTCCCAAACCGGCAACGGTGCGTCCGGCAAACCGTCTATCGAGACTGACACAGCCGTCCTCGACGCGCCGCCGAGGACGACAACGCCCGATGTCTCTGCAAAAGCTCTATCCGTCGGCGAGGTTTCCGAGTCCAATCCCGCACTGCGGCCGGTGGCCGAAGCCGCGGCACATGCCTGGGACGAAGCGAATCTGGAGAACGGGACCTCGAATGCCGAGCCAGACGATGACCGGCCAAACCATATTTTGCCCCCCGCTACCGCCGCGTCAGATACACTCGAGAAGGAAGAACCCAAACCCGCGGTACGGCCTAAAGACGAGCCCCAGGCTCCACTTTCCCCCTCGGAACCTCCCGCGGCGGAGGATGGCACACCAACTGGGGCCGTTGCCGCCAATGGCGGAACCGACCGGGAGTCGAACGCTGGAAAGATCGTTGAGACTTCCGCGCCAGCGCAAAAACTGTCCTTCAGCGTTCAAGTCCTGGCGCTTAACAGTCGCCAACGCGCCGTGCGCGCAAAAGCGGATATCGAGAAGCGCTCGAGTTATCTCGTTCAGCTGAAGGACGCGCCGAACGGTGGTTGGGTCAACGTCCTCGTCGGGGAGTTCGCGACTCTAGCCGCCGCCAAATCGGCGAAAGAGGAGATTCGCAAGAGCTTGGGCTATACTGACGCATTCGTTCGGAGAACAAACTGAGGACAAGCGAAAGGTTCGCCCTGGAATCCTGTAGGAGCGGACCGAGCTCAGGGAGACGTCAAATCCATGAAGGTCTCGATCGTCGGGCCAGGCGCCATGGGGATTCTTTACGCGGCGCGGTTCCACCGGCACGGGATACAGACGACGCTGGTGGATTATCACTCCTCGCGCATCCGAGCGCTCGATGGCTCGGGCATTACCCTCGATTCGGACGAGGGCCTATCGATCAAAGCGAAGGTTCGCGTCGCATTGGAGGTGCCGCCCGAGCAGGATCTGATCCTCGTTCTTGTCAAAGCTCGGGCGACGGCATCTTTGAGGCTCCCTCAGGGCGTTCCCGTTCTAACGCTGCAAAGCGGCCTGGGCAATGTCGAGAAGCTGTGCGACTTCGTGGGAAGCTCGAATGTCCTCGTGGGCATGACCACCGAAACGGCCACCCTCGTGGATCAGGGCCACGCGCGCCATGTCGGCTCGGGCGTAACCACGTTTGGTGCCTGGACATCCTGCCCAACTGCGTCTGTGGAAGAAGCGCTCAAGACAGCGGGTTTCGAGTATCGGATTACGGATTCGCCCGGCCAGATGATCTGGGAAAATGTGGCCATCGCCGCCGGGATAAATCCTATCACCGCGCTGCTGGATGTCCCCAACGGACAACTCCTGGCCCTTGAGGAACCTCGCCAACTGCTGCGGAACCTGGTCGTCGAAGCGGCCAAGGTCGCGTCGACCGAAGGCTACCGCTTCGAATACAGCCTCGTCGAACGGGCTGAACAAGTTTGCCGGGAAACTTCGGACACCATCTCGACCATGCTGCAAGACGTTCGCGCCTCCAAACGGACTGAAATAGATGAGATCAGCGGCGAAATCCTCCGCAAGGCGGAGCTGGCCTCGCTCCCGGCGCCGCGTACCAGAGTCATTTGGCAATTGGTGAGAGGCATGGAAGACCGTTGACCGCGCCCTCGCTCGACTACGCGAGCTCCCAAACCTTCTCGCTCAAGCAGCGCCTCGTCCTTGCCACCGTGGTTCCTCTCGCCTCTGGATTGCTCAAGTCCTTACGCGCGACGTGCCGGATTTCCGTGCGCAGCGAGGAGCATCTTTGGCGTACCTTGGAAGAAAACGGCCGCGCCCTGTTAGGCATATGGCATGAGACCCTAATGGCGGCGCCTTGGCTCCATGTCCACAACGGATACCACACCCTTACCAGCCACAGCTTCGATGGCGAATTCGCCGCGCAGCTCATGGGACGATTCGGCATCAAGGCGGTTCGCGGTTCCTCCTCGCGCGGAGCATTGAAAGCCCTAGCGGATCTCACGGTTGCCGCCGAGTCCGTGCGGGTCGTGGGGCTGACACTCGACGGCCCACGCGGACCCCGGCGAGTCGCCAAATCGGGTTTGGCCTATATCTCCGCGCGCACCGGGCTGCCCATCGTGCCCCAGGCAATCGCTACTGTTCCGAGTTGGCGGATGCGTTCGTGGGACCGACTCATGATCCCCAAGCCATTCTCAAAAGTTATTTGGGCCTATGGGCCGCCCATACCGCCGCCCTCGTCTACGGGTTCGGAGTCGATTCAGGAGACAACATCGAGGCTACAATCCGAACTCAACAGCCTGCACGAGGGGATCGAAGGAGAACTTGGAGTCGATGTGGGACTGTAATTCTCAACTCGCCGAAGAATAGGCGCTATGACGATTCCGTATCCGTTTCGCGGGGAATCGGGGTAAGAAAGGCAATCCGTTCGATTGCCCCGTCACTGCGAAGAGAAGCACATTCATGTGTCATTCCGAACTGGAACCTTCCTTTACCGCTCCCTACCCCGTGCCGAGGGCAAATTGTGAAAGAAACATGGCTCAGGTTAAGCGGATCGCCTGAATATGGGAGCGCCGCCTCGGCGGTCCCATATTCGTACTTTTGAACAACAAAAAGTTTTGAGATCACAAGTGTTTCATAGGAGCCGTCTCGCGGTGCCTGCGCCGCAGTTGCCCGCACGCCGCGTCGATATCCTGGCCGCGTTCGACCCGCAGAGTAGCCTTAACACCCGCGCGGCTGAGTCCGTCGCGGAACGTCTCGCAGCGCGAGCGTTTCGGCGCCCGGTACTCCAAACCGCTCACCGGATTATAGGGTATAAGATTGACCGTCGCTTTCACGTCGGCGACCAGCCGAACCAACTCTTCCAGATCCGAATCCCGATCGTTCACGCCGTCCATTAGCGTCCACTCGAAGGTAAGCTGTCGGCCCACCTGGTATCCGTAATGGCGTACCGCCGCCATCAACCTCGCTAAATTGTACCTGCGATTCAGCGGAACCAGCCTGTCCCGCAACTCGTCATTCGCGGCGTGCAGCGAAACACTCAACCGCACCTGCCAGCCTTCCTCGGCGAACCGCTCGATCCCTTCGGCTTCCCCCGAAGTCGAGACCGTAATCTTGCGCGCGCCGATCCCAAGCCCTTCTTCGTTCATGAGCAGGCGGACGCTCTTCATGGTGGCATCGTAATTGAACAGGGGCTCGCCCATGCCCATTAGCACAATATTCGGAGTCCTCTTCCCCGCCGGCTCTTCCCGCAACAAATACAGCGCCTGTTCGATGATTTCACCGGGCGATAGATTGCGGCTGTATCCCGAAAGGCCCGTCGCGCAAAACGAGCATTTCACTGGACAGCCCACTTGGGTGGACAAACAGAGCGTCATCCGCTCCTTGTCTCTCAAAAGGACGGTCTCCACTGTTTCGCAATCCGCCAAACGCAGCAGTACTTTCGTCGTTTCCGAACGCGGCGAGCCGGACGCTTCGACAAATGAAGTCTCGCTCACGGCAAACCGTTCGCTTAGCGTCCGGCGAAGGCCTTTCGAGAGATTGGTCATCTCGTCAAAATCGAGTACGCATTTCTGGTGAATCCATCTGAAAATCTGGCGGCCCTGGAACGGCCTAAGGTCTAAGACGGCGGCTAACTCCTCCGCGTCGAGTCCTGTGAGCGCCGCGCACGCGCGATCCTTCGTTTGCGAATCTGTTGTCAACTCAGTAGTCCCCATTCTTGCACGCATAGTCGCAGGGCCATCGCCCCGAATCCCCTCACCGGTCCCGTAAACTTGCCGGATCTTCGGCAGGCGTCAATCACTGGGGTGATCGTCCTGGAAACTCCCTTCATTCGATGGCCCGTTTTTCGCTTTCCTCCAAGAGACCTAATTTTCTGGCCTGTTTTTCTACGTCAAACGTATCGTCCGGTATGGCCTCGTTTATGCGAACACTCCGCAATCCCAAAGCCATTCGTGTCTCCTCGACCGGAAACGACGCCTCGACGCGCTTCGGAAATCGAATTCCGTTCACGAGGATATACTCATCCATCGTCGTGATCGCCACCGTTCGTCCCGATTTGTCCAGCAACACGCTTCTTACAATAACCCACGCGGGACTCTCGGTGCCGAACAAACTCACGTCCACCAGCCTCCGCGGCCGCGAGCGCGAACCAATCTCCATGCGGTGTATCGTGGCGTTCGCTTCTCCTTTGACGATTCGAACCTCCGAACTCCCGAGCGTCGACCAGGCCTCTGGCAGAAACATTTCACGCACGATGTCGGAAGGAGAAACCGGGAAGGGGACGCTTTCTATGCGCTCGCCTTCGAATGAATAGTAACTCTCCCGCTTCCGACGCGGCACTTCTAATAGAAACTGACGTCCCACACTCCACAATTTGAAGACCGTGTGATTGGTTACCTTATGCCCCGCTCTCACAAACAAATCCGAAGGCCGCCGAAACCGAACCTTTGCCCCGTGGAATTTTTGGACCGCTTCCAGTTCGGGCAACTCTAGGATGAGTTTCCCGGTTGCGACAAAACTTTCGATGGCCTCATCATTCGAAGCCAAATCGGACAGGATCTCCTCGACGCGCGATGTAAATTGCTCTGGCCCAGTACGTTCGAGCCGATCCTGCGTTCCGGCGCACCCAGCGATTGCCCCTGTGCATAGGCCGGAACAGGTCAGCGTCACAAAAACGCGCCGGAGAATCCGGCTTCGTAGAATCGCCATTCCAATCCAAACGTAAACCGGGTGGCGTTTTCAAACAAGTTTGAAGGCGCCACCCAGGCTTCTGACTAGTTGTAGCAAACAACCTTTTGATCTGATAGGAGTTCTTTTGATACAATCCGACGGTTTGTGTCCCGAAGTATACCACGGTGGGGGTCTTTCCCCAAGCCGATGAGCAGGAGAACGACATGTCACGCGTATGTGAGTATAGCGGTAAGCGCCCCCGCGTGGGCAAGAAAATCGTCCGGCGCGGCAAAGCCAAGAAAGAAGGTGGAATCGGTCAGAACGTGACCGGCATCACCAAGCGCCGGTGGAAACCGAACCTGCAGAAGATCCGCATCGTTGATGAAAACGGAACGGTTTGCCGCGTCAAGGTTTGCGCCCGCTACATCAAAGCAGGTAAATTCGTCAAAGTGGGCAAAATCCCTAGAAAGAAAAGTGCTTAAGACTGCGCGTTCATTCGCGCCCGCATTCGATATCTTTCGCGAGCGGTCCCTAGGGGTCCGCTCGCCGTTATTGTTTGAAGGGCCATACTTCGGGATTTTTCCATGTCCGAAACTCTTCTCGTATCCGGCGCGGGCGCCAACCAAATCGGCATTTTTCTCAAGGCCAGCGCGATGGGCATCGAGACCGTCGCTGCCGATGGCGACCCTCAAGCTTCGGGCTTGCGCCACGCTGATGCGCAGGAAATTATCGACATCCTCGACCCAGAGGCGCTGGTCCAAGCAGCTACGAAGCACAGCGCGGACGCCATCTATCCCGCGGCCGAACTTTCCGTCGAGGCGGTTGCCACCGCGGCGGCGCGCTTAGGATTGCCCGGCCTTCCCCCCGAGGCCGCCCATCGCGCGCGCAACAAATTCGAGATGCGGAAGGCCTTGGACCGCGCGGGCGTACCCAACGCCAAATATCGACTCGTCCATAGCGCAGAGGAATCGCGCGACGCCGCGGAAGCGCTGGGCTTCCCGATTATCGTCAAGCCTGTCGACGCCAACTCCAGCAAGGGCGTACTCCGTGTCGACTCTCTCGGGGAGATCAACGCCGCGTTTACTGACGCCTTTCAGTATTCCCGCTCCGACGGCGTCCTTCTCGAAACCTATCTCGAAGGAACCGAATACGGCGTCGATGGCCTCATGTACGAGGGCCGCTATATCCATGGAGGCACGACGGGAAAAGACGTGTCGCCCCTTCCTCACCGCTTCGACCTCGGCATCTACATGCCTCCCTATGGCCCCGGGAACGAGAACGGCGAAATCGAATTCTGCGTCGAGAAAGCGCTGCAGGCCATCGGCGTCACCAGCGCCACAACCCATGTCGAGGTGATCGTGACCGGCGAAGGGCCGCGGGTCGTGGAAATCGCCGCTCGGCCCGGCGGCGGGCGTATACCCACCGACCTCATTCCCCTCGTATACGGGATGGATTTCATGGCCGACAGCATCCGCATCGCGCTCGGACACAAGCCCATCGAGAAACGCCACTACGAACGCGGCACGGCCCTCTATTGGTTCCCGGCTGAGCCTGGCCTCGTCGAAGAGATCGACGGACGCGAGGAAGCGGCCAAACTCAAAGGCGTCCGCGAAATCGACTTCACCGCAACGGTGGGTGAACGCCTCGATCCCATCGTGGACTGCGTCACGCGCGATAAGGTAGGCTACGTATTCACCGAGGGTGACACGGCCGCGGACGCCGTCCGCGCCGCCCGCGAAGCGCTAAGATTGTGCGCCGTGCGTACGCGTCCATAGGAGCTATGGCTTGGTTGTAGACGCGCTCACCCACGTTCATCCGGACAAGGACGGCTTCGGCGGCGGTCTGGACGCGCGCGTGGAATCCCTCGTCGAGAACCTCGACCGCGCCGGGGTTGACCGAGCCGTCGTTACCGCGATCGCCGCCGACACCGCCTACGGCACTTCCAGCGAATACGTCGCGGAATGCTGCCGGCGCTTTCCCGACCGCATCATCGGTTTCGCGTCCGTCAATCCGTTGCGCGACCCTGACGCCACCGCGAAACTGGAACGTTGTGTAACGGAGTTCGGCCTTCGCGGCCTCAAGCTTCATCCTCGCCATCAGCAGCTATCCGTCGATGACACGAAAGTCGTTCCCGTCGTAGAGAAAGCCGCGGAGCTAGGGATCCCCGTCATGATCTGCGGCAGCCAATGGAAACACGCGCCCCTCGCGTGGCAAGACCCTTCCAACGTCGACACGCTCTGCAAGCGCGTGCCCGAAGCGAAAATCATAATCGCCCACGGAGGAGGATTCCGGTTCTGGGACGCGTTCATCGTCGCGGTGGCCAACGAGAACGTATACCTCGAAACCTCGATCGTCCTGAATTACTTCCACGAAACTCCCTACGAAGAACAATACCGGTTCACTCTAGAAAAGCTGGGGCCAAGCCGGCTCATCTACGGATCCGATCACCCAGAAGATCCCGCTGGCGACTGCTACCCGCGCAGCAGGGCCGTCATCGAGAGTTACGGCTTCAACCCTCAAGATTGCGAGAAGATATTCGGCGAAAATATCCTGGCGCTAACCCGGACCTCTCCCCCGGCAGCGCAGCCGTAGCCAAAACAGGCGCATCCAACGCCGCTCCGCCTTCGGGCAAGACGCCTTCCAACGCCCCGCCAGCGCATCTTAAACGTTCAAAAGTGCGCTTTTTTGGTACAAGAAGCAGTCAATACAATTAATTATTTACAGGGTATTTGTGTATAGTAGTCAAAGTCACAGCTTTACCAACCCCAAGAATAGACGCGGGACGATTTGCCGAAATGGCCGTGCAACCCGGAGAACCAGTGCTACTCGAAGTCTCCAGCGACAAACTGGAGGTCACTGCTCATTGCGATACGATAATCACTATCCAAAGAGAAGCCCGCAACGTCAATGACACCGTCAAAGACCCCATAGAGTTCACCGTGCACAACGGCAGAGTCACCATCTCAGCGGCATCCGAGAGCTAGACACGCCCTGGCGCCTACGCCCCCTTCTCTTTCCCCACCTTCGCCGTCGGGAATGCAAAAGTTCCCTCCTATATCCAAACGCGCTATGCTATGTGCGCATCGAACAACCCATCGGAGAAAGGGATTCACTTGACACTGAAGCAAGTAGAAGAGACCGGAGAACAGCGCGCGCCGAGACGCCTGTGGCGTACGATGCTCCTCTTTCTCCCGGCCCTGGTCGTCGTGGCCTACGTGCTGCTCCTCCTGTTTTACGGCATCGACTACATCATCCGGGAGCGAACGGGGCAGTAGCCTAGCCCGGATCTCCCGCCCGCGGATCAGCCTGGCCGCGTAGCGAATCCCTGATTCGACATCGAGCGAACACCGCCTATCACGGCGTCGAGCGCCTCAACTTCCGGTTCCACCCCCAGGCAGAGATAGAACTCGACACACGCTCTGCACAGCCGCGGCTCCTCGAGCAAAAGCGCGAAGTCTTCCGGCTGCTGGACAGCGCGATATAGGCAGGCGCAATCGGTTCGTTGCAAGAAATCGTATTCCTCCAGTAGCGGATTCAACTGGAGCGTCCGCCACTGGCCGCCGTAAACCTGAACCGTTGCTGAAGTTGCGCACCAGCGCCGGTAAGTGCGCGAATATGCCAATCGCTTCCTGTGGTCAACACGTCGATCATGCCTATTGCCCTCATTGCCCATTTTGAAGATATAGACGTATGAGTCCCTGGTTTTAGCCCGAATATCTCACCGGTTTTCGTAGCGAGACGGTGGAGAAGGTTGCTATGACGAGACTGATCCGAAGCCATTCGGGCGACAGCGTGGCGGGTCACGTCGAGGTCGAAAGGCGAGAAGAGTCTCGTCAGAGTGGCCTTATCCGTCGTCGCAGTAGAAAAGCGGTGAGATATCCAAGTTAGTGTCCTTGAGACGTGCCGGGTGAAAAGGCGCGGCGCGGCGGTTGCGTGGCGCTGCTCTTCCTGCTATTATGGGCAGCTTACGCAAAGAGCGTTCCTATCGCATCAGAGACAGTCGGCGGCTTTCGGGCCTTAAAACTCGCCTACCGAGATAGCGGCAGCGGAATTATCGAGACTCACCGTTTCGCCCCGCGTCGTCAATCTCCGACGATGCGGGGCGCTTTTTTTCTGCAAGACGCTGTCTTTCTTGTGAAACAATTTTGGATAAAGGAGGTGAAAGTCTTTATGGCACGTCTCGATAAAATTGAGGCCGTGGACGAAATCAAGGCCCGCATCGAAGGCAGCACCGTAGCGATCGTGACCCAGTACCAAGGGATCACCGTGGACGAGGTGACCGACCTGCGCAGTCGGCTGCGCAACGAAGGGGTCACCTTCAAGGTGTACAAGAACACGCTGGCAAAACTGGCGCTGGAAGGCCTGGAACTCTCCGAAGCCGTCGCATATATGGAAGGCCCCATCGCATGGGCGTTCTGCGAGGACCCTGTCGCGCCCGCGAAAATCCTCAAAGAGTTCTCTAAGGATGTCGAAGCCATCGTCATGCGCGGCGGCATCTTGGACGGAAAACCGGTAACCTCCGATCAGCTCAATTCGCTCGCGGATCTTCCGTCCCAGGATCAACTGCGCGCGCAAGTGGTGGGCACTATCGCCATGCCGCTGCGCAACTTGGTTGGCGTGTTGAGCGCCGTTCCGCGCAACATGGTTAACGTCCTCGATCAAATCCGCAAACAAAAAGAAGAAGCCGAAGCCGCCTAGAGCGATTTTACCAAAAACGTTTCTGGCCCTGTCGGCACGCTAACACTTGAAAGGAACAACGAAAACATGTCGGAAAAACTTGATGCGATCGTAGACCAGATCGCCGAACTCTCGGTCCTCGACCTCAGCGAACTGGTGAAAACCCTAGAGGAGAAGTTTGGCGTCGAAGCGGCTGCGCCTATGATGGTGGGCGCCATGGCCGCCGCGCCCGCCGATGGTGGCGGCGGCGAGGACGACGCCCCCACTTCCTTCAACGCAATCCTCAAGGAAATTGGCTCACAGAAGATTCCGGTGATTAAAGAAGTCCGCGCTATCACCGGCGTCGGCCTCAAGGAAGCCAAAGAACTCGTGGACTCCGCGCCTAAGGCCATCAAAGAGGGCGTGGACCAAGCCGAAGCCGAGTCGATCCGGGAGAAGCTGGAAGCCGTTGGCGCGGTCGTCGAAGTCGCCCCCGCCTGAGACCCCAGCCACTCTCCGAAGAACGACCCTATTCCGAACGGCCCCGTCGAGCAGAACTCGGCGGGGCGGTTTCTGTTGTCACGGCATCCGCCACGCCTCAAACGCATGACGTCTTTCCCTGGTAAACCACGGAGACACACGAATGGCCAATATTTCGTTGTCTGTTCGTATTCGTTCGTCCTTCAAACTCCGAAAAAGGCGAAGCGGCTCTTCGCGAACAATCCGCTCAGCCCATCATAGCTAATTATCGAGTCAAACCACCGGCTCTACTGGTGGTTACTAACTCATCATTAAGCCACCTGCTCTGCCGTTCCGGCGTCGGTATATGATAAACGGTCCTCCCTGAGGACGGCCGC
>CAYNZS010000079.1:0-15567 GCA_964401695.1 uncultured Nitrospirales bacterium
CCATGGAAAAGTACTCTTGCTTCCGGCTACGCCTGGTTAGGGATACGGCTGCGAGTTTTGGGGAGAGATTCAGTTTGATTGAAGCGAAGGGCCTTACGAAGCGTTACGGTCCCGTGTCCGCCATCGAAGATGTGTCATTCGAGGTGGGCCAAGGAGAGATCGCCGGCTTTCTGGGCCCCAACGGCGCGGGCAAGTCCACGACGATGCGCATCTTGACGGGCTATTCTCCGGCGACGAGCGGCTCGGCGGTGATTGCGGGCTACGACATCGGGACGCACCCCCTTGAGGTGAAGCGCAGTGTGGGTTACATGCCGGAGAGCGTTCCTCTTTACGAGGAAATGGTGGTGGCCAGTTTCCTTTCCTATGTTGCCGAAGTGAAGGGCGTGGCGAAGGTGGGGCGCAGGGTCGAAGTCGAGCGCGTGATGGAACGTTGCGGCCTCGTTCCGATGGCGAAACGCATCATCCAAAATCTTTCCAAGGGCTACCGTCAACGGGTGGGCCTTGCGCAGGCGCTCGTCGGCGATCCGCCCGTGCTTATTCTCGATGAGCCGACGGTGGGGCTCGACCCGAAGCAGATTGTGGATATTCGCCAGATGATCAAGGAATTGGCGGAAGGCCACACGGTGCTTATCAGTACGCACATCCTTCCGGAGGTTGTGGTGATCTGCCAGCAGGTGGTGATCATCAACCACGGCCGGATTGTCTCGCGGGAGCCGGTGACCAATCTTGGCGCGGCCGCGTTGGACGTTCGCCTCGGCGATGGAGCAGAGCGCGCTCCCCAGGTATTGAAAGGGCTCGCTCATGTGCAAAAGCTTTCCGAGCGCGGCCAAGGGCGCCTTGTGATCGATACGGACGGCCATGAGTCGGCGCACTCGGAAATCGTGAAGTGCCTGGTCGAGAACCGGGTAGAAGTGCGGCAAATCGAGGAGCGGAGCGGCAGCCTGGAGGATCGGTTTATGGAGGCTATTTCGCGCGAGGCGGGGGACGAGTCATGAGCCGAATCTGGGCCGTGGCCAAGCGGGAGTTTGCGAGCTTTTTCCAAACGCCCGTGGGATACGTTGTGCTGGGCACGTACGCGCTGATCACGGGGTTGGGCTTCACGGCGTCGTTCATCTTTTACGCGCGCATGACGCAGTCGCCTTCCACTTATGCTTTGGAAGGGGTTCCGGATTTCGAGGAGACATTGTTGAGCCCCTTCCTGGTGTTTTGCGGCACGGTGGTTATGTTTATCGGGCCGCTCATCTCGATGCGCCTCCTGGCCGAGGAGCGGCGCCGGGGAACGATGGAGTTGCTATTGACCCATCCGTTGCGCGACCGCGATATTATCTTCGGGAAGTACCTGGCCTCGCTGGGCATGTTGATTCCCATGGTGGCCGTTATCTCTGTATACATGGTTATCGTTGGCGTGTTCGTCGATGTCGAGCCGGCCGTGTTGGTTTTCGGAACCATCACCGTGTTTCTTGTCGGGGCCGCTTTCTTGAGCATGGGCCTATTCGTGTCGGCGTTATGCCGCAATCAAATCACCGCGGGCACGGCGACTTTCGGGCTGTTTTTTGTCTTCTACATCCTCGGGACTTTCGCGGAAGATTTGAGCGAAGAGAATCCCGCGCCGGAAACCTACGGCGAAGGCATGCGGCGCGCAATCGGTTTTGTCTACAACCTGTTCCGGGCGCTGGGCCGTGAGTTGCCTTTGGACATGCACGCCAAGGAGATGGCGCAAGGGATTGTTCAGCCTTACGACATCGCCTATTACTTCCTCTTCGCCGCGTTCTTTCTCTTCCTCAGTTTCCGTGTGCTCGAAAGCCGGAAGTGGAGGGCCTAGCCGCGTGTTTTGTTTAGCCACAGAGGGCACAGAGATCGCAGAGCGGCGTAGCCGTAACCAAACCGCGGCTACTCTTCAGAGAAGAGAGAGTTTTCGACTTTTGTCGGTGGCGTTTTTGAAGGGGGATCAAGGGGGATGTCGCGCTGCGCTTCTTCTCAGTCTCTTTGATTTCAGGCTTCCACATCCTAATTTCCCGCGTAGCGGGTTCCGGCCCGCGATGACAGGCTGGGGCAGAATGAAGAGGGGCAAGATAATTCCAACATCTTGGAAGTTAGCCGTACTTGGGTATCGATCAAAAATCACTGCTGTCCTAAATAAAACCTTCAACCGTCTTTGCGAGGGAGCGACAGCGACCGCGGCAATCTTCTCCGGTCGCCAAAGCCGCTCGCCTTCTGTCAGGCGTGACGAGTTGTTGGCAGTAGATTGCTTCGTCGTGCCTCCTCGCAAAGACGGTGGGGTGGAGGTCTCAATCAAAACAGGACGCTTTTTTCCAATGCTGCTAACGCTAACCGCAATCTTCTTAGAGGGGCTTAGGACAACAGTGATCGAGAATGATAATCTCTGTGAACTCTGTGGGCGAGAAAATAGAAGTCACGCCAACAAGCGAAGCTATTTAACGTAAAATGAAACCACTGAAAACTATCTCGGGCATTGCTTCCCTGGCCTTCATCACGATTTCTCTGAACGCCCTGGTGTGGAGCGAGGATCCTTTCACATTCTGGGTGTACGCCCCGTTTGGCGCGGGCCTTCTCTGCGGAGTCGTCTGGTTTGCGACGCGTGTTGCCATGACGGTGCGCGGGGCCGAAGGCGCGTCGCTTTACGGCCTTAATGCCGTGGTCAGTTCCATCGTGTGCCTTGCGATTTGCGCGACGCTGTACGCGTTCGTGCGGCGTTCGGACGCGTCATGGGATTTGACTCGCGAGGGGCGGCGTCAATTGGCGCCACAAACGGTCCAAGTGCTCAAGCGGCTCGACCGCGACGTGGACATCATGTGCTTTTTCGTGAAGGCCGGCGACGACCGGACAAAGCTGCCGCAAGATAAGACGCGCCGCTTCTTGGAGCTATGCCAGCGCGAGACGAAGCGGCTGAACGTGGAGTACTTCGATGCGCAATTGGATCCGGAGAAACTGCGTGAGTTGAACCGGTCGGGCTTGTTTCGGACCGGGGGCGAAATCCAATCGGTGACGGGCGTGGGTACGGTCGTCTTGCGGGCGGGGACGCGCCAACGGGAGATTCCCCTTTCCGACGTGACGCAGCGCCTGGAGGAACGCGATTTTACGAACGCGCTGCTGAACGTCACGCTCGACGCTAACCCGAAAGTCTATTTCCTGACAGGGCACGGCGAACGCGCGATTACCGACGCGAGCCCGGATGGCATTAAGAAGTTGGCTAGCTGGCTCAGCAACGAGTCGTATCAGGTTGCGAATCATATCGTGATGGTGGATGATCCAACGATCCCGGCGGACTGCAGCATCTTGGCGATCAACCGGTACGGGGAATTGCGTCCGTTCGATATCTACGCGCTCGATGAGTACGTCAAGCGCGGCGGGCGGCTCCTGGTGATGGTCGATCCACAGATGTTGGATCCGGCGCAGGCCGCTCTTGATAACGCGAAGATCATCGAAAACATGCGGCCGTGGTTGCAGGAGCGATTTGGGGTCGTTGTGGGAATGGACCTGGTGATCTCGCGCGCGACGGGCGGCATGACCAATATGCTTATCCCCGATTTCAACCAAGTGGAAAAACTCGGCAAGGAATACGCAACGGAACGCGATCCTTATGGCGAGTTCCGCGGGAGCTTCAATGGACGCCACCCGATTACACGGAGTATGGATTCGTCGCTTGTTCTTGACCGTGTGCGCTCGGTCACATTTGACGATTCCATGCCGGATGGGACGGGCGGCGCGGTGTTGTTGCGCACGACTCCGGACACGTGGGCCGAAACGGACCTCGCGCTGTTGGCGCAGGGCACGGTTAACGCCGACACCGGGGAGATGATGGGCCCGGTTCCAATCGCGGTCGCGGCGACCTACCGCACGGACGAGCCCACGCCGGACAAGTCGGGCGTGAAGGTAGCCCGGATCGTGGTGGTGGGCGACACGGACCTGAGCGCGAACGAGGTGGCGACGCAGGGCGCCTACGGGATCGATCTTGCGGCGAATTCGAACTTGCTCCTGAATATGTTCGCGTGGCTCAGCGAACGGGAAGACCTTATCGCCATTCGCGCGACGGCCGAGGAAGACCCGCCCATCTTGCTGACCAATAGCCAGGAGCGGACGATTGCGTGGGTGGCTTCGCTCGGTGTTGTTCAACTCGTGGCCCTTGCGGGCGCGGCGATGTATTTCGCGCGGAGGAAGTACCGATGAGTCCCAAAGCGACAGCGGCCATGTTTCTAGTACTGGCGCTGATCCTGGCTGCGTATGCGTTGACCTCCTTTCTTGAGAAGTCGGCTGTAGAAGAACTTATTCAAGCCAAGCGCCTGTTCGAGTTCGAGCCGGAAGACATCAAGTTGCTCACGATCGATCGAAGAGACACGCCCACGGTTGAGGCGACTCGCCTGGGGAGCGGCGATTGGTCGGTGGAAAAACCGGCGCGGCACATTCCGGCGAACATCGAGGTGTGGAACCGGGCCGCCACGGCCCTTGCCCATCTTCTCAATGAGCGGACTATCGAAGAAGATCCACAGAAGCTTTCGCTGTATGAATTGGACGCGCCCCGCCTACGCGTTCTGGCGGGAACCACCGGTGGCGAAATGATCCAACTCGATGTCGGCGCCCTCGACCCGTCCGTCGGGTACGCCTATGCGCGGGTTGGCGTCGGCCCCGTCATTCTGATCCCGCTCGCGAACGTGCTTGAGATGGACCGATCGCTCGATGAACTTCGAAACGCCCATGTATTCCCCGGATCGCGGGATGGCGAAACGATTGGCCATGTGGAGTACGCTCTTGTATTCCGGGGTCTCGAGGAGACCGATGACGATGGGAACGTGACGAGTTATCGGATCGGCGATCTTTCTACGAAGGTCATCTTGGATCGTTCGGAAGCGGGGAGCTGGCGGATGTTGGAACCCGTCGAGGCGCGCGCGAACCAAGAGGCAACCGAGAACTTGGTCAAGGAGCTGACCTTCATGGTGGGCCGCAACTATGTGGATCGTCCGGAGCGCTACAGCGACTACGGGCTGGACCCGCCGAATCGGCAGATCACCTTCGGCGCGAAAGGCCGGCCGGCGCGCGCCCTGTTGCTCGGCGATGTCGCGGAGGCAGAAGACGGAGGCGGGTTGTTCGCCCGGATCGAGGGCAACCCTTCGGTCTTCGTGGTCGATGGCCACATCCTGAGCCTGTTGCCGAAGCGGCCGAACGCCTATCGCGAGCTGCGGTTGTTCAAGGTCAATGCGGCGGTTCTTACCGACGTATCCGTCCGTACGAAGAACGAGGCGGTCGCGTTGCGGCTCGACGATAAAGAGGGATGGACGGTGTCGGAGCCCGCGGTCGAGGACGGGGACCAAGTGGCGATTTCCAATTACATCGCCTTCTTGAAGCAGGCCGCCGGCGCGGCGTTTCCGTTGGAGGACGCTGGCGCCGGTTTCGATTCGCCTCATGTCTCGATTGAGATGAAGTACCTTGATGACCCGAAAACGTATTCCATCGTGGTGGGGGCGCTCGTGCCAGGATCCGATCCCGCGGAATTCTATGCGCGGATGGATGACGGGACGGTTACGACGGTTCCGCTTCCGATTAGCGAAGTGCTGGCCGCGGACTCGTTCCGCTTCCGGAAGAAGGAAGTTTTCGAATTCCCGGCTCAAGACGCGACCCGGCTTGAGTTGGTGTTTCGGGGAACGCAGTACATCCTGTCGAAAGTGGAAGGCCGTTGGACGGTGCTCGAGCCGGCCGGGCATATCCTCGAATCCCAATGGGACGCCACCGCGTTGCTCGAGGCCATGAGCCAGGTGCGGGCTCTCGATATTGCGAGTCCACGTCCCTCAGACGAAGCGATGGGATTGGATGCGGCGCCGCTGAGCGCAACCGTCATTCTGGACGACGGCGCCACGAAGCTAGGGCCCCTTCGCGTGGGCAAGACCAAGGCCCCGCAATCCCGAGATCGTTTTGCCACGGTCGAGGGGCGGGTCGAAGTCTACTATCTGGACCAATCCCTCCTGGACGATGTGGCCGCGGCGCTTGAGGGGGTCGTGGCATCGAATTGAGCCGCGCCCACAGCAACCGCGGCGGTTTCCGACTCCACGCGTCCCGCCTCGAAACCCGCTGAGACGTTGGGCCAGCTCCGGCCAGGCCGCGATGGGGCTTGTTCGGCCGAAGTTGCTCGTGAGAGGAATGGGCCGTACAATGTGCCGGGTCAACTCCACTGTATGATATTCTGCTGCAATCGAACCTATTTGGGAGGAAAGTAGCATGGCTATGGCGCTCGATGGAATTAAGGTTGTGGATCTGTCGCAAATGGCGGCTGTGCCCATGGCGGCTCGGCTTATGGCGGATTACGGCGCGGAGGTGGTGCACATCGAGCACCCTGAGCGGGGGGACTTGCTGCGCGGCGCGCAACCGGCCCTTCCTGCCATGAAATCCGAATTCAAGTACGTCTGGGAGAATTACAATCACAATAAGAAGGGTATCGCAGTCGACATTTCGACACCGGAAGGCCAGGCGATCGTCCACAAACTGATCACCGATGCCGATGTGTTGCTTAGTAACCTGAGGCCGTATCAGTTGACTAAGTTCAAATTAGAGTACGAGAGCCTGGTCAAGCTCAACCCGCGGCTCATCTTCGGGAACCTGACCGGTTACGGCAGACTGGGAGAGCGCAAAGACGTAGCGGCCTACGACAATACCGCGTATTGGGCGAGAGCGGGGATCGTCCATCGGTCGAGCCGACCAGGAGGGCCGCCAAGCTACGGCATCCCGGCCATCGGAGACAACGTGGCGTCCCTTGCCCTGCTCTCTGGAATCATGACGGCCCTGTTTGTGCGCGAACGAACGGGGGTGGGTCAGGAAGTCGACGTCTCCTTGTTCCGAACTGGCGTATACCACCTGTCGTGGGACTTGAGTAGCGCCCTCGCCACGGGGGCCGACATCGTCGAAGAATCCAGAAAGGCGAACCCTGTTACCGCCGAGAATACGGATAATCGCGCCAAACTCGCGCCGCCGCTCATGTGTCCGTATCAGACAAGCGACGGACGCTGGGTGATCATACATGTGCAACCCGCTGACAAGTATTGGTCAAAATTCTGCCACGCCATCGAGAGGGAAGATTTGGAGCATGACGAGCGCTTCACTTCAGAAACAGCCCGAAACGAGAACCGAGCGGAACTTTTTGGCATTCTCGAAGCGGCTTTTGAATCCAAAACCTTGGCCGACTGGAATGCGCGGTTGGCCGACATCCCGAGCAGTTCGGTCCAGAACCTCAAGGAAGTCGTCGTCGATCCCCAAGCCCGCACGAACGAGTGCTTCGCGTCGTTTACGCATCCCGAGCACGGCGTCCGCGAGATCATCGCGGGACCGGTGAAGTTCAGCAAGACGCCGGCGTCGACGGGCGATCCGGCCCCGTCATTAGGCGAACACACGGACGAAATCCTGAAGGCACACGGCTACTCCGCCGAGGCCATCGCGGATCTTCGGCAGCAGGGCGTGGTAGCGTGAGCCGTGCACCGAGCGCTTCTGCCCAGCCCGGCTATTCCCAACGCACGTCCATGGGCCGGCGATCCACGGCGCGCAGGAACGTGAGCGCCGGATACCCCAATACGATGGCGCTTCCCAGCGTGTGGCCTTCGGGCAGATCCAATACCTCGCGGGTGGTTTCGTCCGTATGCCACGCGTGTTCGAGCAGGCCGATGTAGCATGTGCCCAAGCCGATCGTCATGGCCGCCAACACGACGGTTTGCGCCGCGATGACACTATCGGTCCGGGCCGAGCCGCGGCCTTTGGGGATGTGAAAGACCATCAGGGCGGGGGCCTTGTGGAAGATGGGATCCTCCCGTTCCTCGATGCCGGCCTTCTCGCGCTTCTCACGCGCGCCCGGATAGAGATCCTGGATCGCCGCTTGCGTCAATTTCGACAGCTTATCGAGTCTCGCCTCGTCTTCGATGATGAGTATCTGCACCGGCTGCGCGTTGCCGCCTGTGGGACAGAAGCGGGCCATCTGCACTAGATGCTCGAGATCCGCGCGCGGAATCTTCTCATCCTTATAGGCGCGGTGGCTCCGGCGGCTGCGCACGAACTCGGCGAACTCGTCACGGCCGAATTTCAGTTTACGGTCCAGCGTGAAGAAGCTGTCCATGTCCATCTTTTCGTGGACGATGGCGTCGGTCGGGCACAGGGCCACGCAATGGCCGCACAGCGAACACGTTTCCGCCTCGGCGTGTGTGGTGATTCCTTGGCCATTCGTGCGAAAGTTCATGGCGCAACGTGAAACGCAGATCCCGCATTCGTTGCATTTTTCTTGATCGATAGCTACCAAACTCATGATCTTCCTCTCGTGCCTGTCAATCTCTCGATAGGGTGGCCGTTTCTTCGGTATGCGGAAAGCGCTCGCACTTCAGCCGAGTTTAACCAGATATCTCGCTTTGAAAACCGGCGAGATATCTGGGTTAGCTCCGGCACCAGCCGGTGATGGTGACACAACTAGGACAGTCCCCGCAACATTCAGGCTGGTGGCTTAGACGTCGGGCAGGCCTACTATGCCGACGTAGATCGCACAGCCGTCGGGTGAGCCGCCCAGATTGTGGGTGAGGCCAAGCTTGGGATCCTTCACTTGCCGGTCGCCGGCCTTGCCTTGGAGTTGTTTGTACATTTCGTAGATCATCCGCAGGCCGCTTGCGCCGATCGGATGGCCGAAGCACTTGAGCCCGCCGTCGGGCTGGACGGGCAGGCCGCCGTCGAGATCGAAGAATCCGTTCTCAATGTCATCGCGGACCGTGCCGCGAGGGCTGAAATCCAGGTCCTCCATCGTTATCGCTTCGGTTATCGAAAAGCAGTCGTGGACTTCGGCCATGCTGACCTCTTCGCGCGGATTCTTTATCCCGGCTTCTTCGTAAGCCCTTTGCGCGGCGCGGACGGTGGTCTCGACGTGGCAAAAGTCGTAATTCGAACTGAACTTGCCGTCACGGGGGCTGATGGCGATCTGCTGCGCCTTGACGTGGATCGGATCCTTGCGGATCTCTCGCGCTTTCTTGGGCGACATGATGATGGCGGCCGACGCCCCGTCGCTAACGCCGCAACAGTCGAAAAGGCCAAGGGGCCACGCAATCATCGGCGCGCCGAGGATGCGGTCCATGTCCACCTCCTTCTGGAAGTGGGCCTTTTGGTTGAGGGCCCCGTTCTTGTGGCTCTTCCACGACACGCGGCCTATCATGTGCTTGCCGTCCTCGAAGCTCAGCCCGTACTTGTCGAAATACGTCGTGGCGAGCAGAGCGAAGTTTCCGGGAGCGGTGCTCTCGGGCGACAGCACATGGCTGGGGGCGGGCTGCGCGCCGCCGAGCCCGCTCATGCCGGTGTCTTTGAGCTTGTCGACGCCGACGACGAGTACGGTATCGTAGATGCCGGCCGCAACCGAGTAACACGCATTGCGGAACGCGTCGGAAGCGGTCGCGCAGGCGTTCTCAACGCGCGTGATAGGAATATATTGCAGCCGAAGAGGCTCGGAGAGCACCATTCCGGTGGAGCCGGAGTTTGTGGTGCCGACCCACGCGGCTTCGATGTCCTCAGGGCCGACACCGGCATCTTCGAAGGCTTCGTAGGCGGCCTCGACAATCAAATCGTTTGCGCTGGCGTCCCAGCGCTCGCCAAACTTGGTGCAACCCATGCCGACGATAGCTACGCGATCTTTTATGCTGCCTGCCATTGTTCTGTCCTCCTGAGGCGCCGCCTAATCTCGCGCGGGTTTACATTTCCAGTAGTAGTTATGAACACCACGGTCAAAGAATATCTTCCGAAAGGTCATCTCGACGCTCATGCCGACTTTGCATTCATCGGGGTCGCGGTCGGCCATCTCGAAGGATCCGCGCCCTCCGCCGTCGAAATCCACGACGGTTAGTGTATTGGGCGGATCCTGGCTCAGGGCCAGAAAGTCGTGACTGAACGTGGCGACCGAGCCTCGCTTGTCGGCGAACCGGTACTCCTCGAACTGGTCTTTCGCTTGGCACTCGACACAGACCCGCGCGCGGGTCGAGGCCATGTTCAAAAAGAGTTGGGGCGTGCCGCATTGGGTGCATTTGACGCCGAGGAGGGGCATCGCGGTGCGGTGTTCGCGCCACAACGAGGCCATGGATGTCGGGCTCTTTCCGGGCCGGGCGGCGGATTCGAGCTCGACGAGCCCACGCCAACGCAGGTATGTCTCGTAGCTCTCGAGTGGGCGCTTGATTTCGAGATACCCCTTGATTCCGCGCCGGCCCCGGGCCTTCTCGATGGCATCGGT
This sequence comes from uncultured Nitrospirales bacterium, assembly GCA_964401695.1. Classification (GTDB taxonomy): domain Bacteria; phylum Hydrogenedentota; class Hydrogenedentia; order Hydrogenedentales; genus JAPYPO01. Next base: position 10,244 of record CAYNZS010000079.1, read on the forward strand.
AACTTTGAGCACGATGGCATCGCATCCGTTCCCCCAACTTACGACGAGGATGCGTTCGCCCGGCTTGGCCTCCTCCAACGCGCCGACGAGTGTCATCAACGGCAGCGCGGCGCCCGTGTTGCCGACGGTGTCCAAGAGGGAATCCTGGAGCTGTTCGGGCGCGAAGCCCATTCCGCGTCCCAACTCGGCGTGCCGACGGCTGGTGGTGCTGTAGAAACAGACTTTGGCAAAGTCTTCGGTCTTAAGTCCGCACTTTGCCATCACGCCTTGCGCTGCCTCGGCGAGCATTGTGCGGAACCCCTCATCGAGGCCGAAACGCTCTTCCCATGACCGGACAAAGGTGTCATCATGAGCGCGCCAATTGTCGGCCAAGTCGTCCGAAATGGTGTAGCTGCCTTCGATCTCGGCGATTACGCCGTCGGAGCCGATGAGCAAGGCGGCGGCTCCATCTCCAAGGTTGGATTCGTTTTCGCCCGAAGCGCCGCCCAGCCGCATGTCGGATGCGGTGACGAGGACTTGCTTTGCCGAGCCCGCATCGATGGCGTCCTTTGCGGACAAGACCGAGGTCGTACCGGCGCGTAGGCAATTGGCGAAGTCCGCGTTTCGGATTTCTCTGGCCATTCCAAGCGCGTTGGCGATGATGGTCGAGTTCTGGCGCTCGCGATAAGGGGCGCTGGTCGTGGCGAGATAGAGCGCGTCGATTTCTTTCGGGTCGTTACCGTTCAGGCAGTCCTTAGCCGCGGCGACGGACATGCTGACCGTGTCTTCATCATAGTTTGCGACCGCTTTTTCGCCGCGGCCTCCGGGGCGCCCCCATGCTTGCGCGATGACGCTTCTGGCCAGCCGGTGGTACGGTATGTATGCGCCGTACGATACGATTCCCGTCATGCTTGCTCCCTCCACTTCGCGACGGCCTAGGCCGATCAATTGGTTCAGCCAGCTCTTTCCTCTTAGAAAATAGCACGGTGAGGCGTGTCAGATCTATCGCGGGCTAGATGTCGGCCGCGAGCGTCTGGACTTTCTCCGCCAGGGCCGCGACATCCTTGCGGGAATAGAGGGGCAAGTCGATATCGAGCGGGTCGTCTGTAACGATACCGAGAATGTCATCGCGCCCGGATGCCCTGGGGGGCGTTCCCAAGGCTGCGCGCCAGACCTCGATCTTTGGGCCGGGGCCGCTGATATGGCCCTCAATGAGGACGAGGTCGCAGTCTCCAAACGAAGATCGAAAGTAGTCGTAGGGATCCGAATCCCCGCGGTCTCGCACATAGAGAGCCATCATGCCAGGCGTTACGACCGCTACCGCGGTGGCCCCGGCTTCCCGGTGTTGGAACGAGTCTTTGTCGGGACTGTCCAGTTCGTGATCATGGCCGCAGTGCTTTGTGGTCCCGACCCGCAGGCCGCGCCCGGTCAGTTCGCGTAGCAGATCCACCACCAGCGTCGTCTTACCATGCTGCTTGCTTCCCACAATGTGAAGAGCCTTCATAGAACACCTCGTAAGGTCAAGAAACGCGGCCGAAGTCTCAGCCACATTCTGGCTAGCCCGGATATCTCCTAACCGGATGATTGAGTCTACTGCAAGTGTGGACTTCATCGAAGTAGATTCCTGTCATGGGAGATTTTGTCAGTACGCGCGGTGGGATAGTTGGTGTGTTGAAGGGCAGCGCCGAAGAGTTTGCCGCTGACATCCACGTACAACTTTTACATTATCAGCGTTTTTCTTATACAATGTACTGTTAGTCGAGTTGATTGAGGTCTCGTTCCAGTGAATTCGAAGAAGTTAGAGTGGGAAACGCCGATCCGTGTCCTGATCTCGTTGGGCGATGCTATCTCCACAGGGCCTTCGATTTCAGATACCTCGAATTCAGTTGGCCGAGCAGATCATCCCCACGATCTTCTCGAAGGCGTCGTCCGTGATATCGCGCATTTCTTCGTCTGTCCGGTCTTGGATGGGGTGGCGTACGTAGGTGACGGCGGGTTCGAAGCCGAAGGCGGCGGCTTGCGCGTTGGCCGCTTCCTCGAATTCGGCTGAGGCGATGAAGCCGCCGGGGATGCCGCGTCCGTCGAGGTCCATGATGTCGTGCAAACTGCACGACGTGCAGGAGCCTCAATCGGCCAAGGCTTCAATGACCGCGTCGCACTGTGTGCCGATCTCCTGCTTCAGATCGATAGGCGCGACCCGCGCGAACGTAGGCTTCTTGTAGCGCTTGACCTTTGCGCCTCTCTCCTTGAGCTTCTCCTCGACGCGGTCGAGAAGAATGTTGCCCCTGGCCTTGGAAATATCCAATAGGCCCACCGTCTTGCCTTCCAACGAATCCAACGGCGTCAGTCGCTCGCGTTTCGATGGGGACAACTCCGATGTAGGGTCGAGCATCAGCCGGGATTGATTCATGAGCCAATCTCCTTCGTTACGGCTTCGCTTCCCATTGGGCCGCTTGCGACCCACCCCCCGATGATAGCCGAAAACAGGCCCGCGTTCCCACCGGCATGAACCACATGCAATCCGCCCGGACGGAACTTGGAGAACGTTTTGTCCTTGAGTTTGTCCGGCAGGCCTTCGATGATGCCGTTGGCTCCGCCGACCAGTTCTTTTCCGGGGATCTGCAATGCCTCCATGATCGCCTCCTTGAGCCGGGCCTTCGACCAGCCCGCGTCGCTGAAGATGTGCCCATGTTCGGGCGAAATCACGAGAAGCGCGTCCGACCCCATGACGATCTTCGTATGCGCCACCGTCCGCAGGCTCGCCGCAAGCGAACGCGCCAGGGAATCCGCGTTCCGCGACCTCTGATCCACCACGCCCTGAACTCCGTCGCCCCCGAAGAGCGTTACAGCCGACTTGCCTGCCTCGATGCCGCGCTCGACCGACAGTGGCTCCCAAGGCGAGTCCTCCTCCCGCTCCGCGAAACAGAATGTGTACTTGCCAGGCGTGCCAAACGTGGCGCGGTCCACCCCCTGCGGCTTTCCGCCACCCACATTGCGAATTACTAACTGCAATGCGCGGCCGATCGTCGCGTTCGCGCGATTCCCCTGGCCGAGCGCGTTGCCTCGCGAATTCATCCCGATCGCATTCCGTATTGGGCCATTCACAATGACAATCGGCCCCGAGAACCACGTCGTCGCTAGAAGGCCGTGCATGCAGAACTTATCCAGCAGCGCCGCTTCCACCGCGGCCAACACCACCGGCATATACTCCGGTTTACATCCCGCTAAGACGGCGTTAATCGCCACCTTCTCGACGGTGCACTGCGCCAAATCGGGCGGCACATTGCCAATCACCTCGTCCGGCGAACGCGTCGTCCCACTCAACATGCGAAGCACTCGGGCCGGGGCAGGAGGCACGACCGGCAGGCCATCGCTCCAGCCCCGGTCGAAGCACGCCTCTATCTCATCCTCCAGCGGCGACACCTCGATAGGCCGCGCTGCGAGATTCGCGTCGCCGAAACGGACGGCCAACTCTTCGGGCATTCCCGGCTCGACCGTCAGCGACCCGCAGCCGGGCTGCCGGTCGGGAAGGGCCTCGCCCAGGGTATGGATGCCCGTGAACGACCGCCACTCCTCCTTATTCCAACCCAGAACCCGCCCAACCTCCGCGCCATTCTCGATCCGGATCAACGTTGGAACCGCCTCAATGTCAAGACGGTACGAGCGTTCGAGCGACGTGTCGTCCACCACCCCTTCCGCCAAGGCCGGAAACGTCGGGTCGTCCTGCGAAAACACCGTGAATCGACCCGTCGCCTCCGCTAGTTCCCCCATTACAGGCTCGATCAAAACACAAGTCGGGCAGCCCCGTTTACTGACGATCACCAACCCGTCCGGCAAACTCAATAGCGATCTCATAAGCCGATCCTTTCCTCGTTCGCCCATCGCGCGATCTGACGATCCTACTTGATCGCCATGGACCGGGCAAACGGGGCAGGACGGCTTGGTGGCGGAATTGGATTGAGGAAGGGAAGCATCGGCTTCGGCGCCTTGGACCGCTTGACCGGCAACACCGAATTCGACGGTGGTCACCGCGTCACGGCGGTCGAAGACGGCTCGGGCAACCCCGTTCCTTACACCATCAACGGCACTATGATGCGTGTCGATCTGGAGCGCCCTTTGCCGCCCGGCGAATCGGCCCAACTCCACATCGCATGGAGCTTCCCCATACCCGAACGCCCTATCTCCCGTATGGGCCGTGAGCGCTTTGAAAACGACGGGAACTGGCTCTACGAAATCGCCCAATGGTTCCCCTGGCTCTGCGTCTATTCGGATAACGCGGGCTGGCAGAACAAACAGTTCATGTTTTCCGAATTCGCGCTGGAATTTGGGGACTATGACGTCAGCCTGACAGTACCCGACGACTACATCGTCGCGGCGACGGGCGAACTGCAGAACCCTCGAGACGTCTTGACCGCCCAACAACGGGTGCGCTTCGAAGAATCGAAGATACCGCTGTATATCGTGACCCCCGACGAAGCGGAGCGCAATGAAGAAAGTACGCCAACGGGCACGAAAACATGGCGATTCAAGGCCGACAATGTGCGCGACTTCGCCTGGGCCACCTCGCGCAAGTTCATCTGGGCCGCGATGGGCCATGAGTTGGAGGGCGCTTTTACGCACGCCATGTCGTTCTTCCCGAAGGAAGGCGATCCCCTGTGGAGCCAGTATTCCACCCAGTCCATCGCGTACGCCCTTGACACCTACGGCCGCGTGCCTTTCCCATGCCCTACCACGTCATGATCTCCGTCAACGGACCCGTGCACGGCATGGAATACCCCATGATCACCTTTAACGGCGCGCGCCCCAACGATGACGGAACGTACGGCGAATGTACGAAGTACGGTCTCATCACGGTGATCATCCATGAAGTGGGCCACAATTGGTTCCCGATGATCGTCAACTCCGACGAGCGCCAATGGTTCTGGATGGACGAAGGGATCAATAGCCTCGTTCAATTCCTCGCCGAACAGATGTGGGAGGACGAATACCCTTCACGGCGAGGCTTCCCACGCAAGCTCGTGGATTATTTCCGAGACCCCGGCAAAGTCCCCATCATGACTGCTGGCGATTCCGTTGTTCAGTTGGGCAACAACGCCTACAGCCAACCGGCCGTCGCCCTGAACATCTTGCGCGAGACCGTTCTCGGCCGCGAGTTGTTCGATCACGCCTTCCGGGAGTATGCGCGCCGCTGGATGTTCAAGAAACCCGAACCGGCCGATTTCTTCCGCACGATCGAGGATGCGTCGGGCACCGACTTGGATTGGTTCTGGCGCGGCTGATTCTACTCGACGGACAGCACCAATGTCTCCGTCGAGGCATTGACACGACACACGAAGAACTCTGGC
>CAYNZS010000080.1:0-15354 GCA_964401695.1 uncultured Nitrospirales bacterium
TCATGGCTCGTAGTATACGCCAACCCGTCAATGAATGCAAGATAAATTATGTCCGAATTAGTATGTCGATAGTATCTCTTGCAGCAACAGATTATCGCTTGACGGACGGCGCTTTCAATCGCCATCGCGGCGAACCCTCGGCGCGGCCGAACATCTGATGAGTATACCAAAGGAATGGCTCGGATGAACCGTGCGCGTATCACCGTTAATGGTCGCGGATTGGAATACATTGTCTAGATTGGTGTTAACTGAAGTTGATTCGTGCTTCGATAGGGAGAGGCGCTATGGCGATACGCACACCGATATGCGAGATTCTCGGCATCGAGCGCCCGATTGTTCTTGGCGGGATGATGGGGATTAGCGATGGTAACTTGACGGCGGCGGTCTCGAACGCGGGTGGATTGGGGACGCTGTCGAGCGCGACCTTCGGGGTGGATGGCACACGGGAACAGCTCACGAAACTAGCGAAGTTGACGAACAAGCCCTTCTCCGTGAATCTCCCGCTGTTTCACCCCATGGTGCCGGAATTGATCGAACTGCTGCCGGAATATGGCGTGAAGATTGTATCGACGTCGGCGGGGAATCCGTCGAAGTACAACGCTATCCTGAAAGAGATGGGCATCTACGCGATTCACGTTGTGTCTTCGGTGCGCACAGCGTTGAAGGCGGAAGCCGCGGGGGTCGATGCGATTGTGGCCGAGGGCAGCGAATCGGGCGGGAAGGTCGCCTGGGACGAAGTGCCTACTATCTCGCTGATCCCGTAGGTGGTCGAGCAGGTGAAGGTTCCCGTCATCGCGGCGGGAGGGTTGGCCTGCGGCCGCGGGTTGTTGGCGGCGTTGGCGATGGGGGCGCAAGGCGTGCAACTGGGGACGCGGTTCATCGCTTCGGAGGAGGCGCCCGTTCACCCGAACTGGAAGCGGGTGCTGGTCGACGTTGGCGATTCGGCAACGGCGATCGCGTGCCGCAATTCTTCGCCGACGCGGATGGTGAAGAACGAGTTCTTCGCATATATGGATGCGCTGGACGAACCGGGGAAGACGCCGATGGATTTCATGCCGGTTCAGGCGGAGGGTTCGAAGCTGATTCCAAACGACACGGATGGTTCAAAGGGCATCTACATCGCGGGAACGGGCTCCGGCCTGATCCACGAAGTGATGCCGGCGGCGAACATCGTTCGGGATATCGTTGAAGAAGCCGAGAAAGGAATGGCCGCGATGCGTGAGGCGTTTGCGGGGTAGGTTCGGTTCTTGTACAGCCTTTGGGATTTGGTCCGGTCCGTCTTACCACGAAATCTGGTGCGCGATGCGGCCTGGCGTAGGCTTCCTGATTAAACTTGCGAACTCACGGCTGTTTCGCGCGACCGCCTATTTCGCTTGCGTGACCATATTCCACAGCACCCCGATTCCTTCGATTTCGACCTCCACCACGTCACCGCCTACCATGCCTTTGGTGGAACCGGGCGTTCCGCTGAAGATGGCGTCACCGGGTGTGAGGGTAACGTACTGGCTGATGTAGCTAATACATTCGGCAACGCTAAAGAGGAGGTCGCTGGTTCGTTGCGACTGGCGGGTCTCGCCGTTGACCCGCGTTTCAAGCGATAGGTCGTTGTAGTTCAACCCGGTGACGAGCACCGGGCCCATGGGACCGAAGGTATCGGAGGCTTTGGCGCGAAACCATTGCAGGTCGGAGCTCTGCCAGCCCCGCTCGCTCACGTCGTTGCCGCAGGTGACGCCGAATGCGTGGCTGGGCGCGTCTTCGACGGAAACGTTTTTCGCCGTCTTGCCGATGACGACGACCATTTCGCCTTCGTAGTGCAGGTCCTCCGCGTCAGCGGGCCTGATAATGGACTCTTCGGTAGCGACGATCGAGGTGGGGTATTTGGCGAATAGACCGGGATAGGGCGCGCGTTCCTGGTTGCCGATGTGGCTCTTGTAGTTGCGCCCGACCGCGATCACCTTCGAAGGTTCGCAGGGCGCGAGGAGCTTGACACTCGACAGCGACACGGTCTTACCCGTGGGCTGCGGAGACGAAAACAGATCTCCGTCCAACTCACGAACGGTGTCGCCGTCGACGATGCCGTAGGCCGCCGTGCCACCCGCTTCATAGCGCGCGTACTTCGTAATATCCTGGGACTGCGAGGCCCCCGCTGTTGCTTGTGACATGAGTGCCGCCCCCGTTATCGCTCGTTTCGTGACGTTCCGGTGGCGCATTGATGGGCGAGACACAGGCGCGGAGCGGCCGTCCGGTGAAAAAAAAGACTATACCATAGGATGTGCGATACCGCCGTGCCGGGGGTAAATTGTGAAAAAACACGGCTCAGGTTAAGGGAATCATCTGAATGTGGGATCACGGACGAGGATGGCGCGTTCGCCATTGAGGGTATTCCGGCGGGCGAATACGAAGTACACGTGCAGCGGCCCGATGGCCAACTCAACGCTGGGGGGCGTGTGAAAATCCGAGCGAACGAGCTGTCGAGGACCGAAGCCGTCTTTTTCCGGAAGCAATTGAGATCGCGTGAGGTCTTGCGATTAGCCGGGGCGGACGCGTCCGAATAGGGGCTGGGGAAAGGTCAAGTCCCTGCAAGTATCCGACCGTTCGGTCCCGCGCGAACGCAAGTCAGAAAGTCAATCGACGATAGCCACCACCCGCGCCGGCGCCCCGCTTGCGCCCTTGATCTTCAGCGGGAAGCAGGCGACTTTGAAGCCGGTGCCGGGCAGTTGGGCCAGATTGACTAGGCGCTCGATTTGGGAGTAGGCGAGGCCGGCCTGGTGGGATTCCCAGAAGATGCCGGGTTCGTTCTTCTCGACGGCGTCCTTCGCCTGAAGGCGCAAGGGCCGGTCCCAACCCCAGGCGTCGATCCCCATAACACGGACGCCCTTTTCGTAGAGCCATTTCGTGGCGTCCGCCATGGCGCCACATCCGTGGGTCATGTAGTCCGGCTGACCGTAATACTTGTCACAGCCGCAATGGATAAGGACGATGTCGAGCGGCTTTAGTTGATGGCCAACTTTTTCCAGGGCCGCCTCCAGGTCGCTCGGCGTAACGGGGTCGCCATCGCCCTTGTGCGTCATGTCGAGTTTCACGCCATCCGAATAGAACCATTCCAAGGGCAACTGGTCCACCGTTTGCGCCGGCTTTCCGGCGATGGTGCTGTTGTAATGATAGGGCGCGTCTATGTGGGTGCAGCTGTGGGTATTCAGGTGTTTGATGTTCTCGACGGCCCACCCCTCTTCATCGCGAAGAAGAGCCTTGGGCACGGAGAAAATGTCGGCGACCTGTTGCGCGCCTTCTCGATGATCCGTGTAGACGATTTCCGTGCGGTCTACGGCCGAACGATCTGTGTGCTCGATGAGGGTGGAGAGGTCGATTATGGGCATGAGACGTGTCCTTTCTCCAGAAGAGCTCCTACTCGCCATCTTCGTTGACGGACGAGTCCGAATTGTTGGCAAGGTTTCGCGTTCAAGATACTCCCATCCAGAGAATACGCAAAAGGCTGGGCAAGAAGGGCTTTATCGAAGGGAAGGAGGGGGAATCCGTCGCTCGATTACGCCGACGCCATCGTGCCGTAATTATTCCCCAGAGGGTCGCCGAATCCCAGGGCCAATGAGCGATCCACCATCGACAACGATGTTTTGCGCCGTAACGAGGTCGGAGCCGGCTATCACCGCTAGGATCGCGTCTGCCACATCCTGAGGTTCACACACTTTGCCCAAGACCGCGCGCTTTTCGCTGGCCTTCTTTGCCGGTTCGTAGTTCTCGCCGAGACCCGCCTTCAGCCATGCGCCCGCGATGAAGCCGGGCGACACCGTATTGATGCGGATGGCCGGTCCCAACGCCCGGGCCAGCGCGGTAGCCATGTTGATGAGGCCCGCTTTCGAAGCGGCGTAGGGAATGCAGCTGCCCACGCCCGCGACGCCGGCAACACTGGCGACGTTGACTACTTCGCCCTCGCCGGCCGCCGCCATGTGCTTCTGCGCCGCGCGGATGCATTGAAACGGCCCCCTGAGGTTGACACCCAGAATCTTGTTCCATGTGTCTTCCGACACGTCTTCGAGTTTGTGGTGGGGGATGAATTCGGTGGTGCCGGCGTTGTTGACGAGAATATCGAGGCGCCCGAATTCCTTGGCGGCGGCGTCCATCATCGCGCGGCACGAGGCGTCATCGGCGACATTGGCCTGGAAAGAAATCACTTTGACGCCGAAGGCGCGGGCCTCTTCGACTACCGCCTCGGCCTGGTCTTTCGAGCTGCTGTAGTTGACCAAGACCGCGCAGTCCTGGCGGGCGAGGGAAAGGGCGGTGGCCCGGCCGACGCCTCGGCTGGCTCCGGTAACGACGGCGGCTTTTCCGTTGATTTCCATGGCGCAATACTCCTTGTGGGCGTTGAAATGGTTTACAGGCTAGGATGTATCACAGGGACAGGCCGAAAGTAAAATGCCCGCGGGCTTGGCCGCGATTTCCCAGCGCGTGGTCGGCGGCGTTCGACTCTGCCATGGCCGGGGTGGCATAATCGCCGGTCCAGCTCGTCTGAATTCCGGATACCGGGGCCGCATTGTGCGCGATGGCGGGCTGGATAGGCGAAAACTCTGTGGAATTAGGGTCCACAAATGACTAGGATGAAAGCCACTCAAGCGCGTCGGCGAGTTGCTGGTCGAAGACGGCGTCGTCTCGCCGGGCCAGACCGAAGAGGCGCTCACGGCCCAGAAGACTCAGGGCGGCAAGCTGGTCGAGGTGCTGATCAACCTCGGTTATCTCACGCCGGACGCTTTCGCTAATTTCGTCTCGCATATGCGGGGCATTCCGAGCATCGATCTGTCACAGTACAACGTGCCCGAAGATCTGTGTTCCCTGGTCCCAAAGGAATTTGCATTGCCGAACGAGGTCTTCCCCATCGACCGCCTCGGAAAGCTGCTCACTGTTGGGATGGTGATGCCGCTTGACGTGGATACCATTGAAGAGCTTGCCCTCGCGACGGGCCTCAAAGTGAAGACGATGTTGTGCAGTAAGATCGACATTCAGAATGCCATCAAGAAGTACTATGGCGAGCCAGAAAAGGCCAGCGAAATCGAACTAGTTGTCGATGAGCCATCCGACAAGGAGGCCGAGAAGAATCAGATGGAAAGCAGCATCAAGCTCGAAAGCCTGGCGGCGCTCGTGCGGCGGCTGGACTCGCTGCCTACCCTTCCCCAGACGGTGCAACGTGTGCGCGAGGCAACCGAGAGCGATTCCATATCGCTCAAAGAGGTGGGCGCAATCGTGTCCACGGATCCGGCCGTTTCCGCTAGGTTGGTACGGATGGCGAATTTGGCCGCTTTCGGGTTTCCGGACCGGATAAACACGGTAGAGATGACGACCACGCTGCTGGGGCTGCTGGAAACGTACTCCGTCGTTCTCTCTTCTTCCATCATCGATATGGTGGAGACCTCCGACCAATTCGATCATCGGGGGTTCTGGGCCGATTCCATCTACAGCGCCACGGTGGCCCGTCTCGTCGCGAAGGCAAAAGGTCTGACGAAGACATCGGGGATCTTCACCGCCGCGCTGCTTCACGACATGGGGAAGTTCGCCATATGGGAAACGGCTCCGGCGCGCTATGCAAAGGTGAACAAGGAGTTGGTGGGAGATGATCTGATGGAAGCGGAAGAGGCGATTCTCGGTATCACCCATCCGGGGGCAGGCTACGTGCTCGCCGAACATTGGGGTCTACCTCCCGAACTTACGCTACTCATCCGCTTTCACCACCATCCCGAGCGCGCGGATTCGGCGCAGGAGACAGTGGCGATCGTTGCGCTGTCCGCGGCGATGACGGAGGCGCGGTCGGCCAATCTGGCCACCGAAGAAGCGCTCTTTAGCTATGTGACCCCCTTTGCGAAACCTCTGGAAATGGGCACCAGCCATGTCTTCCAAATCCATGCGGAAGCGTTGGACGCTTTGGCAAACGAAGAGGCCTGATCGCGGCGTTGTCTGAACGAATCCCTGACATGCCCGGAGCCGCGGAAGGCGGAACCAAACGCTATCGCACGTGGAACCGCCACTTGCGGGAGCGCTTTGGCCACAAGGTCTTCAAGATCGCCTTCAACGCCGGGTTCACTTGCCCCAATCGCGATGGATCCGTGGCCTCGGGCGGATGTACGTTTTGCTCGGCGGCGGGCTCGGGCGATTTCGCGGGCTACCGGCGGGACGAACTGCGCCGCCAGTATGAACGGGTGCGCGCGCGGATGCATAAGAAATGGCCGGAGGGCAAGTACATCGGCTATTTTCAGGCGTATACGAATACCTACGCACCCCTGGAGGAATTGCGAGAGAAGTACGAGGCCGTACTCGCCATGCCCGACATGCTGGGGTTGTCCATCGCGACCCGGCCCGATTGCCTGCCGGACGACGTGATCGATTATCTGGCGGAGTTGAATGAACGGGTTTACATTTGGGTGGAATTGGGGCTCCAGACCATCCACGAGGAGACCGCGCGCCTGACCAACCGGGCTCACGGCTATGACTGTTTCGTCGCGGGCGTCGCCAAACTGCGGCGGCGGAACATCCGGGTGTGTGCGCACATCATCAACGGGCTGCCGGGGGAAAGCCATCCTATGATGATGGAGACCGCGCGCGCGGTGGCGGGGCTCGGCATCCAAGGCATCAAGATCCATCTCCTCCACCTCATGAAGCGGACGCCCATGGCCCAACAATACGAAGATGGCCTGATTCGCCTGCTGGACAGAGACGAGTACGTCTCGACTGTATGCGATCAGTTGGAGATTCTGCCGGCCGAAACGATCATCCACCGCCTCACCGGCGACAGTCCCCGCGACTTGTTCATCGGCCCCGAGTGGAGCCTCAATAAATGGGAAACGCTCAACGCGATCGACGCGGAACTCCTGCGGCGCCAAACATTTCAAGGGGCGCAAGCGGGTAAAACGCAGCCGATCACCCGGCCAGACTCGCGCTGAGCGGAACGGCGATCCGGCGGGGAAGACGTCCAAGCTCAGAATCTATTCGGCCTCCTCAAGCGAGAAAACCGGCACGCCGGGCTACGTACGTCGACGCTCCTCGTCTCTACGATCAAAACCTCGGCGGTCCGCGTGATTGAACGAGATGCTCTTTTTGCGCCGGCCCTCTCGCGTGCGGCGATCAGCCGATCTTCGTCCCCCTCGACTTCGGACGCCACGACTTGCGCGATACCTGCCATCGCCAGAAGTGAGCAGAAACGAGTCAGCGACTAATTAGTTTGGTGAGGTATCCCCGAAATTCACAGTATTTAGAAATCCGCGGTCCGTCCCTAAGTTCTCACAGTGCGGGAAATCGATATAAACGGGAAGCGTCCCCCCCTTTATCCCCTGCTGTCCAAGTTCTCTGAGTGGTCGGAATGGAGTATGATGAGTGGCAAGTCGCGGGAAATCAACAGATCGAGCTTTTCTGGCAGAAAGCGGTGAGACAACCGGACTAGAGTTGGGCTGAATATTCTGACCTTGCGGGGTAGAGGCGATGACGAATTCCTATGGCTGGACGGGACAGACCCTGTGGGTTGACCTAAGCGGCAGAAAGATCACCAAAGTACCCACATCGGACTTCGAACCGGAGAAGTTTATTGGCGGTCTCGGCCTAAACAGCAAGATCTTCTGGGAATTGGGATGCCCAAAAGTCGAGGCGTTTCATCCCGACAACCCCCTTATATTCTCAATCGGTCCTCTCACCGGCGCCAGTGGACCGTTTACGCGGGCAACCGTCTGTTCCATACAACCTCAATCTTACCCGAAAGAGCTCTTTGCCTACTCGGGGTTCGGCGGCAAATTCCCTGCAGAACTCAGGTACGCTGGGTACGACGCCATCGTCATCGTCGGACAGGCGGACAAGCCCGTCTACTTGTCGATACACGACGGGGATGTAGGGATTAGGGACGCCGACAGCCTATGGGGTTTGGACACGTTCGAGACTCAGAAGGTGCTGATGGGCCGCCATCCCGGGGTTTCGGCCCTCGCCATCGGACCGGCGGGCGAGAATCTCAGCCGGATCGCCATTATCATAAACGAGACCTCCGGTGCTGCCGGTCAAGGGGGCTACGGCGCCGTCATGGGTTCAAAGAACCTAAAGGCAATCGTCACCAAGGGAACCGGTACGCTCAAGATTGCGAGGCCCAAAGCGTTCATGGAACTGATCAGTCAGCGGAAAGCGGCCGGCGATTGGGTGGCGGGCCCACAGATGGAATGGGGACGATATGCCATTTGTGGTGAGCACATCAGAGAAGAGATGAAGGAGAAATATCTGAAGAAGTTCTCCGGTTGTTACGGCTGCCCCTATCAATGCCACGGTTTCTATGACGTTCCAGGAATAGGCAAAGGCGCCCAGATGTGTGTCGACACCTGGTACGGATTCACCCAACGCCATAGCACCAAAGCCACATGGGAAGGAAACCTGTCATCTCAGAGGCTTGGCATCAACAACTTCGAGTTGAGGGGCTTGATGGCGTTTCTCAAGCACGCCATCCCGACGGGCCTGGTGAAGAAAGAGGACCTGGGTCTATCCTCTGTCCCGGCGATGGATCCGTCTTCGGAACTAGAGAATGCGGATGCAAGGATTCACTATGATTTTCTTGAGGAGTTGATGTCCGGAATCGCAGACGGGACGAGTCCTATTGCCCAGGGATTGGCACGGGCCGTCGAGCAGCTTGGGCAGGACGCAAGAGACCACTATAATGCAATCTTCCCGGCTTGGGGCAGCCGGGCACATCATATAAGGTGCGTGGGAGCGGCACTGCACTGGGCTACTGACACCAGGGGGCCGTTCAACTCATCCCATGACTACGTGCAGGGCCCTGGCTTCGGTAACAACAAGGAGCTTGCCGACTGGTTTGGCGTGCCTGGTGGCTATCTCGAGGGAGAGAGTGAGGGTAAGAACCAGAACAAGTATCAGGGAACCGAACGTGAAACCGTGTGGGTTCAGCATAATCAGAGCCTCAAGAACTCCATGCTCATCTGTGAGTACGCGAGCGTCCCGGGGCAGTACTTTCATCCACCAGAGATGGATATCAGGATCTTCGAAAGCCGACTCCTATCTGCAGTCACGGGAATGGATTTCAGTGTAGACGAGCTATGGGAGGCGGGCGAGAGAATCTATAACCTGCGCAGAGCCATAATGGTACTGAGGGAAGACCGCCACAGAGATGACGATACGCTTAGCCACGTCTGGTTCGCGGGAAAGAGCAGAATCAATCTCAAGGCGCAATCCATTCCAAGTCAAGTTCTAACAGAGCCCCTGGATGAAGAGCGATGGGAAGCGCTCAAGGATAGGTTTTACCTTCTGCGCGGCTGGAATGCCGCAACCGGACGGCCGAGCCGAGAGAAACTGGAAGCCCTGAGCATGAAGGATGTCGCCGACAAACTCGAAGACGCTGGCAGATTGGGATAGCGGGCGCGGGATTTGAGGTGGCCCCGTCCCTTGGACACTAAATCGCGATTGTTGAGTGAATCGTCCTATTGCCCCCAAATGCTTTCCAACTCGTAGATATCGAGTTTGGCGAGTTCTGCCTTGCCACCGTCGGCGAAGGCCTTGACGGACGAGACGTTGCCCCGCTTGGCGCGGCCGTAAGTGATGTAGACCCTTCCGTCGTTGCCGCACACCTCAATCATCGACCTGTCAACAATCACCTGCATCGAGACTTTGCCGTTGACGGGTTTCATGCCGGCCCCATTCAGCGTGTTGCCCGCAACGTCGTAGGTTACGCGATTACCGCCGATACCCAGGCCGACGGTTTTGGCTTGGCCCACACTGAATTCGGCGCGGATCTCGAATAGCTCTCCGGACACGGCTACGGATGTGGGCGCTTCGGGGATCAGCTCGCCGCCGACGGCCGTGTGCTTCTTCTTGCGGAGCTTGGCGATTTCTTCTATGGGCCTGGCGAACAAGCGTAGACCGTCCGCGGTGCGGCGGAGTGTGAGGCGGTGAGGGAAGGTGAAAGCCTGATTGAACGGCATGCCCGGCATGGCTATACGCGCATAACCGATCTGAATTCGGCGACCGCCCGGCGCGTTGCTGAATGTCTGCGAGGCGTAGTATGAACCGTAGTGAACGCGGTGTTTGTCCTCGTGGTCTGGCGTGAAGGTCTTTCCGTCGAACCTGCCTATCGTATACCGCGCGTCGCCGGAAAAAACGACCCAGCGTGTGTCATTGGCGTCGCCGTCAATGGGCAACTCAAATATCTCCGGGCACTCGAAGTAGCCCGGCAGGTAGCTTTGAAATTCCCAGTCCTTGAAATCCTTCGACGTGAAAAAGCCGATGTTTCGACCGTAGTCCTTGTTGTTATTGAAGAGAGCCATCACCCAGTGCTCGCCCGGCTCGTACCAGATGATTCTCGGATCGTTTCCGTTGTGCTTCAGAACTGGGTTCTGCTCATACCAGGTGAACGTGCGTCCGCGGTCGTTGCTGTAGGCAAGCACCTCGCCGGCGTCGGGATCGTTCATTGACGCGATGATGACCTTCTCGCCGCCGGTCTGGAAACCGGCCGTGTTGGCAGCGTCGACGACGGCGCCGCCGGAGAAGCAGCCGGCGCGGCATCGTTCGGGCGACGGAAGGATGGCGCTGGGCAACTGCTTCCAATGGACGAGATCGGTGCTGACGAAATGGCCCCAGGTCATGTTACCCCAGTTCCAGCCGACTGGGTTGTGCTGGAAGTAGACATGCCACTCGCCGTCATAGTAGACCAAGCCGTTCGGGTCGTTACTCCAGCCGACCTTCTGGGACAGCCGCAACTGCGGCCGCAGTTCCTCCTTGTAGAACTCGTCGCTTCCTGGAATTTCGTCCGATTGCCGGACCAACTCGAATCCCTCCTCCGAAGCGCCCGTGGCGCTGATGACAGCGGGCTGTCCCTTGTAAGACTCGATCGTAAGGTACGCGTAGAAATCGACGGAATCCGCGTCCTCGGCGATCTCCGCACTGTATTGGCGCAGCTTCTTACCGGCGACTTCCAGTTGAAGATCGCACACGGCGGCGCCCGTGCGAATCGGGATTATCAGGTACTTCCTGCCGATGGTCATCTCCCGAGTGAAATGCGAAGGCCGCTCGGGCTCCGTATCGGACTGGAAGATATGGTCGACGTGGAGGTGCCCCCAGTGACTGGTCTGCCGGTCGACGATCTGCATGACCGCTTCCTTGCCGGCAAGGTCGGACACGTCCCAACTCGCCATGGCCAACGTCTCGGCTCCGTTGCGTCGGTCGGGTGAGGCACGGCCCGTGCCGAAGGGTTCCAGGCTGCGGACAACAGCGCCATCAACCAAGAGATTTACGCAGGACTTGCCCCCGTGCATGCCGCCGCCGATGAGAAAGGCAACATACTTGCGTCGGATCTTGAATGCGGGCGAAGTCAGCGTGCCTATCGCTCTGTCACCGCCGGAAGCTGAATTCGCGAAACCCTTACCCTGAAAACCTTCTATCTTCATCTGATACGAGATGCCGGAAACAAGATCCGCGGACATCCGGCCGGGGACCGTGCTCTTGGTGGGCCCCAGGCCGAAGGCCTCCCCACTCACCGCCCAGTCGCCATACAAGCCGCCCTCGAAGTCGGCAATGAGAATGTCTTCAGCAAGGCAGACAGTGGCAGCCGATAGCAAGATGGTTGTAAACGCAAGAATAAATTTCTTCATATTTGTGTCTTTCGATGTCAATAATCCTGCGACAATCATGCGCGTCGCGTGGTAAAATGGGAAGACTTTCCCTTCTATTCCCATCTAACAGATTAGAGGGTAACTGGTTCATTGTATTTCATATGCAATTCGAACATCAGTTGCGCCCACGCCTATGGGCACCAGTCACACTTCAAATCTCGCCGATTCGCTAGGGTCAATGGCGGTTTCCGGAATGGCGGCGCGAGATGAAACCCTGCTATAATGGATTTGCAGTGCAGCCAGCCTCAACGATCCCTAGTTCTAGAATCGTCCGATGTAAAAAGGCCGTACGTCGCTAATTCGCTCCAAAATGGTCAAAATTTCTCAAAGCTTTAGCCATTTTAGAGGAAAAACGACGTACGGCCCTGAAGACATTTTGTCGTGGTTGGAAGAAAAAGTCCACATCGGAACCTGCCCATTCCTCGCTTTGGGCGACGCTGCCGCCCAGAATCAAGCCAACAGGCACGCCACACTCAGTGATGAGCTGAATCACCTCTGGCACGATGCCTTGCTGTTTACTCATTCTTCATTGTCTAACGGTTTGCGCGTCAGCGGCGAAGTCCGCTGCATGCGCTGGCTATGCCAAACACCTGCCGCCGTGACAAGATTGAAGTCGCGGTCCACTATTTGCGAGGCACACGTGTCTACTACATGGCCAAGCCGCTACCGTGATTCCTTCGATAATGCAAATCCTGCGCGGCTGCAAAAGTTCCACGAGTAAAGGATAGGAGACCGGCGCGCTCTTCACCTGATTCGCCGAATACTGAAAACCGGAATCGTGGGAGACGGTCCGATGCGGGAGACTGGATCTTCTCAAGGGCCTTGGTGGCTGCTCGTTGGACGGATATGAATTCGTCTCCCACGGCTTCTGTTAATGCTGGGACGGCTGACCGGGCCGCCGGCCTATCTGACCCAACGCCGATGCCGCCCGAGCGCGGACGAGCCGATGCGTGTCATTCAATGAATGAATAATGGCGTCGACCGTCTCAGGGCTCGTATCACCGATACAGCGCAACACGGAGATGGCGTCGGCACGGACGGCGTTGCTGCCTTCCCTTAGAGCTGTGAGGAGGGCGGGGACGGCGCTTCTTGCTTGCGCCCCGATACTCCTCAATTCCGAGGCCGCGCGGATCCGGTTCCGCGGACCGCCGCTGAGCAATTCGTTGATGTCTTTGGACACTCGATCTTCGACCTCCGAGTCCTGGGGTAGTTCCCGACACAGTGCGATGGCGGTTTCCAAGCGAACCGTTGCTACGTCATCCCTCATGATGACGAGAAGTGCGGGAATCGCTTTGGTCGTGTCGGCGCGGATTAGGCCCAAGGCTCTGCCTGAATACCCGCGAAGTTTGTCTTCCGGGTCCTTAAATAAAAGCAAGAGATCAGGCACGGCTTGGGCTGCATTCGGACCGACGCGGCCTAACACCACAGCGGAAGCGTCTCGAATCGACTGAGAATCGTCGTGTAGCATACCGATAAGCGCGGGCACGGCATCGGCCGCATCGGGACCGATATTGCCTAGTGCGAATGCCGCGGCGGACCGTCCTGAATCGCTCATCTCTGCGCGAAGCTTTTTCAGCACAGGCGCAGTGTTCTCTGCGCCCAAGGAATCGATACGGTCCAAATCTCGGCAACTTCGTCCCGTAATATTTCATCCTGCCCGGTGAGTACGCGAATCAGTGCGGAAACCGCACCCTCCACCCCTTCGGTATCGATGCGGCCGAGTGCCGTTGTGGCCCATGTGTTCCCGTCCGCGAACGCGCGAACCAGTGATGGGATGGCATCCTTCGCTTCAGGGCCGATGCGACACGAGTCGAAAACGCATTCCGAATCTCCACCAAGGAAGGGCAATTGTCCGATCAAAAACGTGATCCAGCCGCTCGAACCATTGCCGGAGGCGCACGATGTCATTTTGGTAAAAAGTAGCGCTCCCCACGATACCTTTATCTCCTCCGTCTCGCTACGAGGCCTGGTAAGCGATGCGGGAAGTCAATGGCTTGGATCCGCTCGATAATCTCCGTTGTGGAACGGCCTTCCACACCAGACAATATCACGATTTGTCCGCCATACCCTTCGACAAGGCAGCGCTCCTCCTGATTGATCGTATCAATCGCGTAGTCGCCGCCTTTGAAATAAGTGTCCGGACGCACCTGCTCAAGCGAGGGCACCGTTGTGTCCTCATCGAATACAGTTACATAATCGATACATTCGAGGGCGGACATGATGAGCAAGCGATCCTCTTGCGGCACAACCGGCCTCGTTGGCCCCTTAATGCGCGAGATGGACTCGTCGCTGTTGAGCCCCAGAACAAGGCGGTCCACCTGCCGAGCCGCCTCGAAAAGATACCGAACGTGCCCCGCATGCAAGAGGTCGAAGCACCCGTTTGTCCACCCAATTCGTTCCCCACCCTTCTGGAGAGAACGAACCAAGGAGATGAGTTGATCGCGGGTCTTATGTTTTCGCGAGACTACGTCTTCTTGCGGTTTCATAGATTATCCAATGGCGCACGCTGCCCTCGTGGCAAGAGCGGCCTCCCGGATTCCCGGCATCTTACCACATGCGCGGGGCAATGTTCTTGGATTCTGCGAAACGCGTCATTCTGCGCTCGGCCCCATCCACGCCTTGAGGTTCTCGACGGTTTCAAGCGATTTCGCCCAGAAATGGACATAGTCCTCATGCCCGGTGGCCTCGTCTCGGCCGACCATATAGTGCAGCAAAGCGTCTGGGGCAGTGGCTCTAAATCGGTCAACAATGTCGGCTCCATACGGCCTGAAGTGTTCGTGATTGGGGTGGACCCCATCCCTTGTACGCTAAATCGCGATTGTTAACTGGATCGCCCATGGGGTTATGCCGAGGCTCTTGCTTCGGAGTTTAAGTTCTCATAGTAGAGGGTATACGGCGTTCGTTTTTCAAGGGCCTGGTGTTTTCTCCTGTGGTTGTAGAAGTGCATCCAGCGGCGAATGCCGTCCCGGGCTCGGGGGATGTTTTGCATGTCAATGGAATTCTGGCCGCCAAAGACGGAGAGCTCATATTCGCTGAACCATTCCTCCAAGACGCTCAACTCCGGACTGAATTGCAAAACGCGGCCGCGGCTCAACACCTCTTCGGGGATCTTGATCCAGAGCTTTCATAGAAGGCGGTGGCGTTCTAACGACTGGCAGCCCTCGCAACGGGGCCATGCCCCCGACAGGGCTTTGCGGCCACGAGGAATCTGACGCGACCACGACCTTATTCTCGATGGCCATATGGGCTACCTCTCAAGGGGTATGCATAACGGTTCGCGCGTCAGCGGCGAAGTCCGCTGCGTGCGCTGGTTAGGAGCGCATATCCGAGTTTGCGCCGAGATCTCGCCAGGAGCTCACCATTTGTTTCGCTCGATGCGCGCCCTCAAGTGCTTCTAGAATCCTGGATGTTGCGCGACCCAATCGGACTCTTCATACAGGCCGACATTGGGGCGGATATGCCACGAATAGAAATAGATGGTATTGTGGGCCCCTATGAATAAACCAATAACCAACGCGGACCCGGCGTTGCGACAGCGGGCCAGCGCTCCCAGATGCGGGCGTGCTCGAAGTGTTCGGACAGTTCGCCGCTTTCCTTGGGCGACGCCAGGATTTCTCCGATTGCCTTGGGTTTGGATCCACTCATCTGCTTCCTAAGGCCCACAATGCGTGGCACGAACAGGCTCGGCTTGGGTGACCCCGCC
>CAYNZS010000081.1:0-15329 GCA_964401695.1 uncultured Nitrospirales bacterium
CCCCACCATTGAAAACCTGATCGCCCAGTCCCCATACTGACCCCATCAGTGCCGCTCTTTTATCCCGCCTTTTGCACACTCCGGTGCCAATCAACCTTCACTGGACACCGGACCTCTTGGCGGGTTATCAAGAGACGGTGTTGAAGGTGTGTAAGTGCGAGGAAGCAAAAAAGGAGAGGCGTCATGGTACGTATAGCATCTTATGTAGCAGCATTGAGCCTGACGATCTGCGCCAGCGCCGTCGCGCAAGATTACGTCCTTGGCAATTGGGAAGGAACCTGGGGCGGCGGAGCGATTGCGGCCAAGATCGTCCCCGAAAGCGCCGTACTCTGCCGCGCCTTCCTCACCGATGAAGAATCGGGGACAACCGCGACCGTCGAAGGCCGGAAGCGCGGCAAGGAGTTCGTGTTCACCGGTGAGGTCACCCTCGGCAAAGGCAAGAAGACCGCCTACACCCTCAACGCCACAGCCCAGCAGGAAGACTTGAGCGGCAGACTCACCGGCGGCGAACATGCCGGGGCGATCACCCTAACCCGCGTCTACAAGAAGTCGCCAACACTGGGCGAAAGGCCACCCGCGGGTGCCGCCGTCCTTTTTGGCGGCCAGAATCTCGACGCGTGGCACCCGGTGCCCAGATGGCACGTCACCGCCGACGGCACGATGGAACTCTCAAGCGGCAACATCGTGAGCAAGCAAGAGTTTGGCGACGCGAAGATCCATGTCGAGTTTGCGAGCCCACTCAAGCCCTCAGCCCGCGGCCAGGGTCGGGGCAACAGTGGCGTCTACGTTCATGGCCGCTACGAGATCCAAGTCCTCGACAGCTTTGCCCTGGAAGGGTTGGACAACGAATGCGGCGGCATCTACAGGATTGCCGCCCCCAAGGTCAACATGTGTCTTCCCCCCGGCGAATGGCAGACCTACGACATCACCTTCCAAGCCCCTCACTTCGATGCTTCGGGGAAGAAGACGAAGAATGCCATGATGACGGTGTTGCACAATGGAGTGGCCATTCACGAGAACCTGGACGTACCCAAAGTGACTGCGCACGGAATAGGCGAAGAAGAAGGCGCTACCGGTCCGCTCCTTCTGCAAGATCACGACGACAAGGTGAATTTCAGAAACGTTTGGGTGCTCCCTCTCGACTGACTCGTTCCCGTTGCGGAACGCAGAATCCATTCGCGTACATGGCGGTCGAGAAGTGCAACACCCTTGGCAAAGTTCGCCCTTGAAGCGGTCAGCGTGTGCCTCTACGATGGCAAATGAGTTGCCCGTGGCGGTCACGAGCAACTCTACATGGGAACTGTCGGCCTATACCAAGCGCAGGCGGTTTGCGCGGCTGGAGGTGTCGTTTCGAGCCGCGTGGACGGGGACCTATATAGGGAATATCGGTTGTCTCATTCTTCTTCTCGAGTGAGAAGGCACAAGAAGAGTCATGGCAGAGAAGACGATGCCGGTGCAGACGCCTCCTCTCGGCATTGCGCTGCCGGTTTCCAGCCAGAGTTGTCGAAAAGGAAAAACAGATGTCATTTCAGCGCATCATCGCCGGTTGCCTGGCGGTGTCATCTCTCGTTGTAACTACTCCCCGCGCCGACGCGGTCCTGATGCCCGTCGCTCCTCGTCAGGTGATTTCGCTCAACGGAACGTGGGAAGTGGCGCAGGGGTCGATGGATTCGGTCCCGGAGACGTTCACGCGCACCATCACCGTGCCGGGGCTTCTGGATATGGCAAAACCGTCGTTTCAAGAAGTTGGCAAAGTCAGTTCCCGGCGTGAGGCGTTCTGGTACCGGCGTACCTTCTCGGTCGACGGGCCGATTCCAGAGATCGCTCTGCTGAAAATCCATAAGGCTCGGTATACGACGCGAGTCTTCGTGAACGGCCGACTGGCCGGCGATCACCTGCCCTGTTTCACGCCAGCCTACCTGGATGTCAACCATCTCCTCAAAGGAGACGGATTTCCCAACGAAGTGGTCATCCGTGTCGGCGCCAATCGCGAGACGGTGGCGGCCGGGCAGCCGTCCGGTTGGGATTTTGAAACGTTCCTCTACATACCAGGCATCTACGATTCGGTCGAGTTGATACTGACACACGCGCCGTATGTCGTCAATATTCAGACCGTTCCGGACATTGTCCGTGAGGCGGTCGACGTGGTCGTCGAGATGCAAGCAGGCGGCCAGGCATCTGGCGCGGCGATGACGCTCAGCGTCTCCGAAGCAAAGTCCGGCAAACTCATCAATTCGAAGCTCCTGCCCCCCGTCGATCTCCAGCCCGGCGAGACGAAAAAGGTCTCCGTCAACATCCCAATGAAGGACTGCCGCCTTTGGTCGCCCGAAGACCCTTTCCTGTACCGGCTAACGCTTTCCATGGAATCCGATGCGGTAAACGTCCGGTTTGGCATGCGGAACTTCAGATTCGATCCGAAAACCGGGAGGGCCGTGCTGAACGGGAAGCCCTACTTCATGCGCGGCACGAACGCGACGGTCCATCGCTTCTTCGAAGACGAACTCCGCGGCGACCTGCCCTGGCGTCCGGACTGGGTTCGGCGCCTGCACCAGGCATACAAGACGATGCATTGGAACTCGATCCGCTACTGCATCGGGTTTCCCCCCGAAGCCTGGTACGACATCGCCGACGAGGAAGGCTTCCTCATTCAAGACGAATTTCCCATCTGGCTCCTAAGCGGCCAGGGCCCCGAAGATCCCAGAGCGGACAAGATCATCCCCGAGTACACCGCGTGGATGCGCGAACGGTGGAACCATCCCAGCGTCGTCATCTGGGACGGCCAGAATGAGAGCGAGACCGACCAGACCGGCATCGCCATTCGGGCCGTGCGGGATCTCGATCTGTCGAACCGGCCCTGGGAAAACGGATTTGGGGGGCCGCAGAAAGAAGGGGACTGCGTCGAAGCGCATCCTTATATGTTCATTCGCACGTGGAGAAGCGAGGGCAAGGAACCCTTCTACCTGAGAGAAATAGCAGACAATCCCGGCCTTGTGCGTCCTCCCGATAAGGAAGGCCCTGCAATCGTCATCAACGAATACGACTGGTTGTGGATTGACCGCGCCGGAGATCCCACATGCCTGACCGACCGCGTATACGAAAGCCTTCTCGGAAAAGAATCAACGGCCCAGCAGCGGCGCAAGCTCCACGCCCGGTACGTAGCGGCCCTGACCGAGTTTTGGCGGGGACATCGAAGCGCGGCCGGCGTGCTGCATTTCTGCGGCCTCACGGGCTCGCGGCCCGGCGACAAGCCCCGCCCCGAAGGAGGAGCGACAAGCGATGACTTCATCGACGTGGAGAATCTAGTTTTCGAACCGTATTTCGCCGAGTATGTGGGCGATGCCTTCAACCCGCAAGGTCTGATGCTCGACTTCTGGGCAGAGACGCTGGAGGCCGGAAGCCAGCGCACGTTTTCAGTTCATGTGATC
This sequence comes from uncultured Nitrospirales bacterium, assembly GCA_964401695.1. Lineage (GTDB taxonomy): Bacteria > Hydrogenedentota > Hydrogenedentia > Hydrogenedentales > JAPYPO01. The sequence continues at coordinate 3,426 of CAYNZS010000081.1, forward strand.
AACGACCTTGACAGCGACTGGGAGAGTGAAGTCCGGCTGTATCTGATACGGAACGGCGACTCCAGCGCCTTAACAAAGAAAGAGTTTGCGGTGGAACCTTTGGGAAAGACGGTTCTAAGCTTGGAGGCAACGCTTCCCGCCGACACAGGATCTTGCACGTTGGTCGCCGAATTGACGGATCGCGACGGCAAGCGTGTGCGCAGCCTGCGTGATGTGACTCTGGAAGGTGCGCGATGAAATGGTCGATCGCGTTACTTCTGCTCAGAGCTTGTGAGTCTTTCTAACACCGTTCGGTTTCGTGGAACAAACCTGTGCCTCGCAAGTATCTATCCGCAATGAAAACATTGCACATTCTACATCCGCTCTGTAGAGTTCATTGACCGTCGATTTCCACAGAAACGGCTTCCGAACGATCAATATCGTGACGAACTTAGCCCGGATATCTCACCGGTATTCGTAGCGAGACGGTGGAGAAGGTTGGTGTGGCGAGACTTATTCGAAGGCTTGCGGACGACAGCGTGGCGGGTCACGTCGAGGTCGAAAGTCGAGAAAAGTCTCGTCAGAGCGGCCTTATCCGCCGTCGCAGTAGAAAAGCGGTGAGATATCCGGGTTAGCCGCTGCGTCGGTCACCCGCGTTCTGGCTTGTCCACGGGAGAGCCCGTTCGCTTCAACAGGTTTATTAGGGCAATTTGGCGAAATCCGCCACACAAAAATGGGGTGAGTGGCCGTGAGTACGAATTTTCGGAGGGTGAAAATGCATGACGAAGAGAGAGATGGCGTGGGTGGAAGTTGGGTGTATGTGTTGTTCGTGTCGCTCGTGGCCACGCTTGGCGGCCTGCTCTTCGGGTATGACACGGCGGTGATCTCCGGCGCGATCGGTTTCTTGGAGCAGTTCTTTGAATTGACGCCGGCAATGAAAGGCTGGGCGGCCTCCAGCGCCTTGATTGGATGTATTATCGGCGCGGCCTGCGCGGGCGCCGTCAGCGATCGGATCGGACGCAAGAAAGTGCTGCTCATCGCCTCGATCTGCTTCTTGATATCAGCGGTTGGCTCGGCCCTGCCGCGCAGCCTGACTGAGTTTGTGCTTTACCGCGTTCTTGGCGGCGTTGGCGTTGGCGCGGCTTCCATGATGTCCCCCCTGTACATCGCCGAGATCTCTCCCGCGCGGATTCGCGGCCGCATGGTGTCCCTGAACCAACTCGCCATCGTGAGCGGCATTCTAGTCGTGTACTTCGTCAATTACTTCATCGAGGGATACGGCGCCACGCTGGGAGAAGACTGGAACCTCCTATACGGATGGCGGTGGATGTTCGCGTCAGAGGCCCTTCCCGCCCTGATGCTGTTCTTCCTGATGTTTCTTGTGCCGGAAAGCCCCCGCTGGCTGGTCAAGAACGGCCGCGATAAAGAAGCGGAAAGCACTCTGCGCCGAGTGGGCGGACCGGCCCACGCCGAGGCTGAATTGGCGGCAATTCGCGAAAACCTGACGCGGGAATCGGGCTCGCTGGCTCAACTTCTGCGGCCCGGCATGAGGTTGATGTTGTTGATCGGCGTCGCGCTGGCCATCCTACAGCAGGTGACGGGAATCAACGCCATCTTGTATTACGCCCCCGAGATCTTCAAAGACCTCGGCTTTACCATGGACGTGGCCCTGCTGCAGACCGTGGCCGTGGGAGCGGTCAACTTGCTGTTCACGTTGGTGGCCATCTGGAGCGTGGATCGCTTTGGCCGTAAACCGCTGATGATATGCGGCGCGGCCGGGATGGGCGTATCGCTGCTGGTGTTGGGCTTGGCGTTCTTCCTGCAAATCAGCGGGGCCTGGGCCTTGATCTTCATCCTGGGCTACATCGCCTGCTTCGCCATGTCCATGGGGCCGGTTACCTGGGTCATTCTCTCCGAGATCTTCCCCACGCGTATCCGCGGCCGCGCGATGGCCATTGCGACGGTGACCCTCTGGGTGTCCTGCTACCTCGTGTCGCAGACCTTTCCCATGCTAAACGACGCGCCGTCGCTTGTGCGGCTGTTCCATCACGCTTTTCCGTTTTGGGTCTACGCCGTCTTCTGTGCCGTCACCGTTTTGTTCACCTTGTTCTTCGTACCCGAAACCAAGGGACGATCGCTAGAGGAAATCGAGCGTATGTGGATGGAAAGAATGGACCCTCATGACACCCCGTGACAAAGTCGAAAACGCGTTGGGCCATCGAGCCGGCCCCATCCCCATCGATTTCGGCAGCACCGCCGTGACCGGCATACACGTTACGGCCGTGCAAGCCCTGCGCGAACATCTTGGCCTCGAGAGGCGCCCGGTAAAGGTGGCCGAGCCCTACCAGATGCTCGGCCTCGTCGAAGACGACTTGACCGAGGCCCTCGGCGTCAGTACTGTCGGCGTCCCGCCGCCCGAGACCATCTTCGGGTTTCCGCTGGGGGGCTGGAAAGAGTGGCGCGCGCCATGGGGGCAAGAATTGCTGGTCCCAGACCATTTCAGGGTACTGGAAAAAGAGGACGGAACCTATATATTCCCCGAGGGCGACACCTCGGCGCCGCCCAGCGGACACATGCCCGCCAGCGGCTTCTTCTTCGACACAATCGTGCGGCAACCGGAGTTCAACGAAGAAGAGCTCAATCCCGAAGATAACCTGGAAGAATTCGGCCCCATCAACGAGGAAGACCTTGCCTATTTCAAGGAGGAAACGGAAGCGGCGGCGAAGACCGGCCGTGCCGTTGTGGTACGCTTCCGGGCACGGCCGTCGGCGACATCGCCCTCGTCCCGGCGCCCTTCTTGAAACACCCCAAAGGCATCCGCGACATCCCGGAATGGTACATGAGCACCTTGACCCGGCAAGACTTGCTGCACCAAATCTTCGAGGAGCAAGTCGAATACGCGCTAGCGAATCTCGAAAAGATTCACGCCGCGGTGGGGGACGTATTCGACGCCGTGTTCCTCTGCGGCACGGATTTCGGCACACAGAACAGCAGCTTTTGTTCCCCCGAAACCTATGATTCCCTCTGGCATCCCTATTACAAAGCGATGACCGATTGGATTCACGCGCATACCGCCTGGAAAATCATGAAACATTCCTGCGGCGCCGTCGAGAACTTCATGGAACACTTCATCGAATCCGGCTTTGACATCATCAATCCCGTCCAGTGTTCCGCCACCGGAATGGATCCTCGAAATCTTAAAGATCGGTACGGCGACCGGCTCGTCTTCTGGGGCGGCGGCGTGGATACGCAAAAGACCTTGCCTTTCGGCGCCCCCAAAGAAGTGCGCCAACAGACCCTGGAACGTTGCGGGATCTTCGGCGCAAACGGCGGATTCGTTTTCAATACAGTCCACAATATCCAGGCCAACACCCCCATCGAAAACATGGCGGCCATGTTCGACGCCGTCCGAGAATTCAACGGCAGCTAACACTGCGTCATACGTGTTCACTGGCGCTTTCACTCCGACTCGAATTTGACAGGCTCAGAGGTCGCAAGCGGCACGTCCTGGCGAAGACCGATCACGTACTGGCTGAAGTCGCAAAGCGCGATATCGCCTTGGCTGCCTAACTGCTGCGCCTTCTCTAACACTACCTTTCGAGTGAGCATAGAGAAATTGCCAATACCATGTCTTCTCCCACAACCCGCCTCTATAGCCTCAAGTGCGCCTGCATTCTGAGCCAGGGCATTTCCGAAGCACAGATTCTCTAGGAGTCATTGAACCTGATACAATGCGGTCGACGCTGCAAGCTCAACTATGACAATGCGCACGAATACTTGCGAGGCACTGCCATCTGATGGACCGCATTGAGACACTGCTATCGAGAATGACGCTGGAGGAGAAGGTTGCCATGATGGCCGGATCCGATGGCTGGCACGGCACCGGTATCGAGAGACTCGGTGTACCCCCACTCAAGGTCAGCGATGGACCGAATGGCGTCAGAGGGGACTCCACCAGCGGTGCCACATCGGCTTGTTTCCCTGGCGGAAGCGCGCTGGCGGCAACCTGGAATGTGCAGCTTATTCGTGACGTGGGGAGGATCCTCGGGCTTGAGGCCAAGAGCAAGTCAGTGCAAGTGCTCTTGGGGCCTACAATGAATATACACCGGACGCCTCTGGGGGGCCGTCACTTTGAGAGCTACAGCGAAGATCCCTATCTGTCTGCCCAGATCGCCGTTGCCTTCACCAAGGGGGTCCAGAGCGAAAAGGTCGCTGTTTGCCTCAAACACTATGTGTGCAATGATTCCGAATACCAGCGCCATACCATGAGTTCCGAAGTCAGTGAACGGGCCCTGAGGGAGATCCATCTGATGCCCTTCGAGTTCGGGGTCAAGGAGGGGGGCGCTTGGTCCGTGATGTCGGCCTACAACCGAATCAACGGCATCTATGCCAGTTCCCACAGGGAGCTTCTGACCGCCATCCTCAAAGGGGAGTGGGGGTTCGACGGCATTGTGATCAGCGATTGGGGAGCGGCCAAGGAGACCGTGGGCAACGCCAACGGCGGACTGGATTTAGAGATGCCGGGACCTGCCCGAACTCGGGGAGAGAAACTGGTTGAAGCGGTTCGTAACGGCGATGTGGATGAGTCGCTCATCGATGAGAGCGTCAGGCGCCTGCTGAAGGTGACAATCCTTACCGGCAAATTGGACGATCCCGTCGAACGGGAAGAGCGATCTGAAGATACCCCGGAACGCCGGCAGCTCACCCGTCAGGCAGCGGCTGAGAGCATGGTCCTGCTGAAGAACGACGGCACATTGCCGCTGAAGGAGGTATCCCTCAAGAAACTCGCTGTCGTCGGTCCCAATGCCCTCCAGGGACAGGCCCAGGGCGGCGGCAGCTGCAGTGTAAACCCACACTACCTGGTCCATCCCTTGGAAGCCATACGGAACCGGCTGGGGAATGAAGTCGAGATTCTCTACGAGAAAGGTTGCCACACCTACAAGTATGTTCCGGCGATTGAACCCAGGCTCCTGAAAGCCAAAGGCATGGATGAATCGGGACTCCTGGTGGAGTTCTACGAGGATCCGGAAATGACGGCTTCGATCGGCGAAGGTGCGTTGGAGGGACGGTCACGGTTGCTCTGGTTCGGTCCTCCCAGCTACAGGCGGGGCTTCAGCATCATCGGCAACCGCTTCAGTGCGCGGCTCTCCGGCCTGTTCACCCCCGACCAGAATGGCGTCTACACATTCGGCCTGATGAGCGCCGGCCTCAGCCGGATCCGGCTAGACGGCGACGTGGTCGTTGACAACTGGGCGCACCAAACTGCAGGCGATTCCTTTTTCGGCAATGGGACCACTGAGGTCCGGGCGGAGGCGTCCTTAGAAGCCGGTCGTTCCTATCAACTGACGATCGAGTACCGGCGGGAAGACGGTACGCCGCCCATCACCGGACTGCGGTACGGCGTCCTGCCGCCTGTACCAGCCGACATGACGGCAAAAGCCGAAAAGGCAGCCGCCGAAGCGGACGGTGTCATATTGGTGGTGGGGTCCAATAGCGACTGGGAGACCGAAGGCAATGACCGCGAGGACATGTCTCTACCGGGAGATCAGGCCGACTTGATTGAGAGAATTTGCCGGATCAATCCGAATACAGTGGTCGTCCTCAATGCAGGCAGCCCGGTTGAGATGCCGTGGTTCGATTCGGCTCCGGCGGTTCTACAGAGCTGGTTCCCCGGTCAAGAATTTGGCAACGCCTTGGCTGACATCCTATTCGGCGATGTCAACCCCAGTGGCAAGATGCCGACAACAGTTCCTTTCCGGCTGGAGGATACGCCGGCTTTCACCTGCTACCCCGGGGAGAACAACCGGGTCCTCTATGGTGAAGATCTGTTTGCCGGATACCGATGGTATGACAAACGGGACATCCGGCCGCGCGTCCCCTTCGGACACGGGCTGAGCTATACGACTTTCGATTACGGCGAGATTGAGGTCCCGGAAACGGTCCGTCAGGGGGAAACGGTTACGGTAACGATTCCGGTGACCAATAGCGGCGATCGGCAGGGAATGGAAACGGTCCAGTTGTATCTCGGGAATCCGGCCTGCCGCTTGATGCGCCCCGTCAAAGAACTGCGCGGATTTCGGAAAATTGATCTGTCGCCGGGTGAAACGCGGATTGTAGAATTCAGCCTCGATGACCGTCTTCTCGCGTTCTGGGATCCCGAAGTAGGGAACTGGGCTGTTGAGCCGGGCGGATACGAGATGCAGGTGGGCGCATCTTCCCGGGATATTCGGGCTGTTGCGCGGTTTGAGGTCGTCTGATGATCACGGACGTTGCCGGGGCCTCGGTTCTCGTGCCACGACTTTGTGGACAACCAGGTGCGGCTGTTATTGTTCGCTTCGGCATACAACTTGGGCAACGTCCTTCGCAGACTCGCGCTACCCCAGAGCGTAAAGCACTGGTCGTTGACAACGCTGAGGGAGAAGCTGGCAAAGATTGGCGCCAAGGTCGTGACCCACGCGCGCTATTTGACTGTCAGATAAGGGAGGATTGAAGATGAACCGACGAGTGTTCTTGTCGACGTGTGCAACGGCGGCTAGCAGCTTGGGACTGACGCACAGCGCTCCTGCTTCCGCCCAAGGAGAGAAGAAGGGGCCTTTTGCGGACGCTCCCCTCAAGATGTCCCTGCCGTGGGAGTCGACCGAGGGCGAAACCATTGACTAGAGGCTGGAGTAGGTGGCGGAGTGGGGATTCCCGGCCTTCGAGTGGCTCTTTCCCACAGGCGACCTGGACGCCTTGCGCGAGGCGATGGACAGGTGTGGCGTCGAGTTGAGTTGCATCAACGGCGCCGGCGGGATTGCCCCAAGACAGATGGTGGATCCGAGCGACCACGACCGGCTCGTCAGGCAGTTCAAAGCGCAAGTGAAGTTGGCGCATTAGCTGGGCTGCAAGAACTTGATCGGCCTCACGGGAAACGAACGAGACGATATATCGCGCGAACAACAGACAGAGCACGTAGTCCAATGCCTGAAACGCCTGGCGCCCATCGCCGAAGACGAGGGGGTAACTCTCGTTCTCGAGGCGCTCAATGTCCTTGTCAATCACGCAGGCTACTTCCTGTCTCGAGGCGGTGGACAGCGAAAATGTGAAGATGTGTTTCGACATCTACCACCAGCAGATCAGCGAAGGCAACATCATCCGCAATATCAAGAAGAACATCGACCGGATTGGTCATTTTCACGTGGCCGACAATCCAGGACGCCAGCAACCAGGCACGGGTGAACTGAACTACAAGAACATCTTCAAGGCCATTCATGATGCTGGTTACAAAAACTTCGTCGCGCTCGAATGCCACATCGGCGGCAGCCGCGAAGACGCTTTGGAGTATCTACGCAAGGAATGCTTGACCTGGTCCTGACAGTGACAGTTGTGAACCTGTTTGTGGGCATTTGACGCCCCAATAAGAACGGGCATAGAATGGTAGATAACGCGCCCGTGGCGGCCACGGGCGTCCACGCGGGAAATGTCGGCTTGAGCCGCAGCGCTTTGCCTAGCCGCGGCGTTGGGAATACACGAGGTAATATGGAGAGAACCATGCTGAAGAAGAGAATCAAGAGACGCGATTTTGTCAAAGCCACAGCTGCCGCAGGGGCTTCGTTGCTCATCCTGCCCAGCGGTGTGGTGTCGGGAGCCAATGCGCCCAGCAACAAATTGAACATTGCCCTCATTGGCGCGCATGGCCGTGCCACGGCCCACTACCGAGGACTGAAGCGAGAGAACGTCGTTGCGTTGTGCGATGTAGATGAAGAGCACCTCGCCCTGGCCGCAGAACAGTTTCCCAATGCCAAACACTACGTCGATTGGCGAAAGTGTCTCGAACAGAAAGACCTGGACGCCGTCGTGTGCTGCACGCCGGATCACACGCACGCGCACATAGCCATCTGGGCCATGAACCGGGGGCTGCACCTCTATCTCGAGAAGCCCATGGGCCTCAGCGTAGAGGAAGTCCGGAAGGTCCGCGAGACCTATTTGAAGAACAAGGACAAACTCGCCGTCCAGCACGGCACCCAGCGCCACGCCATTCGCAATTTCAGTCGCGTACGTGAATTGGTCCGCGATGGCGCCATAGGCGAACTGGAATCTGTACATGCGTGGGGCAATCGTCAGCTCCGTCGTGACGGCTATCCCGCCGGAAAGGGAAAGCCGCCCAAGAACCTCCATTACGATCTGTGGATTGGGCCGTCTCCGTATCACCCCTACAACCCCGAGTACTTTTCCGGCGGACCCGGCGCGAACTGCCTTCAGTGGAACATGTACTGGGACTTCGGCACTGGGCAAGTCGGCGACATGGGCAGTCACGTTATGGAACTCGTGTGGAATGTGATCGAGGCCGACACACCGCTGTCCGCCGAAGCCACCGGCGACGAGTACAATCCTGAAGTGACACCGGTCGAGTTGAGGGCCGCGTTTAAGCACCCGGCCAACGACTGGCGGCCCGAAATCGACGTCCTCTGGCATCAGGGCGGCTCAATGCCGGAATCGCCAAGGCCATACGTCGATCTTAACAAGGTCGGCTGGGGGCATGGAACACTCTTTAAAGGCAGCAAAGGCGACATCGTGACGTCCTTCGTTGAACGCCTCGTAATCCCCTCCGGCGACGACGCTGACATGACCTACTACGAGCCGCGCAAGAAGGCCATTGAACCAATGGGCGATTTCCAATACGAGTGGATCAACGCCTGTAAAACCGACCTCAAAACATCGTGCGACCTCGATTACTCTGGCAGCATGATGGAACAGATGTCTCTCGGGCTCGTCGCATACCGGGCCGGAGAGAAGATCGAATACGATGCCCAAAACGGGCGTGTCACCAACAGCAAGAAGGCCAACAGGCTTCTGAGCCGGGAGTACCGGCCGGGTTGGCCCCTGGACGGCTAGCATTAAGCCCAAGGACAGTCTCGCCCGTTAGACGAAACCATGTGACAACGCGGTACGTTTCAGGATGGTTCCGCGACAGCCAGGAGGTTGGACGCATGGACGGCAAGGCAAAACTCGCGAAACGGGCGGCCGTGGACGCGACTGTGGGATTAGGCGGCGCCGTCCTGGCGGCGGACGGCAAGGCACATGCCGAGAAAACCTCCGACGAATACGCCACAAAGGACACCTGAAGCGGTCTGTGGGCCGATGGCGTTTCCGCGGAATGGCCGAGATCGAACCTGGTACGGCTTTGGAGATTTGTCACACGATAGCAACACGCTCGGGTGCGGCTCTCATCCTTACCTTCACACTTCTCGTTTCGCCTTGCGGGACTTGTCAGCGTTTGACGGTTTCCGAGGTCGCCCGGGACGAGGTCATTTGCTTCGCCCTGTGTACGGTTCACGACGGTGTTCTGAAGCTGACCGCGCAGCTCTACCCGCTGGGGCCCAAGGCCAAGCGAACGGTTCGACTGGAGATTGAGGAGGGCGGCAAGTGGAAGGAAATAGCCCAGACAGAAGTCATTGAAGGTCTAACCAGAACAAAAGGACAAGACATGCAGACATCGAAGACGTGGGGACCGTTGCCTCGGGAGGAGGTCATCAAGGCAGTCGAGCGCCGCAACCCCTCACGCGTACCCCTTATCATGACCAAGTGGTGGGGAGAGGGGCTTGTGGATCAGTACGGCGACCGCCTCAAGGAGTTTGACAGAATCGCCACGGACGCGGCAATGCTGTGGCTGAACCCGGTCGACTTCAGGGAGATGGGATTGTCCTGGCAGATCAAATCCGGAGCCGGCCACGACAGTACCGCAGTAGTAGACGAGTGGAGCAAATTAGATGAATTCATCGAGAAACTGCCGGATCCTGAGACGTGCGCCCAATTTGATGCGCTGGCCGAGAAGGCCGAGCGGTGCCGGAAGAGAGACATGTACGTCATCTTTGGCTGGTGGCAGATGTTCTTTGAGCGTCCTTGGTCCATACGGGGGATGCAGAACCTGCTCACCGACTACTACGCTGACTCGGAGAACATCCATCGTCTCAACAACGCTCTTTGTGATCTATACTGCGGTTACCTTGACAGAGCGGCCCGGGACATAGAACCCGACGGATTCTTCACCTCCGACGATCTGGGTCATCAGACCAATTCCTTTATCAGCGCGGAGATTTTCGATGCTATGATCAAGCCGTACTATATGCGGATTGGCAGGACGGTGCGGGAAAAGAACTTTCACTGGTGGCTGCACAGCTGCGGCGACAACACGCCCCTGATGCCGGCCCTCATCGATTCCGGTTTGGACGTCTTTCATCCCGTACAGAAAGGCACTATGGATGAAGAAGCGGTGGCCCGGGAATTCGGTGACAGGCTCAGTTTTCTGGCGGGCATCGATGTTCAGCATGTGCTGCAGGAAAAGGACCCTGAGGGCATCAGGGAAGAAGTACGGTTCCTGATCGACACCTTCGACCGGCCCGACGGGGGGCTGTGCTTAGCGGCGGGCAACGGTATTGTCAGTGGTACACCGATCGAGAATATCAGAGCGTTCCTGGAGGAGGCGGTGGAATATGGATCCGCTCACCGGCAACAGTACCAGTAAGCAGTGTGCTTGTCGAGTAGGCGGGGGGCTTCCAAGCTCTAGGACGAGGTTTGTTTTCTCTGTTTGCCGCCTGGTTTCCCGGCGGTGCCACGCTATTTCGTCCATACTGGGTTGTCCCGCCCGCCCCTCTCAAAACCGTGCTGCGCTATTCACGCGCACGGCTTCTCACATCGCCTTTCACGCGCAATCATAACAGGCCAATCTGCACCGGTGGCTTGGGCCGCGCAAACAAACTCACGCGGATGCGTGGCCGCGGCAGTGGGAATCGCTTTTCCATCAGGTTGAATTTCTCCCAGGTCATGCTTTTCCTTTGACTTCGGCGATTGAGCCACTTGTGCAGCAATTTCTTCGCCTCAACGGCGAGCGAGTCACCGTGCGTTATAAGCACAGGGGTGAATACGAAAGCAGGCCCCATCGGACTCAAGAAACGTTCTCGCTCGACGCGGCCACATTCATCCAACGCTTTCTTGCCCACGTTCCGGCCCGCTATACCCATACCACGCGTTGCTTCGGCCTGTTCCATCCCAGCAAACGGGAATCACTCAATATGGCCGACTTCAGTGCGCCCAAGAACCCTACGAGACTTCTGAACCATAACCCACTTGGGAGGACATTTGTGTAGAGCTGCCCGGGTATAAGCCTGCCCAATGTCCGGTTTGCGGCAAAGTTCTGGTTGTCACCGAGGACATACTTCCCTGCAGGTCGCCGCCTGTGCGGTTGGATGCTGCAGCATGACCTATCCGCCCCCAATAGTCCGTGTTTGGGAGTGCCCGCCGTCTGTCCAAACGGCCCGGAAAGGACTCCAAACGCTCAGTACTCTCCTTCTGTTCCTGCACCTGAGCCTCCCCGCCCGCCCATTCACGCCACGCCTATCCTATCCTTCGAAGAAAACTACTCCAAAACTCTACCGTTTCCGCTAGAATATCCATAGCAGTAACCGCGGCAATAATGTTAATAGCCCAACCAGCGCATGCAGCGGACTGCGCCGCTGACGCGCAAACCGTTTAGGCCCGAGCGCGGACATGACTAAGATGGCGCTTGCAGGAAGCAATTGGAAACCCGAGGGGAGCATGGGAGTACGCGTGCAATGAACGGATATGCCGGAAAGATCCTGAGACTGGACTTGACGAACCGAAAGGTCAAGACCATCCCCACCAGCGACTACGAGCAATGGGGTGGCGGCCATGGGATGGGTTCGGCCATCTTCTTCGATCTCGTGAAGGACAAGACCATTGATGGACGTGACCCCGCCAATGTCGTGGCCCTGATGACCTCGCCCCTCTGCGGCACCATCGCGCCTGCCGCGGGCGGGAGGACCGAGGTGCAGGGGATCGGAATACAGTCCGTGCCCATTGGCTGGTTTACACGCAGCAATTTTGGCGGCCGATTCTCGTCGCAGCTCAAGTATGCGGGCTGGGACG
>CAYNZS010000082.1:0-15244 GCA_964401695.1 uncultured Nitrospirales bacterium
CGCGAGGATTTTTTGGTGCCGCTTCGTATCTATAATTTCTTAAAACGCTCTAAGACTTACGTAGGTCTACTAAGTTTCCAATAATACCCCGACTGCCCTAGAAGGCGCGATATCATCGAAAGAAGGGGAACACGAATTGTCCATTGTCGCAGCGTTTACAGAGAGCAAAAATGAACAGTAAAGTGCTAAGCACAAGAAGATCGCCTCGGGAAGATCGACTCGGCAGCGCCAGCGTCGCGAGCCCTGCGCCATCGAGTCTTCCATGCGCGTACGCAGCCAACACACGCTTGTCTGCTCTGGATCCGGCGGACGGTCCCCCGAGCCCGCTTTCGCAGTCGGTCGATGTCCGCGCGGCCACCCAATAATAGAATGTATCGCCTGCTTCGCCCGAGCAGGCGAGCCCTCCGCCGGACGAAGGCGGCATGGTATCGTCAAATAAAGTCGTCTCCGCCGACCACGCGCCGATAGGTTCCGCCTCCGCCACAACGCCCGTCGAGCTACGGTATACCCGGTATTCGACTGCGCCTGCGACCGCCACCCAGCTTATAGAAACTCCATCGGGATCGTCGTCGGTCGCTTGGATTCCGGAAGGTAGGCCGACGCCAGGGCATCCCAAAACAATGGCGCCATCGGCGACGCTCACTCCCAGAGCTGCCGCGTCGATACCGGCGGCAGACGCTTGGGCTCCTTGAACAGAAAGCGTATCTCCGTTCGACGCCTCAGCCGTATCGAAGCTCACCACGAACAGAACCCCATCGTCCAGGGGAGCTTCGCCGAGGCCAAAAGCGATAAGGCCAACTTTGCCGGCGCTGGCATTGTTTTGGACTTCCTTGCCCGACGGCAATGCTTCGCCCGCAGCCACGCCCGTCACGGACAGTTTCTCCGCGTCGAACTGAAGAAACAACGCGGCCGTCGAGGCCGGCACGGCGTTAGACTGAATCGTGACAGGCACCTCGATCGTCTGACCGGCTTGGCCGCTCACTTCGCCAATCTCGAAAGCGATCTGTGCCTGCGAGGAAGTTGAGGATCCGAAGATCGGCGCGAATAGCGCCAAGAAATTTACGACAGAAACAACCGCGCTCCACGCGTAACAGTGGCGAATGTCAGCAATAGACAAGTGGCACTCCAATCCGCTCGAGCTATCGAGCGTTCTCCGTGAAACCCGGGCCATGTGCGGGTGTCACCACTCACGCTAACGAAGTTCGGAGCCAAGTGTCAAGGATCCAAGGACAAATGCCGGCCACGCCATAGCCACACCGAATTGCCTCGGTTTCGATTGCGGTGATAGGATGGCGAACGCGCCAGCCCGGATAGCTCACCGGTTTTCTACTGCGACAGCGGATAAGGCCGCTCTGACAAGACTCTTTTCAACTTTCGACCTCGACGCGAGCCGCCACGCTATCGTCCGCAGGTCTTGTCTTGGAACGCCTGCTTCGAATGAGTCTCGACATAGCACCTTTCTCCGGTGTCGAAGTAGAAAATCGGCGAGAACCTCGGGCTCGCATCAACGACAGGTGGCAACAGAGGAAACGCGAGAGTTGATACAAGTAACATGCACCGCGTGTGGCTTGCGCATCCAAGTGCCACCGACAGTACAAGGCCGCGAGGGGACGTGCTTCGGGTGCGGCGGGAAGATCCAGGTTCCCGTCGAGTCCCAGCCGTCGACCCTAAACAACGTCGCTTTCGCGGCGGGCGACAAAGTGGCCGACCGCTATGTGGTCGAACGCCAGATTGGTAGTGGCGGCATGGGCGTTGTCTACAAAGCCCAAGATGAACTGATCGACGAAGAAGTAGCCCTCAAGTTCATGAACCCCTACACTCTTCGCACACAGAAGGGCCAGTACCTGTTCATCAAAGAGGCACAGGTCGCGCGGCGCCTTCGGCACGAAAACATCGTCGCCGTGCATGACGTCAGCACCACACCCGAGGGCGTCCTGTACCTGTCTATGGAATACGTCAACGGCGTGTCGCTCAGAGATTTCCTGCAAAAGCAAAGGAAGAATAGGAAACTGATCGACGTGCGCCTCGCCATCGAATTGATCCTGCAAATCCTCACCGCCTTAGAGTACGCGCACCGCACCGTGATGCACCGCGACCTCAAACCCGAAAACGTAATGCTCCTGTCCGGCGAACGCGCCAAGGTTCTCGACTTCGGGCTCGCCGTCGCCATTGAAGACCTTCCGTCGGTTGCGTCCGAAAGCGGCAAATCGAAACGAGTTACTGGCACCATGGCCTACGCGGCGCCCGAACAACGAAAACATCTCGGTATCGATTTTCGCGCCGACCTGTTCGCGGTCGGCCTCATGCTTCACGAACTACTGACCTTGCGTACGCCGCTCGACGAATCTGTGACCGTGATGGACGTGCGCCAAGACGTCGCGCCATCGATCACCGCGATTCTCGGCAAGGCCACGCGCGAAGACCGCGTCGACCGCTGGCAATCCGCGGGCAAGTTTCACGAAGCGCTCAAGAACGCCTACGGCGAATCCTACCGGCCCGCCGAAGCAGGAGCCGTGCAGACTGCGGACGGCGCCGAAATCTCCACCAAAGGCATGGTCTATTTCGGGGGCGGCTGTTTTCTCATGGGCTCTAACGAAGTGCGCGAAGAAGCGCCCGAATTCGAAGCAAGCGCCGCTCCCTTCTACATGGACAAGACCCCCGTGACCGTCGAGCAATACAAAGCCTTCCTCGAAGCCACCAACCACGAAGAACCAAAATCCTGGCGCGACCCCGAGTTGAATGGCATGCGCCAACCCATCACCGGAGTTACCTGGGACGACGCCAAAGCCTACGCAGCCTGGGCCGGCAAGCGCCTCCCAACCGAAAGACAATGGGAATTCGCCGCGCGCGGCCGCGAGAACAGAGGCTACCCATGGGGCAGCCTCGCACCCGAATCCACCCGCTGCAACTTCGGCGACTATTTAGGCATGCCCTCCATCGTCAACATGCACGAAAGCGGCGCCACACCCGACGGCCTGCTCGACATGGCCGGCAACGTCCACGAATGGACGCTCGACGGCTACGCCCCCTACGAACCCGCCAACGGAGGAGACGGTACGCAGTCCTCCTCACCACGCCGCGTAGCCCGAGGCGGCTCCTGGCACTCCCCCCCCGGCGAACTCCGATCCACCGCCCGCAAAGGACTCTTCCCCGAAACCCAACTAACCACGGTAGGCTTCCGCTGCGTCCTCCCGGCACCCGGCGAAGACGGTTCCCAGTAGAAGCGTCCGAAACCGAAGGCATGACGAGGAAAGACGAAGTAATGCACTTTGCGTGTGCCATGGCTACGGCTGAAGACCGCGCCTTCCGGAACAGACGCGCTCCCGTCTTCATCGTCAGTAATCACCAGCTGAACCGGTAGTTACTGATTCGCAGACGTAGCGTATCCGATCGTTTGTAGGGCCGCTTCGATCTCGCCGAGGATGGCAGGGTCGTCGATCGTGGCCGGCATTTTGTAGGCTTTGTTCCCGGCGATCTTGCTCATCGTGCCCCGCAGTATTTTTCCGGAGCGTGTCTTCGGGAGCCGTTGCACGACGACGGCATTGCGAAACGAAGCCACCGCTCCGATTTGCTCGCGCACCATGGCAACCACTTCGTCGATAATCTCGCCGTCAGGCCGATCGACTCCGGCTTTGAGCACGACGAAACCGATGGGAACTTGACCCTTGAGGGAATCGGCGACCCCCATGACGGCGCATTCGGCTACATCGGCGTGCGCGGATAGGATTTCTTCCATCCCGCCTGTGGACAAGCGGTGTCCCGCAACATTGATAATGTCGTCGGTGCGACTCATTACGTAGAGGTAACCGTCCTCGTCGATATAGCCGGCGTCGCCCGTCTTGTAGTAACCGGGAAAGTCCTCCAGATACGATTCCCTATACCCATCGTCGTTGTTCCACAACGTGGGGAGGCATCCTGGAGGCAGCGGCAGCTTGATGACGATAGCGCCTGTATCGCCGCGCGGGACTTCCTGATTGGCGTCGTCGACGACGCGCACGTCGTAGCCCGGAGCGGCCTTCGCCGGAGAACCGTACCTCACGGGTAAAAGGCCCAAGCCCGCAAAGTTCGCGGCGATTGGCCAGCCGGTCTCGGTCTGCCACCAATGATCGATCACCGGGACGCCCAGCCTATCCTCAGTCCACATGATCGTGTCGGGGTCGGCCCGCTCGCCAGCGAGGAACAAGGTCCGGAAACTTGAGAGGTCGTACTGTTCGATGAATTCGCCGTTCGGGTCGTCGCGCTTGATAGCGCGAAACGCGGTGGGCGCCGTAAAAAGAACCGAGACCTTGTGCTCCGAGATAATCCGCCAGAAGGCCCCCGCGTCCGGTGTCCCCACAGGTTTGCCTTCGAAAAGGACAGTCGTGCAACCGTGAAAAAGCGGCGCGTAGACGATGTACGAATGGCCGACAACCCAGCCCACATCCGATGCCGCCCAGTAGACCTCGCCGGGTTCGACGCCGTAAACATTTTTCATGCTCCACTTGAGCGCTACCAGATGCCCGCCGTTGTCGCGAACGACGCCCTTGGGCACGCCGGTGGTCCCGGAGGTGTACAAGATGTACAGCGGATCGGTCGCAGCCACGGGGACGCAGCCGGCCGGCTCGGCGCTTGCCATCGCTTCGTTCCAATCGCGGTCGCGGCCAGGGAGGAGTTCGGCTTTGAGCTGTTCTCGCTGGAGGATAACGCAATTGGCGGGTTCCTCTTTCGCGATTTCGATGGCTTCATCGAGTAACGGCTTGTACGCGATAACACGTTGTATTTCGATCCCACAGGACGCGGAGACGATAACTTTCGGCTGCGCGTCGTCAATGCGCGTAGCCAACTCGTTAGGCGCGAAACCGCCGAAAACGACCGAGTGCACGGCTCCGATGCGCGCGCACGCCAGCATCGCGATAGCGGCCTCAGGCACCATGGGCATGTAGATGAGGACGCGATCCCCTTTGTCAACGCCGAGAGCCCGGAGCGCTCCCGCGAATCGAGCGGTTTCATCGCGCAGCTCGCCGTAGGTGTAGGTACGAGCCGTGGCGGTGACCGGGCTATCGTAGATGAGAGCAGCTTGGTCGGCGCGGCCATTTTCTACGTGATAATCCAGCGCGTTGTAGCAGGTGTTGACCTCGCCACCCGCGTACCAGCGGTACAACGGCGCGCGCGTATCGTCGAGTACGCGGTCCCACTTCTTGTGCCACTGAATATCGTCCGCCGCGCCGGCCCAGAACTTCTCCGGGTCCGCTTGCCACGCCGCGTACACGTCATCATATTTGCCAGACATCGATTCGCCTTAAGGTGTTGATGGCCAACGGGCGTTCCCGATGGCCTCGCACAAGTCTCGCGAGGGGAAACGGGCATGGTATCACTGCTTCGAAAACGATACAACGAGACCGCCCCTTCATTCCTGTATTTCGCCCAATAGAGTTCGCGGATATTGGGATAAGCTGAAATGTTCGACTCGAATCCTATATGATGGCGGCATGCTCATCGTGGGACTCTCCGATGGTGTGGCCGAAGCCCATAAGACTTAACCGCGAGAGACAGCCTGCATGTCTATGCGTGTGGTAAATGTCGATGGCGAAACCATCTTTGAAAGCAGTGCGCCCGAAGCCCTGCGTCAAGACCGTTGGCCTCGACTTGCCGTAAGAACTCAAGAGCTTGCCTCATTGCCATCGCGAGACAGGATCCGCCGTCGCAGTAGAAAAGCGGTGAGATATACGGGTTAGGCCCCAGGCGGACCGTCGTCGTTGTCGAAGGACGCGCCGTAGTACTTCACGATGGCCGCTGTGATACCGGCGAGGGTTGCGACTACGGGGCGGGCGGCGAGCTGGGTCCGGCGTTCGATGTCCTCAATGGCGACCAGGTCCAAGGGGTTTGCCATGGCGACGACTATCGTATTGCCATCGACTCGGATGGGCATGCACATGTGATGCGTGGCGAATTCCCCATCCATCAGGTCGGCGGCGTAGAGTTCGATTACTTCTTCGGGCAAACGGACGAAGGACACGCGGAGTTGGCCCGCGAGCACTTGCGATACGGCTTCTTCGTCGGCCCAGCCGTTTTCGACGATGATCGAGCCGAGGCGGCGGCGGCTCGAAGCTCGCTGCTCCGCGAGCGCTCCGTCGAGTTGATCTTGCGTTAGAATCCCCGCCTCGACTAGGATTTCGCCCATCGAGCGTTTCCGGCCGCTTTCATCGTAGGCCGCGTTGGCGATGGGGTCGTCCTCTTCTGGCTCCTCGCTAATCCAGACGCTCTCGGCCGTGGCTATTGAGAATTGCGGCTCTGCCGAATCGGCTTTCTCCGGCGTCCCTTCGAGTTGCTGTTCTAGTCTTGCCAACTCGTCGTCGCGCGCCTCGAACGATTCCGTGAGCGCTTGTACGCTTTCTTCGAGGGCGGCCCGTTTTTCCTTAGTGGCCGCGCTTGCCTCTCTGTTCGCCGCAGCCTCCGCATGTTGCACGGCTTCGAGTTCCTCTGCCCGGAGTTCCGCGGCGGCCAGGCCGTCTCTTGCCGTCTCGCTCTCCGCCTTGCGGCCGTCCAACCCCGCTTCTATTGATTCGACTTTCGCCCGAAGTTCATCCAACTCAGAGTTCCGCCCGTTCAATTCCGTTTTGCGCTCGGAAAGGCCCTTGTCGAGTTCGGATACCTTCTCTTCCTCGACGACCGTGTTATCTGGGGCCGCAAGGTCTTCCACATGGCGCTCCGCTTGTTCGGGCCGATCCACATCGTCGAGTAGCAATCGCCCGAGTTCGTCCTCGCCAATGTCCAGTGTGGTTGCCTTGAGGTATTCCGCTCTGGTGCTCAAGCTTTGAAGCTGCTCGGTCGCGCCCGGTTCTTTCTGGTCGTTCTCGATTTGCGCGCGCAATTCTTCGATGGTGTTATCGAGAAGCGCTTCGCGTTCGATCAGATAAGCCCCATGGGTCAGGAGCTCGGACTGGCGCTCTTCGGCCACGACGCTGGACGAAACGTCCGTGATCAGCGACGAGAGGGCGTTGGATGAACGCGCTTGATCCGCCGCGTTGCGCGAGGGGCCCAGTTCTTCGAGAAGGCGGAGATTCTCCCCTTCCTTTTCGTCGACCTGAGAACGAAGCGCGTCGATATCCGTGTGGCGGCGCTCGAGCTCAGCCGATTTCTCCTCGATCTGCCCGGATAGTTCGGGCAATCCGCCGCTGAGGGATTCCTGTTTCTTGAGCGATTCCGAGGCATCCGTCCGAGCCGATTCGAGGTACTCTTCGGCCTGTGCAAGAGTTTCCGAGGCCGCCTCTCGGTCCCCTGAAAATTCGGAGAGTTGCTCTTCGGCGGCGGTTTGATTCTGTCGGGCCTCGCGGAGCCTTTCTTCCAAGGCCGCGTTTTCTTCGCGGGCCTTTTCCAGTTCCGCCCCCATATCGTCCTGCACAGCCTTCAACTTCTCGAGTTCCCCGCTCAGCCCCGTTTCGGCGTCCTCGTTTTCGACGATGGATCGGCGCAATTCCTCCAGCTCTTGCTCGACCTTCGCGAGCGACTCGGCCGTTTCGCCTAGCTCGTCTTGGGCGCGGAGCGATTCGGCCGCGGCTTGATCCCATTCCTCCTCCACTCGCGCCAACTCGTCTTCTCGTTGCCTCAGCTCGCCGCGCAACGTCTCCAAATCAGAATGGAGACTTCTCTCTTTCTGGGCCGCGTCGGCGATTTGCGCGGTGAGCGAAGCGGTTTCCGCCGAGGGCTCGACCGGCTGGGAGAGGCGCTCCTCGATAGCGGTTCGGAGCGCGTTGAGTTCGTCCTTGACTCTGCCCTCGTTCTCGGTGGCCAGCTCCGCGTCGCTTCGCAGCGACTCGAATTCCTTTTGCAGAAGGCCCAGTGTGTGGCTGAGGCTCGACGTATTGTCTGTGGCCGTGCGCACCGTTTCGTCGCGCTGGTTAAGCGCGGCGCGCAGGTCTCCCAGTTCGATACGCGCTTCGGCGAGGGCTTTCTCGTTTACTTCCTCACGCGTTCGCAATTCCACCAACCGCGCCTCGAGGCCTCGGTTGAGTTCCTCCGTGTCGCGGTCGCGCTCGTGAAAGCCCTCTATCGAGGTGCGTAGGCCGCTGATTTCCTCATGCAGCCGGCTGGAATCCGGAAGCGGCGGCGCTTCCTCGCGGACCCTGAGTTCGGTTTGCAGCTTCTGGACATCGTCGAGCGCCTCGGTCAGCGCGTCGCCATTCTCGCTACGGGACGCCAACAGGCGTACTAGCGTTCCGAGTTGCGAGCGCGTGTCCGCGATCTGATTGGAAAGATGGCCCTGGGCATGGGTGACCTCTTTACTCCAAGAGGCAACGGTGGCCTCGAGTTTGAGAAGCAAGTCTTGGTAATCAATGGCCATGGGCGAAGAAGTATATTCTTTACGCTTTCAAGAGAAATGCTTAACTTCCATTTTGAAGTATACGGCAAGCCTTTCGAGAGATCAAGGCCATAAACCTATGCAATTTAGCGAGTTACACGAATTGACGAGTCTGTGTGCAACGGGACGGTTTCTATGAAGTAGTAGGGGGAAATGATGAGCATGGAGTTTCCATCCGAGTGGGAGCGCGTCAAGGAAGGGATTCGGTCGGCTGAAGGCCCTGATCCGGTCGAGGAGGGCATGGCCTCGAGGCTATGGGAATGCCTCGCTTCGACCTTGGGGAAGAGCGGAGGGACGCCGAGAAACGCCGAATCCGTTCTGATGGAAGAAATCGTTTGCTTGCGAATGACCGCGTGGCGGCTTGAGCGAACCTTGAGGGCCGACGGCCTTTTCCCGGTGCGCAAAGAGGGAGGGATAACCGGTCCGGTTCACTCATGGGTGGACGCCTTGGCCAAGACGCGCGAAAGGTACCGCAAAGCGATGAAAGAGTTCATGGAGCAGGTTGAGGGAGAAGTGGCGAAATCGGGAGGCGGACTGGCCAAACTGGTTGCGCCGATGTTGAAGAAGGGGCAGCACGGCGCGCCGTCGCATGGGGTTTTCGATCTGGACGACTACCTCGCGTGTGTGGATGAGGACATGGATTTCGTGGAGGAAGTCTTGAGCGAGGAGGACGCCTTCGACGCGCCCGAAGGCCTAGCGCGTGGCGCATACTATCTCGGGTGCGACTTGGGCTACGCCCGGGATCCGTCGGAATTTGTCGTGTACCGCGCGGAGGGGACGCACCTGGTCAACGTAGCACGATTTCGCCTGGAAGGTGTCAACTATGCGCGCCAACAGGCGAACATGGCCGAGTTGGACCGCGCCTACGATTTCCGTGCCGTGGGGATCGACTCCGGCAACAATGGCCGCGCCGTCGCCCACGCACTCATGGCCGAAGGCGTCGCGTGGGGCGAGAAGATTACCGCCATCGAGTTCGGCTCGGTAATCGATCTCGGCGACTTGCCAGACGGCAGCCCGCGGCGGAGGCCCGTCAAGGAATTCATGACGGAATTGCTGCGCCGCGCCATGGCGGACCGGAGCCTGATCCTCCCCAAGTCACCCGAGCGGGAGGCGCAGTACGCCTCGCACACCTACACCGTCGGCCACCAAGGCCGGATCGTCTTCGACAAGGGAAACGACCACATCATCGACGCAGACCGCTGCGCAATGCTGTGCCACTACCTCGACATGAATATCGTCGAGCAGCCGCGTTTGGGGGTGCGTATCGAAGGCTTCTGACCGCGTGGATAGAATGTCTTGGGGTGTTCGTGGCAGAGCTCCCATTTTTTTCGGGCTAGCTGAGCAGGACCCTCGTGCTGTGCGGGCCTTCCTCAAGCAGCCGAGGAGTCTCCGAGACGGAGAAGCGTTCCATTCGACTACGAGTCCCCGCTCGGCTGGCGCACACGCGGCATTCTGGGCGGACGCTCCTTCACGAATTCGGCGATCTTAAGGCCTGGAGTCAAATCCCTCCCCACGAATGCGACGTGGCTGGGGGCATATCGATGCACGCGAAACACGATGTTGCTCGGCTCTTTCTCAGCGTCGAAGTGACTCGAACCCTCGGGGCCTTTTACAGGGCTGACGAACCGCCAGACCTCGTCGCGACCGTGGGTTATCTCGAAGAAAATGCCTTTCGCTCCATAGCAGACCAAGGTATTGCCGTTGGGCAGCCGTTGCGCGCCGGAGATGAATGTCGAGTAGAAGTCCTTCTTGATGGGCGCAGCGTACTCCCAAGTAGGCGCCACAGGACCGAAGGGCTCTCCGGGCGTCCCGCTGTAGACTCCAGCCTGCTCCTGCGGCGCGGCGAGTTCCACAATGCTCGAATAATCGCCGTCGGAACGTCCTCGACCGTTGTTGAAAATCAAAAAGTTTCCGGCGCCTGGACAGTCCTTCGGAATCCAATGTACATTGTGTTGCGCGAACAGGGTCTGGTCGTCCGCGGACCCTGCGCGATAGGCGCGGGGGTTGCCCCATCGGTAGAGCAGGTCGCCCCCCTTTCCATAACGGCCCCCCGACAGGCCACGCGCCTCCGCCGCCGTCGTGCTATGGTCGATGACCCAGATTTCGTTATTGCCCAAAGTGCTGACCGCGATCTGATCGAGTTCGGCGTTGTACGCTATCGCGTTCGTATGCAGCCAGTCCGCCGATAGCGCGCGCCGACGTTGACCGTCATTCTTCTCTTTATCCGGAGGTCCGCCGCCGAGGTAACCAAGTGCTTCAAGCTCTTCGCGTTCTTCGTCGGAGATGCGATCCATCCAGAGGCCCGGCGGATTGATTTCAATCCGCTCCGGATGCTCCGCGACGTCGCCGTAATTGGCCTTCGACTCGTCGAAGTCCTGGATCAAGTGATCCCAGGTGTGCCATTCCCAAACGATTGCGCCACCGGTTGGCCGCGTCGGAGAGATTTCAATAATGTAGAGTGGCCACAATCCGCCGTCGCCGACCAATTCCGGGTCGCGTCCGGCCGCGATGGTTTCCTCGACACTTTTCCGCTCCCAAGCGATAGCCAAAACGTTGCCATTTGGCATGGGCTCGATGTCGTGGTGCAGCAAGTGATCTTCGTTAGAATAGACGAATTCCCAGAGCGCCTCGCCTTCCCAGGATAGCTCCCGGATGCCGTAGCCCGCGCCACCACCGAAGAAGTGGCCGTTGCCGCCGTTCCCGAAGGTAGTCGTTCTTAGGAGGTTGCCGTTGTCGAGCAGATACGAAATGTTACTCCGGTAATCCGTGTCCCAGAAGTGGACGACCCGGCTCGTGTTGTCGATCAGGTACGAGCCGGCCCCGTCAAGCGGAGAGTAGAGGTTGTAGCCTTCCCATGCGCTAGGCTCATGTACAAGGACCGCGGCCGGCTCTTCCGCTTGCGCGCCAAGGATCCCAACTGCAACAACGAGCGCGGATGAATAGAGGAAACACTTGGACACAATCACTCTCCTTGACCGGCACCAACGCCTATGCCAGGGGCCTCGTGCCGTCTCAGTTGGAATCGGAGTGAATCGCCGCTAAATCAGCACCCGTTCTGCTGGTGTACGCGATGGACCAAGGAATGGCATCCTGGTGGGTGTCCGGCGAACTTGTGAAGCATTACAGAACCGTGTACCGGCGCGGCGCCATCGGCGGCGCGGAGCTTGCCCAAAACTCCAGTCTTAGGGCAAGCTCCATAGAAGGCCATCGGTTGGACTCGCACCCCACTATTGTTCGAGCTTGATCATGATATCCCCGCCGTCGGGACGGGTATCGAAGTAGGCGAAGGCGCCGTTCTTTGTCTTTCCGCTGAAGATCACCGGCACGCCTCTAGCGTCGAGTCTGGCGAACTCTTTGTCCAGGTCCTTGACCGTGAATATCAGGTCTATGATACCTTCGCCGCGCCTGTCCAAAGACTCCTTATAGATCGCGTCTCCTTCAACAGGCTCTATGAATTCATAGACGATCGGGCCGATCTGGGCTACGCAGGTCCTTGCTTTGATTGAGGTAGCGGGGGCCTTATCGTAGACGGCGACATCGGTCATTGCACCGGTATCCAGCAGCTGCTCAGACTCGATATCGGCGAACTCCCAAGACTTGTGGGCTTCGAGCGTCTTGGCGAGATCGTTGACGACGATGCCATGCCCTCGGAACTTCCAGTCGACGATCCCGAGGGCCGCTTTCCGTTCGACGGCCCCTTCGCCCTGCGGTGGCCGCATCGATAGGATAACGTTTCCGAACTCGCGCGTGTCGAGGTAGTCCTCGAATCGATCGCCGTTCCGCGTGAGATCGAATATGATTTCGAGGCCTTTGTCAACGAGCTTGTCCGTCTCCCCGTCGATATCGGGCACGTTGAAACAGACATGGTTGATGCCTTCGCAGTAGGCCAGGGCCTGGCCCTCGGGACGCGTCGTGGGCCCTGCCAGCACCTCGAGCTCAAGGTCGCCAATATAGAGCAGTTCCAGACTGGACTCGCGAGGCTTCGAGGGATCTTGAGGCTTCGAGGGCCTGTCGGAGACCTTGCCGAATATCTTGATCACCTGTATTGTTTCATCCTTGCTTATGGATGCCTTATTGCGCCGGTGTACGGCTATGCCGAGCGACTGGTAGTAGTCAAGGGTCTTGTAGAAATCTCTGACATAGACGCCTGGATGGCTGAATCCCCAATCCTTGCTCACGATTATCTCCTTTCCCTTTGCCCGATGCTTCTTGCTACGGGTGGACAATCACCTTAATCGATTCGTTGCGTGTCAACTGCATCTCGAACGCCTCATTGATGTCGGCCAAGGGATACTGGTGCGTGATAAGCTCGTCGGTGCGGATCGTTCCGTCCCTCATCCAGTCGTAGGCCGGTCTCATCATGCCGCCCCAGTTGCCGACTGCCTTGATAGCTTTTCTATAGATGACGTTCGGGATAAAGTCGTTGACCGGTTCCTCGTAGGTGCCCACAAACGCCACCATGCCGCCGAAGCTCATCGTGTCTACGGATATGCCGCGCAACTTCATGGCCGTATGGCGGTCCGTCGGGTTGCCGCTGGACTGGATCTGCCAAAGGCCACCGCCGCGAACGATCTCGAACATCTGATGGAATACCGCGGGTTCGCCGGCAGCATCCACGACAAGGTCGGCGCCAATGCCGTCGGTAAGCTCGTTGACCACCGCGATGGGATCTTCTTTGGCGGCGTTGATTGCCACGTCGGCGCCCATCTTCTTAGCCATGTCGACCCGGTTTTGGTTGATGTCGGTAATGATTACTCTCTCCACTCCGGTAGCCTTCAATACCTGCAAGGTCCCTTGCCCGATCATTCCACACCCCAGCACAACAACCGTGTCGGTCTTCGCCGGCTGCGCCTTATGGACGACTCCCGCGCCGATGCCGACGGGCTCGATTGTCGCTGCGACCTCGAAGGACATGCCATCGGGCAACGGAAGGCAACCCACCGCTGTGGGAACGTGGATATACTCGGAGTATCCGCCGTATCCGCCAGCGGCAACCCGGTCGCCCGGCTTGACGTTCGTCACATTCGCGCCGACCTCAGCGACGATGCCGCTGTACTCGTGCCCCGTCGTCGCTTTCGACGCGGCTACCGGATCCCCCCCATTCTCCTCCATCTTGTCGGCTGGAATCCCACCAGTGTAGTGGGGGAGTTCGGATCCGCATATGCCGAAAGCCTTGACCTGGACGATGGCGCCGTCGGGAGCGAGTGTGGGTTCGCTGGTATCTTCAACCTCGAAATTCCTCGGGCCGCGCAATATTGCTGTTTTCATCTTGCGATCTCCTGTTTACTCTGTATTAGTTGTTACGTGAGTATATAAAATTATAACCGCGCAGCTTCCTCACCGTAAGGGCGCGGCATCATCTGAGTAAAGCAGATCCTCCGAAGAAGTTCAACTGAGCCCCTCGCGCTGTCTTTCCGCATGGCTTCCCCAAAATGCATTTGGTGGCGCAGTCGATCACACCCCCAAATCCTTACTGCAAGCAGCGCCAAGACTCCCAAACCCGGATTCGCCAGTCTCAGATAGAAGCCTCAACATTGGATGAAGACTCTTCTTGCGATGCGGTGACTAGCGCGGGTTCTCGTGGCCGTCTTCGCCTGCGTGGCTAGCCCTTGGAAGGAAGTGCGACAACAGCCGTGCCCGGTGTCGTCTTGTCGCCTTTCGAGTTCTCGACCCAGATGTCACAGGCGACCAGGTGCTCGTCGCCTTCGACGTACTTCTTAGTGACAGTGCCTGTGCATACCAAGTCCTCGTCGGGAACGTCCATCCCGCGATAACTGCAGCCGTAGCTCTTGATGCTGCCCTCTTCGCCGATCCATTCGCTGAGCAGTTGCCCCAGCCAGGCACTCTTCAAGGCCCCGTGGATGATCTGGCCGGGCAGGCCATTATCGAGGGCGAAGTCCTTGTCGTAGTGAATCTGGTAGAAGTCACCGGACGCCCCTGCGTATTTTACCAGTTGCTGCCTGGTCGCGTTTTTCCCCAGCGGCGCTACTTGAGTGCCTTCCGCTACATCTTCCCAGTGAAGCTGTTCTGCCATTGTCTCTCTCCTCTCCAGCAATATTTCTAGTAGCTGATGCCCGTCGATCGGGATTTGGCGACAATCTCGCCGTCCTGGTTTCTGAAAGTTTGCTCCGAGATGGCGATAAGCATCTTGCCCATCCGCCCGTCACGCTCGCGGAGTTCGGCCAAGCTGATCTTCGACATGATCGTGTCGCCAGCCTGGATGGGCTTGAAGAACTCGTACTCGTTGCCGCCATTGAGACTCTTCTCGAAGGGGCTCTGGAAATGGCCGCCGCCGTTGCCGTCAGCAATGTGCTTGACCGGGAAACCGTACTGGGCGATGAACCCGGGGGGAGCGATGATGTCCCGGTAGCCCTTGCTGCGGGCGTACTCCTCATCGCGGTATAGGGGATTAGGGTCACCGATCGCTTCCGCCCAGCGCCGAATCGCGGAGCGATCGATTTCGTAGACCGAAGTCCCTGATTCCAAGCCAATCTTGGCTTTCATTTCATCCGTAATGACGGAATCGCCTGCCATATTGACATCTCCTCTTGTGTTGTTGGTTTGGGTAAGCCTGCCATTATAGCACAAACCCCATGCCCTTGCCTGCCTTCCGATCGCCACCGGCGGACCCTGAATTCAAGCTCTAAATGCAACACGGTGTTCCTCTCGTTGTACTAGAAAGACTTCCTATGGCGTCTGGTATCCGAGTATTTTTCTTGGCCTGTTGTTCAGGTCCTCCTCTATTTGACGTATCTGCTGGTCGGTCAGGCCTCGGAAGGGTGTTCCTTTGGGCAGCTAGCGGCGAATGGGTCCATCGCTATTCTCGTTGGTGCCCCGCTGGTAGGAGGAGTAGGTAGCGGCGAAATAGATGGATGCCGGGAGCGCTCCGGCCATTGTTTCGTGGCC
>CAYNZS010000083.1:0-15046 GCA_964401695.1 uncultured Nitrospirales bacterium
TCGGGTTCGTTATTCGTGGCAGTCTCGGGCGAGGGCGCTGACGGACACGATTTCGTGGGGCGAGCGGAGGACTCCGGGGCGGTGGCGGTTTTGGGCGAACGCGCAGGGGTTGCGGAGCTGGCCGGCCTCCCCTATATCCGATCGCCTCATGCTCGCAGGACGCTGGGGATTTTGGCCCATAGCCTGGCCGGAGATCCTTCGCGGGATTTGAAGGTGATTGGAGTTACGGGCACGAACGGGAAGTCGAGCACGGTCTTCCTCATCCAGCAGCTCCTCGAATCGTGTGGGCATCCGACTGCCAATTTTGGGACGCTCGGCTATTTTGTGGGCGAAACGACACGGCCGGCAGCTCATACGACACCGTTCGGCGAGGACTTGGCTTCTCTGTTTCGCGAAGCGCGCGAGGTGGGTCTCACCCATGCGGCTATGGAAGCGAGTTCTCATGCCATCGAGCAGGAGCGCATCGCGGGTATCGACTTTGACGCGGCGGTCTTCACGAATCTGACGCAAGACCATCTGGATTACCACGGGGACATGGGCGCGTACCTCGAATCCAAGTTGGGGCTCATCCGGAGGATAGAAGGGCCCGACCGGTTCACGGTCGTCAATATCGAAGACCCGTCGGCGCAACGGGTGATAGACGCTTCTGCTGTGCCGTGCCATTCGTTTGGCGCGGGGGGGGATTGCCGCGCGACGAAGATGCGCCTGGAACGCGCTCAGACTTTCTTTCATCTGGACACGCCATGGGGTTCAGCGGACGTGGAGCTGGCGCTGTTGGGCCGGCATAACGTGTTGAACGCGCTCGGCGCTATTACGGCCTGCGGCGCACTCGGTGTGCCGTTCGAGAGGATCGTGCGCAGCCTTTCGTCCTTGAGAAAGGTGCCGGGCCGCTTCGAGCATGTGGACGCTGGCCAGCCGTTTCAGGTAATCGTCGATTACGCGCATACGGAGGATGGATTGCGCAATGTCCTGACGGCGGCGCGGAAGATTTGCGATGGCCGAATTATCGTCGTGTTTGGCTGCGGTGGCGACCGGGACGTGACGAAGCGTCCGAAGATGGCAGCGGCGGCAGCGGAACTGTCGGATTTCTCGATTATAACTTCCGATAATCCGCGGACGGAGGACCCGGACCGCATCCTACTCGATATTGAAGTGGGCATTCAGCGCGCCGGAAAGAAGAAGAGCGCCGATTATTGGATGTTGCCGGATCGCCGCGAAGCTATCGAACGCGCGATTGGGATGGCGGACGCGGATGATTTGGTGATGCTGGCGGGCAAAGGACATGAGGATTATCAGATCCTGGGTACGGAACGGATTCATTTTGATGACCGGGAAGTGGCATTTGAGGTGTTGTATGGCGGGATGGGTTCTTAGGAACTTGGTCAAAATTGGTTCAGCAAGTCCGCAAGAAAAGGGGATAGACACGTCTGCGCTCGTGCCTCGCTTCGCTTGCGTCAGTCCCAATTTTCTGCTCAAATCCTCGGACAAACTTGGCAAGGTAATTTCGATCAATATCCTTAACCCCACTGCTGTCCTGAACCGCTCTGGGAAGATTGCGGTCAGGGTTAGCAGCATTGGAGGAAAGCGTTCTTGTTTTGATTGAGACCTCAACCCCATCGTCTTTGCGAGGAGGAACGACGAAGCAATCTACTGCCAACAAGTCGTCACGCCTGACAGAAGGCGAGTAGCTTTGGGTTCCGAAGAAGATTGCCGCAGTCGCTCCCTCGCAAAGACGGTTGAAGGTTCTATTTAGGGCAGCAGTGTCTTAACCCGAAGATTGGAGTGCGCAGGGAGCGGAGAGTGGCGTGGGTTGATCTTGCGATGGTTACTGATGTGAGTGGGGAGAGTTGGGATGCCTGACATCCAGGGCGCACTTGAACACGATGGGAATAACCAGACGGATTCAGAGAAACAGTAAATGGGATGGCAATACAGCATAGACGAACTCGCTAGAATGATCGGCGCTGAACAGCCACGTTCGGCACGGACATTTGAGCGCATATCCACGGATACGCGAACGCTCGAAGGCGGCGATGTATTTTTTGCGCTTTCGGGCGAGCGTTTCGACGGAACGGAGTTTTCCGGGAGGGCCTTCGAGGCCGGGGCCGCCGCGGTCATCTCGACCAAGCAGCATCCGGCTGGGCCCTGTGTTGTCGTAGACGATCCCCTTGCTGCGTTGCAGCGTTTCGCGGCGGCGCATCGAAGTCTCTACGAGATACCGGTTATCGCCATAACGGGGTCGTGCGGAAAAACTACGAGCAAGGACCTGATCACCTCCGTGTTGAAGACGAAATATGAGATCGCCCACACCGAGGGGAATCTCAACAACGAGGTTGGATGTCCTCTTTCGCTCCTCGGGATTGGCAATGGCACGGAGCGGGCGGTCGTGGAGATGGGTGCGAATCATATGGGCGAGATTGCCGCGCTTTGCGCACTAGCCAAACCCACCGAGGCGGCCATAACTATGATCGGTCCAGCGCATCTGAAGGGATTCGGGTCCATCGAGTCTGTTGCGAGCGCTAAGGCTGAGATCATGGAATCGCTGCCGCTGGACGGCATGTTTTATGTGAATGCCGACGATCCGCGTTGCGTGGAGATCGGAAAGGGCTATGCCGGCAGGACACTGCGCTTCGGGAAAGACGGGGATGTTCGGCTTGAGAAGTGTTCGCGTCTGGATTCTGGCGAGTTGCTGCTACGAGTCGAACCGGTCGGGGAGTTTGCGTTGCCCATTCCGAGCGCGGCGCACGCTTCTAACGTTCTGTTGGCTATCGCGGTGGGACTCCAGCATGGTATAGAGGACTTCGAGGCTCCGCTTCGCGAAGCTTGCGCATCTTCCCGCCGGTTTCGCGTGTTTCGCGTGGGGCCGCTGGAGGTTCTCGACGACTCGTACAATTCGAATCCCGTGTCGGCGCGCGCGGCGATTGACGCGTTGGCGGAACGGGCGTCGGCTGGAAAGCGCATCGCGCTGCTGGGCGATATGTTGGAACTGGGACCGGATGCCGGCTCGTTCCATGCGGAACTGGGACGGTATGCGGCGGAGCGGGATATTTCGTACGTCTTTGCCCGTGGCGATTTCGCTCATGATACCATCGACGCCGCGCGGGAATTGGGCGCGGTTGTTGCTGAAGCTATACAGGAATATGAAGATCTCGCGCGGGCTATCGCCGAATGCGCCGCTGAGGGCGACATGCTCCTGGTAAAGGGGTCGCGTGGCATGGCGATGGAAAAGGTTATCGAATTGCTGCGAGTCCGATATTCGGAGACCGGCGCGGGCTGACGCATCAGGAAGGCACATGCTCTATTACCTAGCTACACATTATACGGCGCACGCGGGCGTCTTGAATATCTTCAGCTACCACACCGTGCGCGCGGGCGGCGCCCTTGTGACGGGCTTTCTTTTTTGCGTAGTGGTTGGACCGAAATTGATTGAAGCCCTCTGGACGCTGAAGGTCGGGCAGCACATCAAGCAGGAGCATGTTGAAGAACTGCACGCGCTCCACAAGGGCAAGGCGGGAACGCCGACGATGGGCGGATTGCTGATTGTTGTCTCGACGCTGCTTTCCCTCCTAATATGGAGCACGTTGACCAATCGGCTGATGCTCGCGGCGGTCGGCGTGATGTGCCTGATGGCGGCCGTGGGCCTTCTTGACGATTACATCAAGTTGCGGCGCAAGCATAACGACGGCCTGAGCGCAAAAGCGAAGCTCTTGGGCCAGCTTCTGGCGGGGGGCTTGCTGGGGCTGTACGTGGTGACGAACCCCATCACGAATGGGGCGTCGTACTTTGCATCCGCGGATATATTGGATTGGGAGCGGTTGTCGAAGGAATTGCTTGGGGGGGAAGGCGTGTTACTCGACGATCTTTCCGAACATATGAGGCCCGAAGTGAAGGAGCGCCTCGCCTTTGGCGAACCGAACGCATTTACGCGCGAATTGGTCTTGGCGGATCTGAATGGCGCACTGGAAGCCGGTGATTTCTACGATGCTGCGTCAGCGGTCGGCTCTGGCAGCGCGGGGGCTGACAGCCGCGAGCGCGTTCGACTCAATCGGCGAGCGCTGGAGGTGGCCGCTCCGGAGGTATTCGGGAAGAGTGTGCGCACGCCGCATACGAAGGTGGGCATACCCGGGCTCAAGGACGTCATGATTCCCCTCGGCGTGTTTTACGTTCTGTTCGTGATTCTCATCATGGTCGGTTCGACGAATGCGGTGAACCTCACGGATGGGCTGGATGGTTTGGCAGCGGGGGCGTCGGTGATTTCGATTGGGGCATTCACGGGTATCGCCTACGTCGTTAGCCGCGCCGATTGGTCGAGTTACCTCTTCGTGATGCATGTGCCGGAAGCGAGCGAGTTGACGGTGTTTGGCTCGGCCATTCTCGGTAGCGGATTGGGTTTCCTATGGTTCAACACGCACCCCGCGGCCATCTTCATGGGCGATACGGGCTCGCTGGCGTTGGGGGGCGTAATCGCCTCGATGGCGGTTCTTACGAAGCAGGAACTTATATTGCCTATCGTCGGCGGACTGTTCGTATTGGAAGCGTTGAGCGTGATTATTCAGGTCGTGTCGTTTAAGACACGGGGCAAGCGCGTGTTTCGCATGGCCCCCTTGCACCATCACTTCGAACTGAAGGGTTGGTCCGAGACGAAGGTGACGATTCGTTTTTGGATATTGGCGCTTATGTTCGCGCTGCTGAGTCTTTCGACACTTAAGCTGAGATAATGATCTTGTGGACGTAAAAGGAAGAAAGGTCGTCGTCGTCGGAATGGGCCAGACCGCCTTGGCTCTCGTTCGGCTGTTGGAGAGTCTGGGCGCACGTCCGTTTGTTACGGAATCTTCGGAATCAACGGCGCTGGATGCCGCGCAGCAAGAACTGGCGCGAATGGGCGTACCGTTCGAGATTGGCGGGCATACCTCCGGAATGCTTGAGGGCGCGGCGATGCTGGTTCCGAGTCCAGGCGTTTCGCCCAGGATACTTTTCGTCGCGGATGCCGTTGCGAAGGGCATACCGATTTGTAGCGAACTGGAGTTCGCGTCGCGCTACTGCGGCTCGAAAATGATCGCGGTGACGGGGACGAATGGGAAGACGACGACGACGGAGCTTCTCAAGGCGATGATTGAGGCTTGCGGGCATAGCGTACTCTTGGCCGGAAACAATTCTCTGCCTTTATCGGACGCGGTACTCGCCGAGACGCCGCCGGAATACATGGTGGTGGAAGCGAGCAGCTACCAGCTTGATCTGACGCGGACGTTTCGGCCTTGGATCGGCGTCGTGTTGAATGTAACGCCGGATCACATGGCCCGGCATGGCTCGATGGAAGCGTACTCCGCGGCGAAGGCGAAGGTGTTCGCGAATCTCGGCGCTGACGGGATCGGCGTGGTAAATGAGGACGATCCGTTGACATTGGCCATGGTCGGGTCTCCCGCTTGGGAGCGCGTTTCGTTCAGCGCTTGCGGCGCGGTGTCGCATGGCGCGTGGCTCGATGGAGAAACGATTGTCTTTGACCGTGAGCGTGTAGCGGAGACAGCCGATATCCCGCTGAAAGGCGGGCACAACGTCGAGAACGTGTTGGCGTCGATAGCGTCGATGGCGGCAGGTGGATTCGACCTGGAACGGGCGCGGGAAGGCTTGCGCGGCTTCCACGGCGTGGAACATCGAATTGAATACGTGGCGGAAGCAATGGGCGTCAAGTTCTACAACGATTCGAAGTCGACTAACTTGGACAGTTTGCGGGTGGCGCTGAAGAGTTTCGACGAACCGGTTGTCCTGATCGCGGGAGGCGAAGGAAAAGGAAGCGATTATGGCAAATTGACGCCGCTGGTTTCCGAACACGTCGCTCACTTGGTAACGCTCGGGGAGGATGCCCCGTTGCTGGAAGCGGCCTATGGTGATAGGGTGCCAACGACTCGCGCGGCGGACATGGAGGACGCGCTCCGCATCGCAGCGAAGGCCTGCGCGGCTGGACGTTCCATCTTGCTATCCCCTGGGTGCGCCAGTTTTGACATGTACCGTAATTTCGAGGAGCGGGGAGAGGACTTCAAGAAGATCGTCCGGGGCCTTGTCGAAGAGATAAAGATGGAATGCGCCGCGCGTCCCTCTGGAATCGAAGGTACGTGAAACACGAATCGCACATATTGCTCGGCTTGGTCCTCGCGCTGGTTCTCATCGGGATATTCTTGGTTTATAGCGCGAGCGCCGTTGACCCTTTGTCGTCCAGCCCGCTCGATCCGCACGCGATGGAGCGCCTCGAACGGCAGCTCGTGTACGTGTGCATTGGGCTCGTTGGCCTGTTTGGCATGGCGCGTTTCGATTACCACCGTCTGCGCGATCCGTTTATTTTCCGCGTGATTGTTACCGTGTCCATCACGCTGCTGATTCTGGTGCTGATTCCGGGCGTGGGAGATATGCGAAAGGGCGCGCAACGCTGGCTGGAGTTGGGAGGGTTCACGTTTCAGCCGTCGGAACTGGGCAAGATGGCGCTCATCCTACTGCTGGCCGTCAAGCTTGCGGACAATCAGAAGCATATCGGACATTTCGGCAGGGGGTTCCTGCCGCCTGCGATCATTACGGGGGCGTTTGCTGGGCTGGTGCTTCTGGAGAAGGATTTGGGCGCGCCCGTGGTCATGTTCGCCGTTGCGTATCTGATGATGTTTTTGGCAGCGGTTCCCATTCGCTATCTCGTGCCAAGCGTGATCCCAGCGGTAGGCGCGGTTTATGCCCTTGTCATCACGGATCCCGAAAGGACCGAACGGATGACGAGTTTCCGCGACCCCTGGAGCGTCCGGAACGAGGGGGGCTATCAACTGATTCAGTCGATGACGGCCTACGCTCAGGGGAAGGTCTGGGGGAAGGGTCCTGGCGCGGGCGAACAGAAGCTCTACTATCTGCCAGACGCGCACACCGATTTCATTTTCGCGGTATGGGGTGAAGAGATGGGTTTGATCGGAACTCTGTCCGTTGTCGCCTTGTACGTCGCGCTGCTTGCGGTCGCCCTGCGGATTGCGCTTAACGCGCGGGAGCTTTTCGGCTCACTCCTCGCCGGGGGGATCGTTTGCCTCGTAGTTACCCAGGCGGCAGTGAATATGGCGGTCACAATGGGACTCATGCCGACCAAGGGCCTGCCTCTGCCTTTTATCAGTTGGGGAGGCAGCGCGCTGATCGTGTTTATGGTGCTGATGGGTATTTTGGTGAGCGTGGGATTGCAGGCGGTGGAGCCCTCGCGGCGACAGTCTCGCACGGCCTGAGCCCGGGGAGGCTGCGTACGCATCGATGAGGAGGGATATGATTGTTGGCGAAGCCCCTGAGGGGTCTGAATGTCCGAGGTCTTTACCCTCCCGCAGCCCCTTCCTGGGAGAGAGGGGAGTTCGCCGCTTGGTCCGTTCGGTTTCCTTGACGCAGCCGCCGGTCGAGTTTGAAGAGGCTACTTACTCCAACTTGGGAAAGCGAACGCCATGCGCTTGATGGTTACCGGGGGAGGAACCGGCGGCCACACTTCGCCCGCCGCCGCGATCGTCGAGGAACTCAGCCGCCGCGATCCGCGGTTGTCAGCGTGGTGGGTGGGTAAGCGGGGCGCCATCGAGGAACGCGTGAGCGCCTCGCTCGGAGTTCCGTTCAGGAGCGTTCCAGCGAAGGCGTGGCCCCGGACCAACCGTTTCAAACAGTTTCTCGTCGCGGGAGTATTGGCTTGGGGCTTCGCCGCATCGTTCCGTCACCTGAAAATCTTTCGTCCGAACGTTGTTCTGGGAGTGGGGGGCTATGTTTCCGTACCTCTCATTCTGACTGCGCAGCGGCTCGGCATTCCGACTATCCTCCACGAGCAAAACAAACGAATGGGGATGGCGAATGCCCTTCTCGCGAAACGGGCGGATCGGTTGTTGCTCAGTTTTTTCGAGACCGCCGGCGAATTCGCCCAGGACAGAGCGAAGGTAGTGGGCAACCCCGTGCGGGCGGCTTTCGCGAATCCCCCCGCGCAGAATGCGGCGCGCGTGTCGTTTGGTCTTGAGCCTTCGATACCGGTCGTGCTCGTGGCGGGGGGAAGCCAGGGGGCTCGGACGATCAACCGAGCTATCCGGGAAGGGCTCTCTGAACTAGGCGCCGAGGAATTTCAACTTATTTGGATGACGGGTGGAGAGGATATCGACTTGGCGCGGCGCGCGGTGGCGGAGGTCCCGGCCCGGGTGGAGGTGTTCTCGTTTATTGACGATATGGCGTGCGCGTGCGCGGCGGCGGACTTGGTTATATCGCGCGCGGGGGCGTCGACGACAGCCGAGCTGGCGGTTCTCGGAAAGCCCTCGATTCTCGTGCCCTATCCCCATGCCGCGGATGACCATCAAAAGGAGAATGCCGAGGCCTTCGAGAAGAATGGGGGCGCGATGGTGTTGAGCGATTCGGATTGCTCAGCCCGAACCCTTCTGGACGCAATCCGGCGGCTCATTTCGGAACCGGGGCGACTCGCCGAAATGGCAAAGGGCGCGGAGTCCATGGCGAAACCCGCGGCGGTGGAGTCCATCGCGGACGAGATTCTCCGCTTAGTCTTTTCTCTGGCGAACTAGCCCGGATATCGCATGGAAACCCAGGGGCGGGTCCATTTTGAGTTTCTCGCACATGAGCGCGGAAAGCTCTTTGACTGAACTATGGGCAATTTGTAAGTATAGTTTTACCGCTAGGAGAGGCTCGTGGAAGCTACGTCCAGACAAGATAGTGGAGAAGCGACGCGGAAATATCAGCCCGTGCCGCTTGCGAGCCTCCGTCTCTACACCGTTACCGATTTCGACCTGTACATAAAGCCCAACCAGCTCTCCGCCCCCGTCCTCTATCGCGAGCGGAATTTGCCGTTCACTGGCGAGGTGCTGGATCGGCTGGCCGAGAGCAAAATTAATAGCCTCTATGTGTCCGACGACCAGCAGGACTTGTACCAGCGCTATGTGGAGGATAATCTCGGGAAGATAATCTCCGACGAGAGTATGCCTCCAGTGGCGCGCGCGGAGATTCTCTACGGTTCCGCGCAGAATGCGGTCAAGGAGAACGTGCGGGATCTCCGCTCCGGGGAAGTGCTCCCGCGCAGCGAGAATCTCGTTAGCTACGTAATAAATTTCATGTTCAATGTCGAGGCCTCGTTCAATCATTTCTTGGACGTGTGTTCCTTTGACTACTATACGTACACGCACAGCGTGAGCGTTTGCACATACAGCATTTCTCTGGCTCAACGGTTGGGTTTCGAAGGTCTGAGCTTCCTGATGGAATTCGGAACGGGCGCCCTTCTGCACGACATCGGCAAGAGCCGCATTGACGATGACATACTGAATCTCAAGGGGACCTTGTCCGAAGAGCAGTGGCAGATTATGCGGCAACACCCGAAGTGGGGATGGGAGTTCCTCAAGGAGCACGGGATTGACAGT
Source organism: uncultured Nitrospirales bacterium (assembly GCA_964401695.1). Classification (GTDB taxonomy): domain Bacteria; phylum Hydrogenedentota; class Hydrogenedentia; order Hydrogenedentales; genus JAPYPO01. The sequence goes on from CAYNZS010000083.1 coordinate 9,396, forward strand.
GACACTATCTTGGGCGTGGCATTGCACCATCATGAGGAACTTCGTGGCGGCGGGTATCCGGACGGCCTGGAGGGGGACGAGATCCCCTACTACGTGAGAATAGTTACAATCTGCGATATCTTTGACGCGCTTATGACGCGCCACTCGTACAAGGGCGCGATCAATTCGTTTCCCGCGTTGCGGATGATGCAAAAGGAAATGACCGACAATCTCGACGCCGGTTACTTCCGGGAGTTTATTTCCATGATGGCTGGCGCGGAGGCCCAGCAGGCTTAAACCGATCCACTCACCAGGTTTCCTAGCGAGACGGTGGAGAAAGGCGATGAATATAGTCATTGGCAACAGCCGCATCGAGCTTCTTCAAGGGGACATCACCGAGCAGTGGATCGACGCGATCGTGAATGCCGCCAATTCTTCGTTGCGTGGTGGGGGCGGGGTCGATGGCGCTATTCACCGAGTTGGCGGCCAAGCGATAGACGAGGAATGCATCGCGCTCGAGGGATGCGAGACCGGGGATGCGAAGGCCACTACCGCGGGCGATCTTCCGGCCAAGCATGTGATCCACACGGTGGGTCCTGTTTACGGGGACGGCAATCAGGGCGAGGCCGAGTTGCTTGCGCAGTGTCATTGGCGGTGCCTGGAAGTGGCGAATAATCTCAGACTGCAAAGCGTTGCCTTTCCCGCTATTAGCTGCGGCGTGTATGGGTATCCCGTCGACGAGGCGGCGGCCATAGCGACTCGGACGGTCGCGGAGCATGTCAAAGGCGCAACTTCAATTCGCCTCGTCCGGTTTGTGCTGTTTACCCGCGCCGATTACGAAACATTTCGGGCGGCCTTGTCGAACGTCGTCGAGTAGGCCCTCGTTTTCCGCGCCCAGACTCTTGCCCTCCAATCGTTGCGTGCCAGTTGCAGTCGACTTTATACTGTGGGCCTATCACCCATTCGCGCGTTCTTGTGCCCGGAGGTTTCATGCAGTCCGAAGACCGCCTTATTCATTTTTCGACCGAGTTGATCCACGCGCCGCGGCAACACGCGCGGCCCGCGTTGCAGAAGTTGTATTACGAGTTGTCGCAGACACGCCACGGCGCTTATGACAACACCGATTTCTCGCACCCGACGCACGCTCGCTTTCACTCGCGGCGCGGCGCGAAGGCTCAATCCGCTGCGCTGTTCTTGCCTGACCGCGTGGTGCTGATCGAGGAATGGGTCGAGATCGCCTTGTCCGAATTCTCCGATCGGGTTGACACGGTGGCGCAACACGTGTTGAGTGACTTGGGGGTGGGTAGTTTCGTGGCGCAGTCGGCGACTCTCCGGTCCACTTTCGCGTTGACTCATTACCCCGATGCGCGCCAATTCTTGATCGAGCGGGTATGCGGGCAAGGCGGACAGATTGACCCTTACTTCCGGCGCCCCATCGCGACGGGCGGCCTTCGGTTCGCCCTGCCCGAAAGCACGGAGCACGGGGGAAATCTCAACGTGATTGTCGAATCGTACCGCAATAGCGCCAGCGAGGTGTTTGTGGAAGTCAAAGGGGTTTTCGCCAACCGGAGTGTCGATGGGGAAGACCTGGAGAAGCTGCGCGAGCCAATCTCCATTTGCCGGGAGTTTATCACGGACAGCGTGTTCCCGTTTCTCGATCAATACGACACACCGAAGGTAGATCCTGTCTAACTCCTTCCCCATGAACGACCAGCCGCTCGTTTCGGTCATACTCCCTTGTTACAACGCGGAAGACACGTTGCCCGAATGCCTTGACTCGCTCGCGCGGCAGACGTTGCGGGATCTTGAAATTGTCGCGGTGGATGACGGATCGGACGACGGCACGCTCGCGCTCTTAAGCGAATTCGCCGCTGATCGTTCGTATGTGCGCGTCATAGCCGCTGAACATCGGGGGATCGTGGCCGCGCTGCAGACGGCCTGCGCGCAAGCGAAGGGACGTTATTTAGCGAGGATGGACGTGGACGACATCGCCCACGCGTCGCGCCTGGAACAACAGGCTCTCCTCATGGAGGGAGGCTGCGTCGATTTGTGCGGCACACGGGTGTCCCATCTCGGCTCCGAACTGGGCGATGGCCTCATTCGGTATTTCGATTGGATAAACGCGCTGGTCGATCATGACGCGATTGTGCGGGAACTGTTCGTGGAGTGTCCCATTCCTCATCCGACCTTCATGATGTCGCGGACAGCGTATGACGTGTCGGGGGCCTACCAAGATCATGGCTGGCCCGAGGACTACGATCTCATCATGAGATTTCATTTAGCCGGCTTTCGGTTCGGCAAAGTTCCCGAGTCCCTGTTGCAGTGGCGGCATTCGGAGGGACGGCTCTCCAGGAACGACGCGCGGTATAGCCCGAGCCAGTTCCGCGCGCTGAAGCGTCACTATCTAGAGCGAACGTCCCTCGCCGGCGACCGAGAGTTCTATCAGTGGGGCGCTGGGGTTGTGGGCAAGTATTGGCTGCGCGAGTGGGGGGGGAGAAAGCCGGAGGCGGTTGTCGATCTCCATCCGCGGAAGATTGGGAAGGCCATCCATGGAGTGCGCGTAGTCGCCCCCGAAAGCCTACCGGGGCCGGGCGCGGCATTCACCGTGGTGGCTGTGGGCGCGCCAGGCGCCAGGGAGGAAATTCGAGATTGGTTTCGGCGCCGAGGGTATGAGGAATTGTGCGATTACTTGTTCCTGGCCTGATAGCGACTGGTTAATTCGTATTCTCCTCATGGGCTGCGTGGTATACTCAACGTTTAGCGGATGAGGGTGGTTCACGCCACGATTCCCAGGATTTCTCATGCCAGGTAAATTTCCAGAGTGGCTTCGTCGGCCTTGGGCATCGGGAACGGATTTCGGTTTCACGAAAGACGTCATCGAAGGCCTGCAACTGAATACTGTCTGTCAGAGCGCCCAGTGCCCGAATATCGGGGAATGTTGGGCCAAGCGGACGGCTACGGTGATGGTGCTGGGGAGTATTTGCAGCCGCAACTGTGGGTTCTGCTCGGTAGCTTCGGGGCGGTCCTCGCCTCTAGACTCGGACGAGCCCGCGCACGCGGCGGAGGCGGTGCGACGGATGGGGATCAAGCACGCGGTTGTGACTACGGTTGTGCGGGATGACTTGGAGGACGGTGGCGCCGGACACATCGCGGAGACCATACGGGCGATTCACGAACTGAACCCCGACACGACGGTCGAGATTCTCGTGTCGGATTGCAACGGGGAGGAGCGGGGGATTCACGCTATTCTCGACGCGCAACCGGAAGTGTTTTGCCATAATGTCGAGACGGCGCGGCGCTTGTTCCCCAAGATTCGGGATTGCCGTTTCGACTATGACAGTACTCTCGCGGCCCTCCGGATGGCCCGGGACTACGCGCCCCGGGGTATTATCAAGTCTGCAATCATGGTGGGCCATGGGGAAACTCCGGAAGAAGTCGAGGCAACGCTCGAGGATATCGTGGCGACCGGTTGCGATGCGATATGTATCGGCCAATATCTGCGGCCCTCGAATCGGCAGACCGAAGTGCAAGAATTCGTGACGCTCGAACGCTTCCAGATGTACGAGGAACAAGCCTGTGCGCTTGGGTTCAAACATGTGGTGTCGGGTCCCTTCGTGCGGAGCTCGTACCGGTCTGAAGAGATCCTGGAGACCGAATTTGCCAGAGAGCGCTTGGCGCTAGCTTGACGCGCAGTGGTCTCGATTTCGATTTCACGCATTTCGGGCCAAGGCCGCTTCTACGCGGCAGATATGGAATTTGAAGAGGAGCTGATTTTACGATGCGTGTGGATGTAGTGTTGCCCGATCTGGGCGATGACGCGGTTCAGGATGTTACGGTGTCGGCGTGGCTTGTCGAAAAAGGGGCGCGTTTGGTCGAGGGTGACGATCTGTTGGAAATCACGACGGATAAGGCGGCCTTCTGTGTGCCTTGTCCGCGGGATGGAACGCTCGCGGAATGCGCCGTGGTCGAGGGGGACGTGATTCATGTGGGGGATGTGTTTGGCGCACTTGAGGTGTGAAGGGCTACTCGATAGAACAGACGACCATGGTCTGATCGTCGGCCGAGCGTTCGCCCAACTCGAAAGCCGCGATCCGGTTTTGCAGAAACTCTATCGCCTTTTTAGGTTCCGTAGGCGCCTCGAAAAAGGAGGTCTCCAGCCTGTCGACTCCGTAGAGCACACGTTCGGGCGACGAGGCGTCGGTCACGCCGTCGGTGTATAGCAACATGCAGTCTCCCGGCTCGAAGGTAAACTCGCCCTCGTCGAATTCGACATCGAACACGACGCCCAAGGGAAAACCTTGCGCCTCCGACAAGCGACGAATGGGGGCGCCGGGCTCACCGGCCTTTACGAGCGGAATTTCGTGTCCTGCGCGGGAGTAGCGCATGATGCGCGTCGCGGGGTCGTAAATTCCGCAGAAGGCCGTGACCATGCAATGCCGCGTCTGCCAGCTCTTGAGATGGCGGTTCAGATATTCGAGAAGGGCGGACGGCCCTTCAAGGCGCACGGGAAGCCTGGCGAGCAGGGCGTGCATCAAGGCGACAATCACCGCGGCCGACGCGCCATGTCCCGCGGCGTCGGCAATGACAATGGCCCATCGCGAGGGCGCATCCGTCCCGTTCTCCTTCGGCAATTCGATAAAGCGGAAGTAATCGCCGCCGGCCCGGTCGAAAGTCAGATAGCTTGCCGAGAAATTCATCCCTGGGACCTTCTGCCTCGTCTTGAACAGGAGCTGGCGTTCGATATCGGCAATCTGATCGACTTCGTGCTGGATGAGGGCCTGAGCCTTCTCTAGTTTTTTGGCGATGGTCAGGCTCTCCAACACGCCTCCGATTAGGTTGCCCCTCATAATCGCCTCGGGCAGATCGTCCACTTTGAACGACTCCGGCTCTCGGCTCAGAATAACCAGCCAGTCGCCGGGGTCCACGCGGGTGTGAATGGGCACCGCCATGGCGGAGCCGTAGACGGACAGGCGGTCGTCTAGCACGGGATCGTTGCGGAGGAAGAGGCGGTGGATGAGCTTGGGGGTGTCATCGCGCACGATTTCACCCAAGAATCCGCCGTCGTACTCAGGGAAGCCTTCGAGGCTCTCGCCCCACGTCTCCGCGCCGATGAGCACGACCCCGTCATCTTCGGTGAAGCGGGTGATGCGGTAATGGCCTTTGAGGAGATCGTGAGTTGCTAACCGGATGTATCCCCTGGCGCCTTGAATACGCGCCATCCCGGAAATAACCGTAGTCAGCAAGACCTAGGGATCGTCGATCGCGGCTACGTGGCTGAAGAGATCGTTGTAATCGAGAACGCGCGGATCCCCTTCGTCCATCAACCAATCCATCTACAGTCTCCTGGCTGCTCAGAAACTGGCCTCTCCTCCGCCCTTCCAGATCGGGGACACAAAAATGCAAAACGCGCGAATATCCGGGCTAGTCCGGTTATCTCACCGCTCTTCTACTGCGACGGCGGATAAGGTCGCTCTGGCGAGACTCTTCTCGCCTTTCGGTCTCGACGTGACCCGCCACGCTGCCATCCACAGGTTTTGCCTTGAAGCGCCTGCTTCGAATGAGGCGCGACACAGCGACCTTATCTGCCGTCTCGCCACGAAAACCGGCGAGAGAACCGAGCTAGAGCGTTTTAATTTATCATGCCTACGGTGGTATAGTGTGGGCATGAAGCC
>CAYNZS010000084.1:0-14893 GCA_964401695.1 uncultured Nitrospirales bacterium
CGCGAGGGCGGCCGCACCGTGGCCTCCGGCGTGGTTACGAAAGTTATCGAGTAAGGCGCCGGATTCGGCGAAGTTGGAGATTAGCAATGGCAGCAGCGAATAAGATTCGAATCAAGCTGAAGGGCTACGACCATCGGCTTCTGGATTTGTCCACGCAGGAAATCGTCCAGGCCGCGCAGCGTACTGGCGCCGTCGTCGTGGGACCGATTCCTCTGCCTACGCATATTCAAAAGTACACCGTCAACCGTTCGCCGCATGTGGATAAGAAATCGCGCGAGCAATTCGAGATGCGCACCCACAAGCGTTTGCTGGATATTGCAAATCCGACGGCCCAAACGGTAGACGCGTTGATGAAACTCGATCTGCCAGCCGGTTTGGATGTTGAAATCAAGCAATAGCGCCCGCGCGGCGCATGAGTGCGCATATCTTGCGCGCAGACCTCAATAGAGGACGTTTGAGATGGAGCATGGAATACTAGGTAAAAAACTCGGCATGACCCGTGTCTTCACCGATGACGGACGCTGGATTGACGTCACCGTATTGGAAGCGGGGCCATGCAAAGTGGTGCAACGCAAGACGACCGGCCGCGATGGCTATGAGGCCATCCAGGTGGGCTTCGGCGAGATGAAGGAGTCGAAGGCAAAGAAGCCGCAACTTGGCCATTTTGCCGCGGCCGGTGTCGCGCCCGTGCGCAACTTGCGCGAGTTCCGCGTTCCGAGCGACAGCGAACTCAAGCCCGGCGACGAAATCACCGCCGAAATATTTCAGGTTGGCGACCGCGTCGACGTATCGGGAACGACAAAAGGCAAAGGCTTCGCCGGCGTCATCAAGCGCCACGGTTTTGGCGGCGGCCCCGGCGGACACGGCTCTCATTTGCATCGCGCCCCCGGCTCCATAGGCCAGAGCGCGGATCCCGCGAAAGTGTATAAGAATAAGAAGATGCCTGGCCGCATGGGCCACGAGAAAGTGACAGTTCAAAATCTCGAAGTGGTGACCGTTGACGCCTCCAAAAATCTCTTGTTGATTCGCGGGAGCATCCCGGGCGCCAACGGCGGGCTGGTTACGGTGAACAAATCGGTGAAAGGAGCATCGTAGTCATGGCGTCCGTTCGCGTATACAACAAAGACGGGTCCGAAGCGGCCCCGGCGCAGGTCAATGACACGGTATTCTCGGTGCCGATGAACGCCGCCCTGATCCATCAGGTCGTCGTGGCATTGCAGAACACCAAGCGTCAGGGCAATGCGGAGACCAAAGTGCGCAAAGAGGTCCGCGGCGGCGGCGCCAAACCGTTTCGTCAAAAAGGAACCGGCCGAGCGCGGCAGGGCAGTTCGCGCGAGCCGCACATGCGCGGTGGCGGCGTAGTGTTCGGACCGCACAAACGGAGCTATCGCCAGCAAGTGCCCGTCAAAATGCGCCGCAAAGCCCTGCGGTGCGCGTTGAGCGAACGGCTCCGCGAGGAGCAATTGTGTTTGCTCAGCGAGTTCTCTTTGGACGCGCCCCGCACAGCCCCTATGGCCGAAATGGTCGCGGCCGTATCGCCAGAAGGCCGCAAGACCTTGCTAGTAACCGCGGCCGCCGATTCCAACGTCACGAAGTCCGCCGCCAATGTCAATGGAGTTTCCGTTCGCACCGCGGGCGATGTAAACGCCTTGGACATCGTGGCGGCGAAGCGCATTGTCGTGATGCAAGATGCCCTAGCCACGTTGGAGAGCCGCCTGTCATGAAAGCCGATCATCCCTATCACATCGTCAAAGCCCCGCTGTTGTCCGAAGAGTCGACGCTGCAATCGGAATCGAAGAATAAGTACACGTTCCGCGTCGATCCGAGGGCTAATAAGCGTCAGATAAAAGAGGCTATCGAGCAACTGTACAGCAAGAGCAATATCAAGGTCGTGTCCGTCAATACCATGAACTACATGGGCAAAGTGGGCATGCGCCGCGGCGGAGGAGCCGTCGGCCGCCGGCCGAACTGGAAAAAAGCCATCGTGACCCTTCGTCAGGGCGACATGATCGAATTGATTTAACAGGAGCGCGGGTTCATGCCCATCAAGAAATTCAAACCGACCAGTCCAGGACAGCGCTTCAAGAGCGTGGCGGACTTTGCCGGCCTGACGCGCAAGCGTCCCGAGAAATCGCTGACCGAAGCGAACCCCCAAAAGGCGGGGCGCAATAACCACGGCCGGATTACCATGCGGCGGCGCGGCGGCGGCCACAAGCGCCTGCTTCGCGTGATCGATTACCGCCGCGAAAAGGACGGAGTGCCGTGCAACGTCACGGCGATCGAATACGATCCCAACCGCAGCGCGCGTATTGCGCTTGTTGTATACAAAGATGGCGAAAAACGATATATCATCGCGCCCGATGGCCTCGAAGTGGGGATGACCCTCATGAGCGGCGTTGCCGCCGAATACCAGACAGGCAACAGCTTGCCACTCGACCGCATTCCGCTGGGCAGCGTCGTCCACAACGTAGAGATGACGCCGGGCAAAGGCGGCAAACTCGCCCGCAGCGCAGGGAACAGTTGTCAATTACTTGCCCGCGAGGACGAATTTGCCGTACTGCGCTTGCCTTCGGGAGAAATGCGCCGCGTCCCCATTGCCTGCCGCGCGACCATCGGCGAAGTAGGCAACGGCGATCATTCCAATGTTAGCTTGGGCAAGGCGGGCCGCTCCCGCTGGCTGGGACGACGCCCCAAAGTGCGCGGCGTGGTAATGAACCCAGTGGATCACCCTCACGGCGGCGGCGAAGGCCGCACCTCTGGTGGGCGCCATCCGGTGTCGCCTTGGGGCGTTCCGACCAAGGGCCACAAAACGCGAAAGAAAAACCATCGAACCAACAAATACATTATTCGGAGGCGGAGGCCCTAAGGGCGAGCCGTTCCGCGCGTAGAGAAAAAAGGAGATTGTTGCCGTGTCACGTTCGGTCAAAAAAGGATACTTCGTCGATGGCCATCTGATGAAGAAAGTCCACGATCAGCAAGCGTCAGGTAGCCACAAAGTGGTGCGCACCTGGTCGCGCCGTTCGACGGTGACGCCCGAGATGGTCGGGCTGACCATCGCGGTGCATAATGGGCAGAAGTTTATCCCCGTGTTCGTGACCGAGAATATGGTCGGGCATAAGCTGGGCGAATTTTCACCCACGCGGACCTTCCGGGGACACCCCGGCGGCGGCACGGGCTAAGTAGGAGCGCATAACGATGGCAAATGCAAAAGCGAGCGTAACCAGGGTTCCCATCGCGCCCCGCAAGATGCGGTTGGTGGCCGATCTCATTCGAGGCCAAAGAGTGGCCGACGCGCGGGATATCTTGGCCTACACCACGAAAATATCCGCGCCGGTCATCCAAAAAGTGCTGGAATCGGCGGTGGCAAACGCGGAAAGCGCCGCGTCCGAAGCGGGTACCCGTATCGACAGCGACGAAATGGTTGTTACGCACATATCGGTAGACTCGGGACCGACGCAGAAACGGTTCATGCCCGCGCCGCGCGGCCGGGCTAACCGCATTAGAAAACGTTCCAGCCACCTTCAGCTCGTCATAGCTGAAGGATAAAGGAGAGCGATTGTGGGTCAAAAAGTACATCCCATAGGATTTCGCCTCGGCGTCATTCGCACTTGGAGTTCGGTGTGGTATGCGGGGAAGGGCTACGCGGACCTTCTTCACGAGGATATTAAACTTCGCGATTACGTGAAGAAGCGCCTCAAGCAGACCGGCGTAGCCAAAATTGACATCGAGCGCGCCGGCAGCAAGGCGAAGGTGCACATCTTCACCGCGCGGCCGGGCCTCGTCATCGGCCAGCGCGGCGCGGAAGTGGACAAGCTTCGCTTCGAACTCGAGAAACTGACCGGCCGCGAGTTACTCATCAATATTCACGAAGTGCTGAGCCCCGAAATGAGCGCACAGCTTGTCGCCGAGAATATCGCCGGCCAGCTGATACGGCGCATTTCGTTTCGCCGCGCCATGAAAAAGGCGGTGCAGAATACCATGCGCCTGGGCGCCAAAGGCATTCGTATTCGCGTCGCGGGGCGTTTGAACGGCGCTGAAATCGCCCGCTCGGAAACCGCCCGCGATGGCAGTGTTCCACTGCACACCTTGCGCGCGGATGTGGACTACGGCCTCGCCGAAGCCATTACGACCTACGGCTGCATTGGCGTGAAATGTTGGATCTATTTGGGCGAAGTGATGCCCGGCGAAATGGCTGCGCCCGTTGGCGGCGATGCACAGGACCCCCAGCGGCGGCGGCGCGGCGGCCTTGGAGACCCTGGCAGTGGCGACAGGCGGCCACGTTAAGGAGTTATAACGCAATGTTAATGCCCAAACGAATGAAGCACCGTAAAGTCCAGCGTGGACGTCGCCGTGGAATGGCCAAGGGCGGCGCCAACATCGATTTTGGCGAATACGGTTTGAAGGTGATGGAAGACGGCTGGGTTACAGCCCGACAGATTGAGGCGGCCCGTGTTGCCCTGACGCGAAAAGTAAAGCGCGGAGGCAAGATTTGGATTCGGGTGTTCCCGGACAAACCGATCACAAAAAAGCCCGCCGAAGTGCGCATGGGCAAAGGAAAAGGCGCCCCTGAGATCTGGGTGGCCGTGGTCAAGCCGGGACGCATCATGTTCGAGCTGGAGGGCGTTCCCGAAGATCTGGCTCGCGAAGCGATCAAGCTGGCTGGGTACAAGTTAGGATTGAAAACCCGGTTTGTGAAGCGTCATTAACGCGCGGCCCTCCCTGTACTGGACAGGGAATTTGCATAGGCAGCGAATCTCGAGAAGGCGGACGACTGATGAAAGCTAACGAATTGCGCGACAAGACCGGGCAGGAACTTGACCAGATCATTCTGGACCGGACCGACGCGCTGATGAATTACCGCATGCAGAGCGCGACGGGCGTGGTGGACAATGTGCGCGGGGCACGGGAAGCCCGCAAAGACATCGCCCGCATAAAGACTATACAGAACGAACGAAAACGGGTCTTAGCAGACGCCGGAGAGGCAAACTAGCGATGCAGGAACGAGGCCATCGGAAAGAACGGGTCGGATTAGTTGTGAGCGACAAGATGGAAAAGACCATCACGGTCGCCGTCGAGCGGCGTGTCCCCCATCCGCTGTATAAAAAGACTATTCGGCGGACGAAGAAGTATCACGCGCACGACCAGGAGAACACGTGCAACGTAGGCGACCTGGTTCGGATTCGCGAGTCGCGGCCGTTGAGCAAGACCAAGAGATGGCGTTTGGTGGAAGTGGTCAAGCAGGCCGACTAACGCCGGCCGAGTTCGCTGGGCCACGCTCAGGACCTTGCCCAGTACTACCTACCGTCGCTAAGGAATGACCGATGATTCAAATATATTCAAACCTTCAGGTGGCTGATAACTCGGGCGCGCGCCGGATTCGGTGCATTCAAGTTATGGGCGGCTCCTACCGGCGCTACGCGCGGGTGGGCGACGTGATCACCGCCTCCGTGAAGGAAGCAATCCCGAATTCGGGCGTAAAGAAGGGCGAAGTGGTCAAAGCGGTCATCGTTCGTACCCGCGCCGCCACGCAGCGGCCAGACGGCACGGTGATTCGCTTCGATTCCAACGCGGCTGTGCTAATTACGCCGCAACAAGAACCGCGGGGCACACGCATATTCGGCCCGGTACCCCGCGAACTTCGCGACAAAGGGTTCTTGCGGATCATTTCGCTGGCCCCTGAAGTGGTGTAGAGGAAGCGATAATGCATATACGAAAAGGCGATACGGTCGTGGTCATCAGTGGCAGCACCAAGCACCATGGCAAGCGCGGGCGCGTCCTGTCCGTGCTGCGCAAGAGCGACCGCGTGCTGGTCGAAGGCGTCAACATCGTTAAGCGCCACACGAAGCCGTCGAACCGCAATCAGCAGGGCGGGATCATCGAGAAAGAAGCACCGGTTCACATCTCCAACGTCATGCCCTGGTGCGAATCGGCCGACAAGCCCTCGAAGATTATTATGAAGACCCTCGAAGACGGCTCTCGCGTGCGGGTATTCAAGATTAACGGCGAGACCGTTAAAGACAACCAGTAGGGAGCGGCGCAACTGTGACTCCGCGGCTGAAAGAACGATACGACACCTCGATTCAGGCCAACCTGAAAGAGAAGCTGGCGTACGACAACGTCATGGACGTGCCGTGCCTGGACAAGATCGTTGTGAACATGGGTGTGGGCGATGCCATTTCCGACGCGCGCATGATGGAAATGGCCGTGGCCGAAATGGCGACCATCACGGGCCAGAAACCCAGCGTCCGCAAGGCGCGTCGTTCCATTTCGAATTTCAAATTGCGCGAAGGCCAACAAGTAGGGTGCATGGTCACTCTCCGCGGCCAACGCATGTTCGAATTCATGGATCGCCTGTTCAACATCGCCATGCCCCGTATCCGCGACTTTCGCGGCATGTCGCGCGGCAGCTTCGATGGCCAGGGCAACTACACAATGGGCATCAAAGATCAGACGATTTTCCCGGAGATCAATCTGGATTCGGTTCAGCGGGTCCGCGGGATGAACATTACCTTCGTCATGAAGAAGCGGGTTCCCAGAGAACACAGCTTAGAACTTCTGACGGAATTCGGGTTACCATTCCGCAACGTCAGCGAGAATTAGGAGGAGATCGAAGTGGCCAAGAAATCACTCATTGCCAAGGCCGCGCGAACGCCGAAATTCGCCGTCCGCTCCTACAACCGGTGCCGGTGCTGCGGGCGTCCCAGGGCCTACATGCGCAAGTTTCAGATTTGCCGGATTTGTTTTCGCGCCCTTGCTCTTGAGGGCAAGCTGCCCGGCGTGACGAAGTCAAGCTGGTAAAGGAGAGGTTCACCGATTATGTCCATGAGCGACCCAATAGCCGATCTGCTGACGCGGATACGCAACGCGCTGCATGCGGGCTTTCCATCCGTCAAAGCGCCGGCCTCCCGTCTAAAAGAGGAAGTATGCCGCGTGTTGAAGGAAGAAGGATTCATCCTCGAATATGCGCGGGGAGACGACGGCAAGCAAGGCCAGCTTACTATTTATCTCAAATACACTGCCGACCGCAAGCCTGTTATCGAGGGCATTGCGCGGGTCAGCAAGCCGAGCCTGCGCACTTACGCGGGGAGCAAGAAAGTACCGCCCGTGCGCTCGGGGCTGGGAATCTCCATTCTCACGACTTCGAAAGGCGTAATGACCGGACGGCAGGCGCGACGTGACAACGTGGGCGGCGAAGTATTGTGCAAGGTGTGGTAGCGCTGGCGCTGCCTTAACGAGAGGAATACGCGAACCGTGTCTAGGACAGGAAAACAACCCGTACCCATCGTGAGCGGAGTCAAGTGCGAGCTAAACGGCTCTCACCTCAAGGTGACCGGTCCAAAGGGAACGCTCGAGCAGGACTTCGACGCCGTAATCGCCATCGATGTCGGCGAGAGCGAAATAGTTGTGTCGCGGCCCAGCGACCAGCCCGATCACCGGGCGAAACATGGCCTGACCAGGGCGCTCATCAGCAACATGGTCAGCGGCGTGAGCCAAGGCTACGAAAAAATACTAGAGCTCCAGGGCGTGGGGTATCGGGCCTCGCTCCAAGGGAAGAACCTCAACTTAGCCCTCGGGTTCAGCCACCCGGTGACGATGGAACCGCCTGCCGGCATCGAATTCGCCGTAGACGGCGCCAATACTATCAAAGTCATAGGAATCGACAAGCAGTTGGTGGGCCAAGTCGCGGCCAACGTTCGTGCGTGGCGTAAGCCCGAGCCCTACAAAGGCAAAGGCATTCGTTACCAAGGCGAATACGTCCGGCGCAAGGTCGGTAAAGCCGGTGTGACCGCCGCGTAGGCCGGTTTGACGGCAAGCAGGAGAATCAGAATCGATGGCCAGGAAAAATAAAAAAGTGATGGCGCTCGTCACACGACGGCAGCGTGTCCGCAAGAAAATCGCCGGAACCGCTGATCGGCCCCGGTTGAGTGTGCGGCGTTCGCTGAAACACATCTACGCGCAGGTCATAGACGATAGCGCCGGAACGACTTTGGTGGAAGCTTCGACCATTTCGGCCGGCGTTTCGGGCGACGGTCTGGTGGCGGCCAAAGAAGTGGGCAAGGCGCTCGCGGAACGGGCGAAAGCCAAATCCATCGGGCGTGTCGCCTTCGACCGCGGCGGACGTCAGTATCACGGGCGCGTCAAAGCCCTCGCCGAGGGCGCCCGCGAGGGCGGTTTAGAGTTCTAACAAGAGATCCTATTGAGTTTGATGGGGCCGAGAACGCCCCCTAAAGGAGAATCAGGTTGGGTACATCACCACGGGGCGGCGGAAGGCGTGAAGGCCGCGGCGAGAAACGGGGCCGCGACGCCCGGGACTCCGAGTTCAAGGAAGATGTGGTAAAAATTTACCGCGTCTCAAAAGTTGTCAAGGGCGGGCGCCGATTCAGTTTCAGCGCCATCGCGGTGGTGGGCGACGGCAAGGGACGCGTCGGCGCGGCGCTTGGAAAAGCGGCCGAGGTGCCCGAAGCGATTCGGAAAGCCATCGAAAAGGCGAAGAAGAATCTGATTACCGTGCCTATTGTAAATACAACCGTGCCCCACGACATCGTGGGGCGGTCCGACGCGGCGCGCGTTCTACTGCGCCCCGCTTCGCTCGGCACGGGCGTCGTGGCGGGCGGTCCGGTCCGCGCCGTGCTCGAGGCGGCGGGCTACGCCAATATTTTGACCAAGTGTCTTGGCTCCAACAACGCCACCAATGTGGTGTGGGCGACGATTGAAGGCTTGAAACAGTTGAAGACCGTGGAGCAAGTGGCCTCCACGCGCGACATTGAAGTAACCGACATTCTGTAAGCGCGCCTATTTTCTTCTGTCCGCGGGCGGATGAACCGAAGGAACAATTCGATGGATTTGAGCGATTTGACATACGCGCCAGGCACCCGGCGTCCGCGCAAGCGGGTAGGGCGGGGCCCAGGCTCCGGCACGGGCAAAACGAGCGGCAGAGGCCAAAAGGGGCAGAAGTCTCGTTCGGGCACACCGCGCCGTCCCGGTTTTGAAGGGGGGCAGACGCCCCTGGCACGGCGCTTCCCAAAGCGCGGATTTCATCATGCCGACCGGTATCCAGCCGCCGAGATAAACGTGGACATATTGAATGAAGCGTTCAACGACGACGATGAAGTGACCGAAGCCATCCTTATCGAAAAAGGGCTCGTAAAGAAGCGCGAAGGCGGAGTAAAAGTTCTCGGCCGGGGCGAGCTTACTAAGAAACTCGTCCTCACCGTTCATGGCGCGACCGGCAGCGCGCGCGCCAAAGTCGAAGGAGCCGGCGGCTCGATTTCCTTTATCGAAGCACCGCCAGCCCGCGCATTGAAGACCCCCAAGAAGTCCGCGGAGGCTTAGGTAAGTGTCGCAGCCAATCGAGGCATTCAAAAACTCCTTCAAGATTCCGGAGTTGAAGCAACGGATCATCTTCACCTTGACCATGGTGGCGGTGTACCGTTTGGGCGCCCATGTGCCCACGCCCGGCGTGAACGGCCAGGCCCTAGCAGCCATGGTTACCGACATGGGCGGCGTACTGACCTTTGTCGACATGTTCTCCGGTGGCGCGTTCAGGAATGCCACGATCTTTGCCCTCGGAATCATGCCCTACATTAGCGCCTCGATCATCTTTACGCTGCTGGTGGCGGTCGTGCCCGCGTTAGAAGCCCTGCAAAAACAGGGCGCCGAAGGCCAGAAGAAAATCACCGAATACACCCGGTACGCCACCATCGGGCTGTGCATCGTTCAATCCATAGCCCTCGCCGCCATGTTGCGGGGCTGGAACACGCCCGAGTCCCCCATTCTCACAACTTCGGATCCAGGAATCGGGTTTTTTCTGCTCTGCATCCTTTCGTTTACCACCGGCACCGCGTTCATCATGTGGCTCGGCGAGCAAATTAGCGAACACGGCGTGGGCAACGGAATCTCGCTGATTATTTTCACCAGTATTATTTCGAGCATGCCTGCCGCGTTGAGAAACGTTATCAGCCTTTGGGATATCGGTGACATTACCATCTTCAAAGTTCTTATCATGATGATCATGTTTGTCCTGGTCGTCGCGGGCACCATTCTCGTGACGACGGGGCAGCGGCGTATTCCCGTGCAGTACCCACGCCAAGTCAAGGGCCGCAAGGTGTTGGGCGGCGGACGCAACTATCTGCCGTTGCGCGTGAACCAGGCTGGCGTTATCCCTATTATTTTCGCCAGTTCGCTCCTCATGCTGCCCAACATGGTCGGTCAAAACGTCGACATTCCGATCATTCAGACGGTTTTTAACGTCTGGCTGGCGCCGGGCGAGTTGTTGTATAGCATTGTCTTCGCTTCGATGATAATATTCTTCTCCTTCTTCTACACGGCGATTACCTTCAACCCGGTAGACATGGCGGAGAACCTGAAGAAGTACGGCGGCGTGATTATGGGCGTGCGTCCCGGCAAAACCACAGCCGAATACCTCAACAAGGTCATGACCCGCATAACGTTGGTTGGCTCGTTGTTCCTGGTTGCCGTATCATTGCTGCCGAACGTCATGTTCAGTTACCTCGGGATTATGGATTGGACAATCGTGAGCTTCTTCGGAGGCACGAGCCTGCTGATCCTGGTCGGCGTGGCGCTCGATACCGTCAAGCAGATGGAACAGCACCTGGTCATGCGAAATTACGAAGGGTTTGCCAAAGGCCGGCGAATCCGTTCGAGAAGGGGGTAGTCAAGCACCGTGGCTTGCAGAATCGTTTTACTGGGAGGCCCTGGCGCCGGAAAAGGAACCCAGGCCAGGCAAATTGCGAAATCGCGCGGTTTGCCCCATGTGTCCACGGGCGACATCTTTCGCGCACATGTCGAAAATGGCACCGAGCTTGGATCGCGGATCCAATCGTATATGAACAGCGGCAAATTGTTGCCCGACGACTTGGCCTGCGAAATCGTGGCGGGCAGGCTGTCGGAGCCGGATTGCGTGGATGGCTACATCCTGGACGGATTTCCTCGTTCGCTGCCTCAGGCAGAGGGATTGGATACCCTCCTCGAAGCGCGGGGCGAGCGGATCGACTTCGTGGTAAACCTAGAGGTCGAGGACAACGAGCTTGTGCAGCGGCTGACCGAACGCCGCACCTGTCCCGATTGCGGGAAAATATATAATTTGCGTTCGAAGCCGTCGGCCGAACCGGGAAAGTGCGACGCGGACGGAGCGGCGCTCCTCCAGCGCGACGACGATAACGAAGAAACCGCGCGGGAGCGGTTACACGTGTACCATGATACGACCGAACCCGTGGTAAAGTTCTTTGATGAACAAGGCTCCTTGAGATCGATCGAGGCCGGCAACGTGCCGCCCGACGATGTCGCAAAAACAATTGAAGAAATCATCGGCTGCGGAGAGAGCGTATAGGCGGATGATCGCGATTCGGACGAAACGAGAAATCGACCTGTTGCGGAAGGCCAACCAGGCGGTAAACAAAGTTCTGGCAACACTTGCGGAATATGTGAAGCCTGGCGTGACAACAGACGAACTCGACGCCATGGGTGAAGAACTCATTCGGGAGTCCGGCGGTACTCCGTCGTTTCTCGGCTACCCAGGCGCGCCCGGCGCGATCAACTTTCCGAAGTCCACCTGTATCTCGGTAGACGAAGTGATCGTTCACGGGATTCCGGGGTCGCGGACCTTGAAAGAAGGCGAGATCGTCAGTATCGACGTGGGCGTCTGTTACAAAGGCTACCACGGCGACGCCGCCCTTTCGATGCCCTGCGGCAAAGTTGATGAAGAACGCGCCCGGCTCATGGCCACTACAGAGCTGGCGCTTGCGAATGGATTGGCGAAAGCGGTAGCGGGAAATTTTCTTGTAGACGTGTCGAGGGCCATACAGAATACGTGCGAACCAGAAGGCTTCTCGGTAGTCCGTAATTTCGTGGGCCACGGCATCGGCACCGAAATGCACGAAGAGCCGCAGATACCGAATTTTGATACAGGGAAACGCGGACCGCGCCTGAAAAAAGGCATGGTCATGGCCATCGAGCCCATGGTGAACCTCGGCTCGGAGAAAGTAAAAGTATTGTCCGACGGTTGGACCGCCATCACAGCGGACAAGCGCCCAAGTGCGCATTTTGAACATAGTATTGCCATCCGAGACGGACTGCCCGATGTGCTGTCTGCTTCGGAAAGACGGTTCTGGAGCAATCCAAAGAACGCGACCGCTTGAGCGGGTCGGCGCTTCGCCTGGCCCCGCCAGACGAGAGCCTCGAATCGAGAGGCGTTGGGAGTGTACAATGAAAGTGCGTAGTTCGGTAAAGAAGATTTGCGAAAAGTGCAAGATCGTCAAGCGCCATGGCCGCGTTCGTGTGATCTGTGATAATCCAAAACACAAACAGCGCCAAGGCTAAACTCTAGAGAGGTGTCCAAATGGCACGCGTAGTCGGAGTAGACCTCCCCAAAAGCAAACGCGTCGAGATAGGGCTTCAGTCCATTTATGGGATCGGACCCACCGTCGCGAAGGAAATCGTCGAGAAGACGGGACTCGCGCAGGATCTGCGCGTCAATGATCTGACCGACGAGCAAGTAAGCACCTTGTCCGCCGTCATCCAGAATGACTACCGAGTGGAAGGCGACCTCCGCCGCGACGTGACATCGAACATCAAGCGTTTGATGGAGATCAACTGCTATCGCGGCATGAGGCACAAGCGGTCGCTGCCCGTGCGCGGCCAACGGACGAGCACAAACGC
The DNA here is from genome assembly GCA_964401695.1 of uncultured Nitrospirales bacterium. Taxonomy (GTDB): domain Bacteria; phylum Hydrogenedentota; class Hydrogenedentia; order Hydrogenedentales; genus JAPYPO01. The sequence goes on from CAYNZS010000084.1 coordinate 12,679, forward strand.
GAGGACCCGCAAAGGGCCCCGCCGCACCGCAATCAAGAAAAAGTAGGAGGACTGGTTAGGTGGCGAACGAAAAACGAAAGACTGGCAGGAAGAAACGCATCGCTTTGACGAGCACGTCGGGCGTAGCGCACGTTCAGGCCACATTCAACAACACCATCATATCCATCACGGATAATCAAGGAAACGTGATTTCCTGGTCCAGCGCCGGGCAAGTCGGGTTTTCCGGATCCCGGAAAAGCACCGCCTACGCCGCCCAGTTGTGCGCAGAGCAATGCGTGCAAAAGGCGAAGGATATCGGCCTCAAAGACCTGCGCGTCCATGTTAACGGACCGGGAGCCGGCCGCGAGGCGGCCATCCGCGCCATACAGGCGGCAGGGCTGGAAGTGACCCTGATCCGCGACGTTACCCGGATCCCCCACAACGGGTGCCGGGCACGTAAACGGCGCCGCGTCTAAGCGCATTGACCATCAGCAAAAAGTTCGCGCCGACTGGCACGCTAACGCGTAGAGTCCCTTGCCTCAGGGAGTACCAAATATGATTTCAGAAGAATTCGTGATTCCGAAGTGGGTCAAGATCGAAGACGGCGCCACCGACCGCTACGCCCGGTTCAGCGTCGAGCCCTTCGAGAGAGGTTACGGCACAACTATCGGAAATTCGTTGCGCCGGGTGTTGCTCGCCTCCTTGACAGGCGCCGCCGTCACCGCCGTCCGCATTGAGGGAATCAACCACGAATTTTCAGCGGTTCCCGGCGTTCAAGAAGACGTCACCGACATTGTCCTCAACTTCAAGCGTTGCCACCTGCGCTTGACAGGCGAGCCCTCGCTCATCTTCCCGTTTGCCCACAAGGGCAAAGGCGAGGTGACCGCGAGCGACCTGTTCGATGGCCAAGATTCCATCGAATGCCTCAATCCCGACCAACTGATTTTCACATCGGCCAACAAGACCACTAAAATCGAAATGGAGATCAAAGTGGCCACAGGACGCGGCTACACCACCGCCGACCAATTCGAGTTGGAACATGCGCCGCTGGGCACCGTATACCTCGATGCGAGCTTTTCGCCGGTAACCAAAGTGAACTTCCTCGTGGAAGACGCCCGCGTTGGCCAGACCACCGACTACGACCGCCTTCTGCTAGACGTGTGGACTACAGGCGCGATCAACCCAGAGCAGGCCCTCGAAGAAGCCGCGAATCTCATCATCGACCACCTCAGAATCTTCTCCAACCAGAAAACCAGCGACGACGAATTCATCGCCTCGGACGGCGTCGAAGATCTGGAAATGGCACGCACCATGAACCGGCCGGTAGAAGAATTGGAGTTGAGCGTTCGCGCGGCAAACTGCCTGAAAGCCGCGAGCATTAGCACCATCGGAGAACTCGTTTCCTACTCCGAGCCGGATATGCTCGGATTCCATAATTTCGGTAAGAAATCGCTCGACGAGATCAAAGTGATTCTCGAGTCGCTCGGCCTGTCACTCGGAATGAACGCCGGAGACAACGGTCGCGATAACGGCTCCGATGGCGACGGCGAGGAAGCCGAAACCGGCGAAGAAGCCGACACCAACAAAGAAGCCGAAGCAAGCGAAGACAGCTAACCCATTCCGCGCCGGGACCCAACGCCCGGCCCGAGGAGATTGACAAATGAGACACCGGAAATCCGGTCGGCGCTTAGGGCGTACCACATCGCATAGAAAAGCCACGATGAAATCGCTGGCCATCGCCCTCTTCACCCATAAAGCCATAGAGACCACCGTGGCCAAAGCCAAAGAGCTGCGCCGCTTCGCCGAGCCCCTGATCACGCTAGCCAAAAGCGATTCCGTGAACAACCGCAGGCGCGCCTTCGCCGCCCTGCGCGACGACCATGCCGTTGGCGTACTGTTCACCGAAATCGGACCCGCATTTTCCGACAGGCCCGGCGGCTACACGCGAATCCTCAAGCGAGGAAACCGCCTTGGCGATGCCGCGCCAGTATCCCGCATCGAACTCGTTGGCATCGGCGAATACGAAGAGGAAGACTAACCCGTGCGAGAGAGGCTCAGAACACTGCGCCAATACCTTTCTTCCGCGGACGAAGTAACACTATAGATCCGGATTGGTACTGTGAAACAAAAGCGCGCGCATACATAACCAACCGGTTCCACCTACGCGTACCCGTAGCTCAGCTGGATAGAGTGCCTGGCTACGGACCAGGAGGTCGGGGGTTCGAATCCCTCCGGG
>CAYNZS010000085.1:0-14881 GCA_964401695.1 uncultured Nitrospirales bacterium
AGTGGTCGGCACACCATTTGCAACAAAATACGGTAGAGAAACCGCAAAACTCTAGACTAGTAACTCCATGTAAACAGGATTGTTAAGAGAACGAATCGAACCTGGTCGTTGTCGGTCTTGATAAGGATGGTAGCATATTGGTAGCGTATCCCTTGTGATTGCTTGTGTTTTATGGCCATCGCTAAGGAGTGGCTGCCATGGCGTTCCTGGTTAAGAAAGGGAGAGTCTACCATCTTAGCTGGCGGGATGAGAGCGGCCGCGAGCGCTGGAAAACGCTGCAGACCTCAAACCACAAGGTCGCACAACAGCGTCTGAAGCTCTTCGAGTCAGAGTTCCAGCGCAGGAAATGGCAGTTCGAAGCAGAGAGTTTGGAGTGCTCCGTAGACGTATTCTGGGCAAAGTACGTAGAGCACGTCGAACGTACGTGCCGCCCCAATACGGTACGCAACAAGCGTTCAAGCTGGCAGAACTTCCTTCGACTGCTCCAGCCCTCATTTCTGGGCCTGTGGCCCGGTCAGCAGAATGATTTCGTCGGAGCGGATGTTGCGGTGCAGCGGCACGTCGCGCGCCTCGGCGACTTCGTAGACGGCGTTCTCCTTCATGCGGGTGACGAAGTAGACCCCGGCTTCGGTCCAGCGGGCGAACTGCTTGTAATCGTTGTAGGCGCGGTCCATGGCCACGATGGATCCGGCGTTTAGGCCCAACAGCGCCAGGACTTTGGCGTTGTGCATCTTGGCCTTCCTTATCAACACGTACGATGGCATGTAATCGCCGTGGTCCAACAAGACATGCGCCTTGACGCCGCCTTTGGCGCGGCGGAACTCGGCCCAGGGAAACAAGCTGAGGCATAGACTGATGGTGGTGGAGTCCAGCTAGAGCAGTTTGTTCTTGAAGCGGAACTTGTGTTTGCGCGAGCCCAGGTGGCTCTGCGCACGGAACCGGTCCGTCATCGTCCGGAAAAGGTCCTCGAAGACCTCGGCGGGACGATGCATGTTCGCGTAGGACAAGTTGGACTTGCTGGGACCGCGGCTGATTCCCAGATGCGCCAACTTACCCAAGCAGCAGGCCAGGCCGTTGCAGATCTCACGGAGCGAGTCCGCGTGGGCGAGCTGACAAAACAGCATGGCGGTGAACTGCGCCCAGCAGGTGAACCCTTTGGCATCGCGCTCGCCTTCGTGCTTGTTGACCAGTTTGGCAAATTCGTTGCGCGGGGCTTCTTGAAGCAGTTGACTGAACAGACTGGCGGTCTTTACCATGAGAGTGCCCTCCGGGTTGCGTGGTATGAGCCAAGTTGTGGAAAACCTGATTCTCCCACGCCGAAGGAGGGTCTCGTCAATCTAACTTATGGGACCGCTGTTTAGGACAACAGTGGGGCGCGAATATCATGAATCCCAGTAGTGTGATAGTCTGCCCTTCCATTGCGACAGGGTCTCGTCAATCCGTCTTTTGGTCATCCACCTACTGGAAGCCCCGCGAGCGGACTCCTTTTGAGGTCTCACTTGATGAACACGCGATTGCACATATTGTTGGTCAGTAACCATCGGAGATTCAAAATCAATTTCAGGGCTTTCCCATGGGCTCGAGAATTGACAAAGCGTGGGCATCAGGTTGATGTGCTCTGTCACGCCGATACGGAACATTGGCGTACCCGCATCGATTCCAGCCACGGCTTTCGCATTATCGAGAATCCCGATATGCTTGTGGGGGCGCTGCGACAAGGCTGGGATCCATATTGCGCCTGGCGCCGCGGGCGTTTCCTCTTCAGAGAAGACAGGCCCTATGACCTAATCCACTGCTTGGACACCAGGCTCGCCGTGATATGGCCCGCGTTGGCTTACGCGCGTGCGCGGGGCATCCCCATCGTGAGCGATTGGATTGATTGGTGGGGGCGCGGCGGGCTGATTCGCGAACGGCGCCCGGCGTGGTATCGATTGCTATTTGGCGGCGTCGAGACGTGGTTCGAGGAGCACTACCGCGCACGGCTCGATGGGCTGACCACTATCAGCGAGGCCCTGTTGGAGCGAGGTGTGGCACTCGGGTGTGCGCGCGACCGCGCCAAAGTGATTCACGGCGGCGCGGACCTGGAAGTTTTCGCTGAGATTCCTTCGATGGATTCCTGCCGCGAGAGGCTGGGGATCTCTCTCAGCGCGCCGGTGGTTTGCTTCTCGGGGCTGGACGTCCTCATCGACCTTCCGCTGGCGATACACGCCTTTGAGGCGGTACGGCGTTCAAAGCCCGACGCGCACCTGTTGCTCGTGGGACCCACGCTGAATGACACGCGCCGCGCGGCCGGCGATTTGGGTCATATCACCGCCACCGGGCCAGTACCCTTTACCGATCTGCCAGGATACCTGGCGGCGGCGGACGTGTTCGTCATGCCGTATACGTCCAAGGTCAGCAACGTGGGCCGATGGCCAAATAAGGTAGGGGACTACATGGCCGTAGGCCGGCCCGTAGTGTCAAATCCGGTGGGAGAAGTAAAGTCGCTCTATGAGCGCTATGACATAGGACTTCTCGCCGACGAGACCCCTGAATCCATCGCTCGAGCCTTGCTCGAACTCCTCGACGACCCCGTTCGAGCGGATGCGATGGGACGGCGCGCCCGAGAGTATGCCGAAACCGATTTCTCCTGGGAAACACAAGTCGTAGAACTCGAAGCGTGGTATCAAGATATCCTGCGCAAGCTCGACCGAAGCGCGCCGATGACATAGGCCTCGGCGTGGATCGGTCAGATGGAATTGACTTCGTCACAGAGAGTCCCTATTGTGTCGGCTTTGGCGAAGGATTCATAGGATCTGCAATCGCCCCAATCTCCACCAGAGGTGTTATCCCGAGATGTCCAATCAACCACAGATTCATCAGTCGTTGATCGGGACGTGGCGGCGGCGCCGTTTTGTCGCCGTCGTCACCCTGCTTGTCTTCGTCGCAGCGCTGATTCAGGCCATTTTCACACAGCCTGCCCAACGGGCCGAAGTGATATTGCTGGTGAACAACGTGCAAGCAACGGGGGAATTGGCTGGCAGGCTTCCGTCCGGACTTAACCCCAAGTCCTATAGCGACCTCGTCGATTCGCTTACGGTAAAAGGGGCTCTGCATGAACAACTTGCGAAGGATGGATTCTGGAGCGAAAGCGGCGGACCGCCCCCACTGAAGATTTTCTTGACAGGCCTAACCGTGTCAAGTGTGGTGGTGGATCAGACAACGCGCCCAGTGACCTATGCGCCCTTTATCATACTTCACGTGAAGCGAGAGACTGCTGAAGTCGCGAGCGCCGTCGCCGAGAAATGGGCCACTGTGGCAATTGAGATCGCCCAACAGCGCGTTCATGTGGGAAATGAAGCCACTCGAACTACCCTCGCAAAGCAGAAAGCTTCCTTGCATAAGAAACTCTCGGCCTCAATGGAAGCTCTTGCGGTCGAGGAAGCCACTTGGAACCTCGCTTCGATTAGGACGGAGCTCGATCAACTTCTAGTTCGGCAAGGCCAAGTGGAGAGGATGAGGATTGACGGGGAAAACACAGCCGCAAGCGCGGAAGAGCGCCTGGCAGTCACGAGGGAATTGCTGAAGACTGAGCCGGTGCATGTGCAGCTCTCGAAAGCCCCTTCAGACGACGTTGTTTTCCTCACCGAACAGGAGTCCGGCGGAGCGACCCTCGAATCGCTCCAGAAGAAGGTCATGGTGAGTCAGGTTCTCAACCCCGCCTACACGACGATCCGCTTAAACAAGTCCACCGCGGAGCAAGACCTGGCCGCGGCGAACGCGCGATTGGCCTCGCTGGAAAGACAGAGCGCCACACTCGACGCGCACCGTGCGGAGTTGCAGAAAGAGCTTGCACACCACGACCTGAAACAGAAGAAGATGCTTCTTGAGGTAACTGATCTCACGAGTATCTACACGGCCATTTCAAACTTTGAAACCTTTAACGATGTAGCGATTGAGCTGGCCACTGCCCAGGGCGAGGATGACAATCATACCGTGGGGCTGAACAGACTCGGTGCGGGGCTCTACACCAGGGAATACGATATATTCGGCCGCACCGCGAAGGTGCTCGCGGTGACCGTGCTCGCGGCGATTCTGGCGTTGATCTATGCGTTTCTTCGATGTTTCATACCGCTGCGCTGGAAGAGCTGGGAGAAGGGCTTCGCGAATGATTTGGAGGAAGAATCTACTGAGACCGGCGGAAATCCCGGCACTCAACTCTAGCCCGTGGTAGAAGTGTGCCGCATCTCCCTGAGGAGTCCCGAAGCCCCCGTGGGGATAGCAATCGCACAAGTTACCTTCCAATATCTCGGATACCCTGTACTCTTCTTCGTGAATTGTCAGCGTACGGAGCGGTACAGTATACTTCGCCTCCAGCGAATCTCGATTTCCGCGATCTGCATCGTGTGGGCACATTGGGTGAACCACGCGCATTCACCGGAGTAGATTCTGCATGCGAATAAGTGTGTTTGGGTTGGGATATGTCGGGGCCGTATCGGGCGCTTGCCTCGCCGAACTAGGGCACCAAGTAACAGGGGTCGATGTGGATGGATTCAAAGTCGACTCGATTAATGGCGGCAAGAGTCCTATTGTTGAAGATGCGCTAGACGGCCTCATCTCGGAGATGGTCCGGACGAAACGCTTCACGGCTACAGCAAATATTGAAGAGGCTGTCGCCAACACAGAGATTTCGTTTATCTGCGTTGGAACGCCGTCCCTCCAAGATGGTGGACTCGAGACGCGCTATGTCGAACGCGTATCGCGCCAGATTGGCGAGGCGCTTGCCCTCAAGCCGGACTACCATCTCGTCGTTGTGCGCAGTACGGTGCTGGCCGGGACGACGGAGAGTGTGGTGATCCCCGTTCTCAGCGAGGCGTCGGGAAAGCGACTAGGGCCGGATTTCGGCGTCTGCTTTCATCCCGAGTTTCTTCGCGAAGGTTCGTCGGTACAGGACTTCCGCGACCCGCCGAAGATCGTTATTGGCGGAGCGGATGACAAGGCGGCGAAAGCGCTGGCAGTGATCTATGAGGGGTTTGAAGCGCCTGTCCTTCTCACGAGCATCCCGGTCGCGGAGATGGTGAAGTATGCCGACAATGCGTTCCATGCTCTGAAAGTTGTGTTTGGCAACGAGATAGGCACGCTCTGCAAGTCTCTGGGAGTAGACTCCCACGAAGTGATGGACGTGTTTTGCCAAGACACGAAACTGAATATTTCGCCCGCCTACCTCAAGCCGGGCTTCTCCTATGGCGGGTCTTGCTTACCCAAAGATCTGCGCGCGCTTCTGCATCTCGCGCGCACTGGCCACCTGAGCTTGCCCATGCTCGAAAGCCTCCGTGTGAGCAACGCCAATCACACGCGGCGCGCCCTCGAAATCGTACTGTCGTCCGGCGCGAGGTCGGTGGCCATGTTGGGCTTGAGTTTCAAGCCGGGCACGGATGATCTGCGCGAGAGCCCGCTTGTAGAACTGGCGGAGCAGCTTCTGGGCAAAGGCGTAACCCTTAAGATCTATGACGAAAGCGTCATGTTCAGCCGCATTCGCGGGGGGAATAAGGCCTACGTTGAGGAAAGGCTTCCCCATATTTCGCTCTTACTCGTTTCCGATATCGAAGAGGCCATGGTAGATGCGGACGCGGTGATTGTGGGCGCGAAGAATGATGCATTCGCCCAGGCCATTCGGGAGCACGGCCGCGGCAAGAGCATAGTCGATCTGTCGCGGCTCTATGAGGCGCCACCCGAAGGCATCGGATCGTATCATGGGATCTGCTGGTAAGCGGAAGGAAGATCGGGATTCGATCCCGGATCTCGGCTTCCTCAAGGGAGCGTATCTTCTTTCCTTCCTGCTCTATGCCGCCTTCATATTGTCCGTGTACTCCTTTGCAAAGTACGGCGGGCCTTGGGTGGACGATCTGGACGACCGCATCGGCGAGATTGTGGCTGCGCGCGCGAGTGCGCTTGCGGGCGCGGGGCGGGAGGACGAGGCTCTCGCCCTTTACGAGGAAGCGCTATCCCTAAGATTCGATGAGAAAAGGCAGCGAGTCTTCAGGAGTGTCGACTATGCGCGGCTCCTCATGAAGACACGCCATTTTGACGAAGCCTTCGCCGTTTGCGCTTCGCTGGTGGAACTGGACGAGGCCTACAGCCGCAGGATCTTTCGCGAGCTGCAGGACTCTCTGAATGAGGAAGGCCGCTACGAGGAGCGGCTGCGACACTGCGGATCGTGGCGCGAGATTGGCCTCCGCGACAATCGGCGAGAGGTGATTCTCCAGGCGCTGCGCAATGAAGCGTACACGAGCCTGCGCCTCCGGCGCGTGGACAAAGCAGTGGAGGCCTTTGCCGATCTATTTCGCCTTCGTCCGGACCCCAAGGACGCCCTCGCCATGGCGCAGACCCTCATCGGGCGCGGCTGCGGCCGGGAGGCCATTGCCTACCTGGAATACGTTATCGAGAATGGGGACGGCGAGAATCGCGCCAGCGCTACCGAGCTCCTTTCAACGCTGTGAAGGACTGAATCCACGCAAAGGGGGAGACTCAAGCAAGGGCTTGGGCAATCCACGCCTCAATGGTTTCTTGAATCGTTTCCCAGCGCTCTTTCCGCTCCTGTTGAAGAAGCAGGACTTCCCGCTCGTACGCGCTGTGATCGCGCTGCATCGTTTCGATTGCGGCGCGAATCTGGCCCGGCGAGTTGTCCACATGCAGAGTGCCCTTGTTGAAATATTCGCGCAATACTGGGAAATCGGACGTGATAATGGGGGTGCCCACGGAAACGGCTTCGCTCCCGCCGCGCTGAAACGTGAAATCGAAGGTCGTGAGCACGAGCACGGCGGATACCGAGCGCATGAGACCGGCGTAGGCCTCGTTGCTGAGAAATCCGGTGAACGTCACATTGTCGGGCTTCGCTTCCCGGATCTCCGCCGATGCCTTCTCCGGATTGCCCGTTACGTATACGTGAACATCGGAAAGGTCCCGCACCGCCTCGAAAACTTCAAGAGTCGGCTCGTCCACGTCGAAACTCGAGACGAAGGCGAGGGCGAACTTGTCCGGGTTCACGGGATAGGAACCTTCGGGCATATCGAAAGGAATGTCGGGCACGGCGATGCTCCGTCCGCCCATGGCCGAAATGCGATCCGTCAACGCGGTATTGGTGCTGATGCCGAAAATCGCGCGCCGCTCGAGGAAGGCGTGGAGGGGTTTGAAAAGGAGCCACCGGCGCCGGTCGAAAGCGCTCGTGTGCGAATCGATGACGAACCGGGCCCGAAACAACAGGCAGTACACCCACACCACTAGAGGGCAAAACGGCGGCGGGTTGCTCGCGAAGACAAGACGGGGACGGCGGCGAAGGAGCGTCCAAAAACACATCCATGCCCTCGGGATGTACTTGAAATGCCACAGGCCGGCGCCCTGGGCAAAAAAGTAGTTCTCAGCCCCAAGCGCTTTCGCCAGGCTCTCAGGACGCGACGTGTACTTCCACCATGACATAAACACCCGACGGTCCGGGTGTGCGGGTAACATGCCCATGAAATTAACCTCTCCTTGGCGCCGCTTCGAAGCCCTTGTGGAGCTCTTCCATCAGGGCAGGGATATCGTAGTGGTTTGATCTAGACGGACGGGCCATTATTCTCGCCAAGAACACTCCAAGAAACTAAGCTGGAATGGGAACCTTTGGGCTTTTTCAAAAGTAGACGCAAGCGGATCAAGGCACGAGCGGAGACGTGTCTGCCCCTGTTTTCGTGGCGTATTCCCGGACTGAGCAGGCAGTTGCATGGCCCCCTTGATAAAGGTTCTCAACTTTCAGTCAAACCAGCAGGTGAAACTCAAAGCGAGGAAACGATTCTGGAACAAGCGCACACGATTACTGTGGGCATACCTTCCACGCCCAGCTATGGCGCGCCATTCTCCTTTGGATGGGCGCACGAAGCGATTGGACGCCCGGCACTTGCGAAGCCACGGGATAGTGACAGAAAATAATTCGACAAATCAACACCCGCCAACCCTCTCTCGATCATCTCGATGAATACGGTGTGTGCTCGATAGGTAAATCCGTTTGCAGTCTGGCATAATCCTCTCGATCAGCGCTCCTTTCTTGATCGGGAACCATGCATAACCGGTACGGCACAAAATGAGAAACACTCAAAATTGCGTTCAACGGGCGTTTACACTCCTCCTATTGACTTGTTCGGCCGCCTTCGCGGACGAAGGGTTGCAGAGGGACGAACCTGCGGGTCCCATGTTCATCAATTCCGCCCGTCCCGTGCCGCTTTCCCCGCACGCCAGTCTTTCCCCCGGCGAATTGATAGGGTACGACATCGAAGACGCGGTGTCCGTTCGCGAAGGAGTTCCCGCCGTGCGTGTGGCGAAATCGTTTTCCCTCACGCTCTATTGGCTTCCGAGACGCGCGTCTTTTGGCGAGGCGGTAGCTTTCGTCAAGGTGGCCGGCGCCGGCCCGAGTCTCAGGAATTCCTACCCCATAGGCGTCGAGGACTTGCCGCTCGGCGTTGTGCATCAACAAAGATGCGATTTCGAAATACCGCGTTTCACGCACGCTGGCCTTGGAAAGATCATCGTCGGACTCCAGGATACTCAAACCCCAAGCCAAGAAATCGCGCTGGCCGCCGGAGCTCTAAATGCGATTCCGATTATCACGACTTCCCAGTACACGGATGCCCAGGTCAAAGACGCTTTCGGCGAGGATGCTATTAGGTTAAAGGCGTCTTTTCGTTTGGGACCGGGCGCGCATATTAGCGTCCCCGTGACGCATCCTCTGACGAAGCCCGTGGCCGCTATCGGCATCGTCTCGAGCTTGGTCTACGGTGAAGTGGACGACGGCGAATTAATCTGCGAAGTGGATGTCTTCGGCCCAGGTATTGAAGGGTCGCAACGCGTTGAAGTTCGAGCGGGCGAAAACACCGCCCTCGGAAATTATGACAACCTTCGTCCGGGAACTCACCGATCCGCAAGAATAGAGGTATTTGAATCTTTCACCGCGCTCGACCAACTTGATTGGGGAGGCGAAGCCTTCGAGCTGCATCGGTACGCTGGACGGATACGTCTGCCAAACGCGGCGATCCCGAATCGTCTCGAATTTCGCTACATCAGGGAAACAGGCATGATCGATATCAAAGAAGTAGTCCTTCTCTCTAAATAAGACGCCTACCGCGAGACTCTCTCAATTCGGGATTGCGAGTTTGGAGCCACATCGCCGGAAATTGGGATGAGAAAGATGAGTAGGTTGCTTAACGATGGGTGCGGTCGCTCACCCGCCCCGGCAATAGGCAAGTATTTTCCCAGGAACGGAACCGACGGTACTCGATGAATCTGCGAAGCAAACTTGCGCGAGTCCGCCATGTGGGCCCGGTCGGCTGTGTGCGGGTCGTGCGTTCACAGGCATGGAAAAAAGCCCTGCGCCACCCGTTATTGCGCGACCGCCTGGATCGGGCCTGCGCCGTGGATGGCGACGAATTGATGAACGCCATCGATTTCGGAGCTTGCGAGAAGGGCGACCTCGTGGCCCATTTCGTTACGAACTGTCCCACGCGCCACTTTCTTGACAGCCCTTTATCGACCGCCGCGTTGGCCAAAGAGGTCTTTCCAGAAGCCGTCGGACAAACCCTCGCCAAGGCGGATGCGATTTGCCGGCACGAGTTCGAGTTCTTGGGTAGAGACGTTTCCTTCGGCGAGGATATCGACTGGTTCTGGCGCCCTGAGGGAGATGAGAGTTGGCCTAAGATGCACATGGACGATTATGGACATGGGTTTTGGGCCGATTCGCAGGGTCCAGGCGATGTGAAGTATCCGTGGGAACTCAATCGCCATCAATACTTCGTAACGCTTGCCAAGGCCTATCTCCTGAGTGGCGACGAGCGCTATGTTCGAGAGATCGTCACGCAGGTCACAGATTGGCGCGTACAAAATCCGGCGCGTTTTGGACTCAACTGGACCAGCGCGATGGAGATAGCGATCCGCATGATCTCGTGGAGCAACATGCTGTGGATGGTGCGAGACTCGAAGTATTTCCAAGAACACGGACTGGAACCTGTCTTAACCGGTCTCTACGAACACGCGCGCTGCCTGAGCCGATCGCTGACGACGCACTGGTTCGTTAGAAACAACCACATCATCGGCGAGGCCGCCGGACTCTTCACCTTCGCAACCCTGTTTCCCATGTTCCGTGGCGCGAAGCGTTGGCAAAAGATCGCGCTGGATATTCTCGTCAGAGAGACCGCTTCCCAAGTATGGGCCGATGGCGTAAACAAGGAACAATCCACCGCGTATCACCGTTTTGTGTTGGACTTCTTGCTTCTCGTCATCCGCTTGGCGGAGCTCAACCGCATTCAGGTCCCCAAGGTGCTGTACGAACGCCGCGAGCGCATGCTCGAATACGAATGGGCCATCGTCCCCTCGTGTGGCGTGGCGCCCGGCATAGGCGATTGCGATGACGGCCGTGGCTTCCTGCTCAGCGACAGCGTCCCCTTTCTTGACTTTCGGGGATGGCAAGCCGTTGGCGCGGTCCTTCTCGACAGGGAGGATTTCGCCGCTGTCGCTGACGGCGGAAATGACGAGAGCCTGTGGTTCCTAGGCGCGGTCGACTGGGCCAGATTCGAGAAGATGTCGGTCACGCCGGCGCCACGCCCCTCGGTACTGTTCCGAAAGGGAGGCCAGGCGGTTTTGCGCGCCGGCGCCCCTCAGGCAGAGACCGTGGTTATGGTGCGCTGCGGTCACTTTGGCTTGGGCGGAAGGGGTTCCAGTTGCCACAGCCACGCGGATCTCCTCGCTCCGATTATATTTTGGCGCGGCCTTCCCATGGCCATCGACACGGGAACCCACTCCTACTGCGGCGACACCGAACAGCGGGACGCTTACCGTTCCGCCGCGGCCCATAACACGATGACGCCTCGCGGCTGCGACCAAGGCCGCATGCATACGATTTGGGACTGGGACGAAGTTCCTTCGACGGAAGTCAACATCTGGAAAATGGGCCGGAACGCAACACATCTTACCGCCACTTGCGCCACGCCCCAAGGGTATACGCACAGGCGCGAACTGATCCTCGAGGCGAATCCCTTGAGGCTTGAAATACGGGATGAACTTGCAGTCGAAGGTGGGAGGCCACTCCCCATAGACTGGCGTCTTCATTTTGCGCCGGGAGTCGCGTTGACAGAAGCCGGGCCCAATCGGATTGCCATCGGAGACCCACATTCGCCTCATGCCCTGCTGACCTGCGAAGGGTTCGACGAGTGTGAGATCATGCAAACTCGATGCTATCCAGGATATGGCCAAAGCGCCCAAAATCTCTGCTTGCGGCTTGCCGTTTTCAGCGCAAAGGTCGATACCCGTGTGTGGATAGAAGACCGAAGCGAATTGGGCCGTACTGACCGTCTGAATTCCGACGAAACACAATGATGCGCCTGTCCTCCTTCCTGCTCCCAATCCTCGCCATTGCGCTCCCCTGGGAACTCTATCAGCGCATCCCCTTTTCGGGGCTTACGCTGACGAAGACAACGGGCGCGGCCCTAATTCTCTGCGCGATCCTCGGTGCGGCACGCACGAGATTCAAGGATCTGCCCCGCACGGGACTGGAAGCCCCTATGGCCCTATTCGCCGCGGCGTGCCTACTCTCTCTGCCGTGGAGCCTGGCCCGCGCCGAATCCCTGTTCCTCCTGCGCGTCTATTTCACCTACCTACTCGTGTTCTATGCCGTCGCCTGGTCCGTCCGCGACGCCAAGACCGCCCGTTCGCTCTTTATCCTCTTCACCCTTTCATCCGCCGGTGTCGCCGCCCTGACCCTCGCCTGCTACATGGGACTGGCGAAGCCCACATGGTGGTACACGGCCTTTTGGCCCCAGCAAACCCTCATTCAAGAATGGCGAGACGGATTGCCCATGCGTATGGCCGCGGCCAGCGTGGATTTCAACCAAGCCGCTCTGCCTCTCGTGCTGGCCTACGGCTTAGCGCTCAATTTCCTTGCGCCGAGCCGCTTCGCCACGATTCGCTGGAGCGCATTCATTGCCCTGCTCATTCTATTATCGGCGGCGATTGCCATCTCGATGTCTCGCAGCGCCGTGCTATTGGTCGTCATCCTCACCGCTTTCTTTGCTTACACGAACTTCCGCACAACCAGGAATGCCTGGATACTCCCAGTGGCCATGGCCACTTTCGCCTGTGTCACGCTCTTCATCTACCGCGATTTCGCCACCGTCCTCTTCGAGCGCGCCCAAGGCGGTGTCACGCGCGACGACGGGTCTTTCAGAAACAGAGTTGCCGTCTACAGCGACGCCCTAAGCCTCGTGCCAAGGTACCTCATCAGAGGAGCCGGCCTCGGCGCGAGCGACGTGGCAATCGCAAGCCATTCCGCGGTGGCGGCCAAAACAGGCATCACACTGCACAGCACACCCTACAAGTTCTTGTTGGAACTGGGCGCCCTTGGCCTCTTGAGCTATCTCTGGCTGTGGTGGAGGGCCATGAGGGGGACAGCAGACCGGCTCTACAGGCGGGAGGGCTCGTCCCTCGTCCCGGCCTTGCGCACGATTGGTTTCGTCTGCTTTGCTACGCTATTGATCCAGCCTTTCCAAGTCCTTTCCCTAATCCCAATCATCATGGCCATGGGAATCGGGGCCGCCGCGTGGAGCCTCCCGGCATCCTCGAAGGAATCCGGCGCGCAGGACTCGGGACCGCCCCTGCGCTCGATCCACTTTGCCTGTGCGACGCTTGTCGTGGGAGCAGTCGTCGGTATTAACATCGTGGCGTACCAGAGGACATTCGCAAAGGTTGCCGCCTACGGTGACGCGCTGGCAGGGGCAGCGGCCTCTGAACACGCCATGAACTGGGACGAAGCAAAAGGGGACTACGTTGAAGCCTTCCGTCTCGCAAATCTTCCAGGCTTCATTGAACGCCTTCGCGACGCTCCGGACCCCGAGCGCGGCCTGATGGGAAATCCTTACTTCGAGATCGCGTCGAAAACCTACGGACTCCCCCGCGTATACAAAGACATGGCGCTGGGAGTTTCCGCCGTTTCGCCGCAGGCCGCCTGCGCGCTAGCCATCGGCCGGGTCCTTCTGGTCCAGGGCAAGCACGAAGAAGCGGCCCCGCACTATGAACTTGCCGCCACCCTCGATCGCCGTCTGCGGGGAGCCCTCTACGATCTTGCGCAAGTTCACTGGGCTCGTGGAGATTTCACAACCGCGGTGGCTCTATACGAGCGGGCAAGCTCGGCGATAGGCGATGAAGGAGCTTTCGGCGACCGCGCGCGCGCGATAGACGAGCGAATCGAGGCGTTATCGACGGCCAATCAAACGGAAATGGCCGCCCTGGAACGAGCGTCTGCGCTTCGCGCAGCGGGGCGTTGGGATGAAACCCTCGATGCCTGCCGAGAAATCCTTAGAACATGGCCCGGTAGCGCGGGCGCGCTATTCTACCTCGGCGCCGCGAAAGAACTTGAAGGCGATCCGCGCGCGGCCCAAGGGCTGTACCGGCGAGCTATCGCCACCCAGCCCGCTCACTACGATGCGCAACAGCGGCTGCGGGTCTTGGCGGCGAGCGAAGAAGAAGCGAGCTCCCTGATTACCAATCGCATTGAGGTGCAATGAACAAGACTCAAATCTCGATGACTTCACTCCTCGAACGCGCCAAAGGCAGAGGACTCGGCGCCGTGCTCGCCAGGGGAGCCGCGGGATCCTTCGCCCTGAATATTTCATGGGCGGGGTTGGGCTTCGCCAGTCAAGTTCTGCTCGCCCGTATGATGGGGACATCCGACTACGGTTGCTACGCCTATGCCTTTTCGTGGCTCATGGTTCTCAGCTTCGCCGGGACCCTCGGCTTCGACAAGTCCTTGCTGCGATTCCTCTCGATCTACTCCGCCGAAGAACAATGGGGACGCTATCGCGGACTGCTGCGCTACAGCCACGCCATGGTACTCGCGACGAGCCTAATCGTCGGCATCGGCATCGCGGCAACCGCGTGGATTCTTCGCGGCGTCATCGCACAGGAGCTTCTCCACACCCTTTGGATCACTTCGACCATAGTCCCAATCCTCGCCTTCGCCATGCTTCGCCAAGGCGCTGTCCAGGCCCTCAAACACCCCGTGCAAGCCCAATTCGGCCTCATGCTGGCGCGTCCCCTCCTCGTCATCGCCCTTGCCACCGGGTTGTGGCGATTTCAGGACAGGTCCCTAAACGCTCCCCAGGGCATGGCCATCTACCTGTGCGCAGTCGCGGCAGTGCTCACCCTAAATTCATTCGTATACCGCCGACGCATGCCAGCCGCCGCCGCCGCCGCGATCCCTGCCTACCGCCGCCGCGAATGGCTCAGTATGGCCGCTGCCATGGCCCTCATGGCCGGCGTCGCCATGTTCATGCGGCAAGTCTCCATCCTCATGATCGGCGCTTTGGAGAGCCCGGCCGAAGCGGGCCTCTATTCGGCCGCCACGCGGCTTGTCGATCTCGTCATTTTCGGCCTAATCGCCGTCAACATGATCGGCGCCCCCATCTTCGCCCAACTCCACGCGCAGGGGAAACGCGACGAGTTGCAGCGCGTGCTAACCCTTGCTTCCTGGGGCATCTTCGCCCTATGCGTGCCCGTGAGTCTTTTTCTCATCGTGTTTGGCCGCTTCCTCTTAGGCCTGTTCGGGGAGGACTTCACTGCGGCTTACCCCGCTCTCCTCATCTTAGTCTGCGGCCAACTCTTCAAGGCCCTCGCCGGTTCCGTCGGCTACCTCCTGACCATGACCGGCCACCAGAAGCAAGCGGCCATCGTCATCTGCGCCGTCGCCATCCTCAGCGTCGCCCTCAACTGGCTCCTCATTCCTCGATACGGCCTCTCGGGCGCGGCCATCGCGACCGTTCTTACAGCGGTAGCGTGGAATAGCGCAATGCTCGTCCTCGTTCATCGCTATCTAGGCCTCAATCCCACC
>CAYNZS010000086.1:0-14732 GCA_964401695.1 uncultured Nitrospirales bacterium
TGGAATGGCATCAGGGCGAGTTGTTTCCCCGCGTGGGCTTCATTGTCACGAACCTTAGTCGGAGTGATGACGCGGTAGTGAAGTTTTACAACGGGCGCGGCACGGCGGAGCAGTGGATCAAAGAAGGCAAGAACGCGGTGAAATGGACTCGGCTCTCGTGTCACGACTTCGTGGACAACCAGGTCCGGCTGCAACTGTTCACCTTGGCGTACAACCTGGGCAACTTTCTTCGTAGGCTCGCCCTCCCCCCAAGTGTCAAGCACTGGTCGATGACGACCTTGAGGGAGAAGCTGATCAAGATTGGCGCAAAGGTCGTGACCCACGCACGGTACGTCACGTCTCAGATGGCCGAGGTGGCTATTCCGCGACGACTGTTCAGGACCATCCTTCGCCGGATCGCACGACTCAGGCCATTGGCACCAGCGCCGACGTGATGGGAACAACAGTCTCAATGGTAAGGATTGCGCAATCTCTTGGGGAGCGGTCCGTCTTGAATCAGGGAAATCAAGGAACAATCGAGCTACGCGTCCAAAATCCACACCCTGGGACGTTTCACAGACCGCCAACAAGGGCGAACGACGGGTTGAGAATGCTGATGGCCTCAACCATACTGCTTCAATCTCATTGGCTCCGGTCGCCGACGGATCCATATGGGTAATCTCGGTGTACAGGAGTTTCTTAGGGGATCGACACCTCCGTGCCTGAGTAGATCGTAAAATATCGACCCTCCCCCAGCCCCTCCCTAAGCCAGTGGGGGGGCGGTGTAACTCTGTGACGTAATTAGTATCGTCTTACTTCATACTATTTACCTTTTATCCGTCATACTGAGTGAAATGAAGTATCTCTGTTTCATTGGGCTTCTAGCGTAGAGAGATCCTTCACTTCGTTTAGGATGACAGAATAGGTGCGCTTTGCCGCGGTGTCGTGCTGCGTGTCTTCTGTCCATCGCTTCGCCGTGTGTGGTACCGTATTACCTCGGCTTCATTTTATTCGCGCCTGCGGAAAGAGCTTCCCGCGCAACGATCCGAGCCGTCAATCTGGACAACTTAACGTCTCAACAGCTTAACGACTCAACTCTGTGAAGTCATATGGACCTACACCCTGACGGAATAAAGTGGAACAAGAGATACTCGGAAGAGGGGCCCAAGAAGTTTGGGACGAGCCCTTCGCTATCGTTGGCGCGTCAGAACGCACTGCTTCTGAAGCAGCCGAAGGGAAGAGCGTTGGATCTGGCGTGCGGCAACGGGAGAAATAGCATCTACCTCGCCCGGCTCGGTTTCGATGTAGACTCCTTCGACATTTCTAACTTCGTGATTGACTGGCTGAAGGGGGAAGTGGACAGATTGCAGTTGCCGGTCAAGCCCAAGTGCGTCAACCTCGAGACCTGCGAATTCTCGAAGGAAACTTACCAAGTCATAATCAACTTCAATTATCTGGAAAGGCGAGTCTTTCCTAGGCTCGTCGATGCCTTGGCTCCAGGGGGCCTGCTTCTGTTCGAGACGATGACCCATGCCCAAGACGGCGTATTCAAGGATAAGTTCAGCCCGGAGCATTCACTGCAAGAAGCGGAACTCAAGCATTCGTTTCCGGCGCTAGAGACTATTTTCTATCGAGAGGGGCTGGTCGGACCAAAGGGCAGGGAAAGAACCGTGGAGAGCCTGGTGGCGCGGAAATCTTGAACTTCACGACATTCCCGGTGAGTCGTGGCCGAGGGAATGCTTTGTTTGATTCACAGGCCGCTTTCTGATTAACTCCGCGGGAGCAGCAACCGGATCGCCGCGGATTCGGTTTCGCCTTTTCTGGATGACGTGCATGCCGTCCAGCGGGCAACGGTGGGGAAGACGGTAAAGTCCTGGATTCTTTGTTGGATCCAATTGAGCAGTAGGGAGATATTTCATGGTATGGCAACCGGAGATCGACGAGCTTAACAAACGCAAGAAGTTCGCGGAACAGATGGGCGGGCAAACCGGGATCGAAGTGCAACACAAACGGGGCAAGCTCACTATCCGCGAACGGATAGATTTGCTGACGGATAAGGGTTCCTTCCAGGAGATTGGCCAATTGGCCGGCGCCGCGGAGTACGATGGCGAAAAACTCGTCAATGTGCGGCCATCGAACAGGGTCATCGGGTTATGCTCGCTTAACGGCCGCAACGTGGTGCTCAATGGCGGCGATTTCACGGTGCGCGGCGGAGCGGCGGACGCGGCGATCGGAAACAAGGGGGGCCATGCGCAGAATCTGGCCGGGGATTGGCGGCTGCCTTATCTTCGCCTCCTCGACTCCACCGGCGGAAGCGTGAAGACCTTCGAGCAAATCGGCCGCACTTACATCCCCACGAATCCCGTGACTCCCGGCATCGAAAAGCTTCTGTGCGAAGTGCCCGTGGTGTCGGCCGCACTCGGATCGGTCGCTGGCCTGCCTGCGGTAGATGCGTGCCTTGCCCATTTCAACGTGATGGTCAAGGGGATCAGCCAAGTCTTCCCCGGCGGCCCACCGGTAGTCAAGGCCGCACTCGGCATCGATATATCCAAGGAGGACCTCGGCGACGAGCGAACCCAGGTCTACGAAGCGGGCGTCATCGACAACTTGGTCGACACGGAAAAAGAGGCTTTCGACGCGATCAAGCGCTTTCTGAGCTATCTGCCGGACAACGTATGGCAGGCGCCGCCTCGCGTCGAGAACGGCGACGGCCCGGACCGGCGTGAGGAGAAGCTGCTCTCGGTCATCCCCAGGGAGAAACGGAAGCCTTATGACCCCTTCGCGATCTTGAACGCCGTTGTGGATCGAGACTCCTTCTTCGAGATCACGCCCTTATATGGCCGCTCACGCATTCTGGGCCTGGCGAGGTTTAATGGGTACCCCGTGGGCGTCATGATCAACAATCCCAACCATCTAGGCGGATCAATGGACGTGGCGGCCGGCACGAAGACTATCCGTTTTCTTCAACTATGCGACACGTTTCATCTGCCCCTGGTCTACTTCGCCGACGAGCCGGGTTTCATGGCCAGCCTCGACCAGCAGAAGCAGGGCATTCTCCGGGCCGGGGCGAAGATTCTGTGTACTACGCTGCGGACTCAGATGCCGTGGATTAGCATTATCATCCGGCAGCTCTATGGTGTCGCGGGCCAGTGCCACGACCGCCCGAGCGGGATGTTCAAACGCGTGGCCTGGCCTTCCGCGCACTGGGGTTCCATGCACATTTCGGGGGGCGTGTCCGCGGCATATCGCCGTGTCATCGCAGAATCGGACGACCCGGAAGCGAAGAAACACGAAATCGAAGCAAGGCTGAACGCGCTTACCTCGCCATTACGGACGGCCGAGGCATTCAATATCGAAGAAATCATGGATCCGCGGAACACGCGGCCCATGGTATGCCAATTCGTCGAAATGGCTCAGGCGATTATCCAGACGCAGCTGGGTCCGACGGCAGCGCCGTATATGCCCTAGAGTTTCCTCTTCTCACGCAAGGGCGCAGAGAAATGCAATCTCTCATTCCCACGGTCCTCCGTGAGAATGCATACATGCTCCGCCGTGTCGAATTGACCGCCCGCTGCCCCCTCAATCGTTATCCTCATCGCCGAAGAAGATCCTGCCTTGCCGTTCGTACACGCGCATGAAATACCCGGAATACTCGGGACGCTTCTCCAAAACGCTCAATTCCTCTATCCATAGCTTTCTTCCTGGAGGGGAAAAATGCTCGAACTCCTGTACGAAGCGAAGAACGTGTTTGGTTGACTTCGCAACAACGTCGTAATCGACGTAGTACCCGACAATGTTTTCCTCCGTCCCGGTAAATCCTTTGTACCCTTCGAGAATCTCCCCTCGGACTGTCAATAGAAAGTACTGAACCTTCTTACTCTTCAATCCGTCAGTCTCTCTGGTGATCTCATAGAGACGGATTCCGCTTTCGGTTCCGCTGCCTATGTGCTCGACCGCTTCCATCGCGAATTCGCGTATAACCTCTGGCGCAATCCCTGAGTCAAGTTCTATCTCACACTTGATTCCCGCGATATGTGCTAAATTATGACGGTCCTGCTCTTCCTACTCCATGTCCAGGCACTCATCGGCCAATGTAAGGGCTTCGTCCAGCCTTCCCAAACCCCGAAGCGAACCGACTCTGATTGCAGCGGATGGAAAAAAGTAATCCAAATCGGTCATCAGGTCGAGAAGAGTTAAGGATTCTTCAGAGTTCCCGCGCATGGCTGCGACCGCCGCCTGGTTCAGCCGAATGGAATTGACATCCACTTCTGAGCACTCGAGTGCCCTTCCATAGGCTTCGTTCGCTCCATCGTAGTCCTCGAGGTCGGAGCGGCAGTCACCAAGTAGGCTCCAATTGGTCCAGAGTGATGGAACTTGAACCACGCCACATTCGAACGTCTCGACGGCGCTCTCATGTTCGCCCATCCCCAGGTATGCCAATCCCGCAATTTCGAAGGCAGCGGTATACTTGAGTTCCTCGAGTTTCTTCGCGACATCGAGGGTCTTCTCGAATTTCTCCTCGTTCACGAAATAAAAACTGCGTGCGGCTAGGTCTTTGCACTTCTTGATGTGATCTTCCGAAATCTCAGCCATCGCTGTGAGTCTCCTATTGCTTGTGCAACTTCTTCAAAGATCCGTGGCCCCTGGAGCGATTGACCCTTATCGAGATATATCAGGAGTCCACCGTATACATTCCCACGGAGGACCGTAGGAACGAGACTCCTATCTACAGTATCCTGTAGTTCTTGTCGAAAAGGGCGAAGACTTGGCAACAACCTCTGGTCGCAGCCAAGCCCCGAATATGAGGATTAGAATCGTCGGCGGCGCTCTACCGATTCGGCCCCCGGTTCATCGAGTAGGGCTGCCATCTGTACAGCGGCGTACGGGGCAACACGTCGGGGTTGACGCAACTCATAGGCCAGCGCCCGCTGAGCGCCAACGCGACCTCGCGCGCGGCACGGCGGCGCGTCTCGATACGCATCCGCGTCGATGCGGACGCAGTGTGGGGTGTCATGATCACGTTGTCCATGGTGCGCAACGGGTTGTCCTTCTTTGGGGGTTCCTGTTCCGCCACGTCCAGGCCGGCGCCGGCGATCTCCCCATCCTGCAACGCCTTGATAAGTGCTTGCTCGTCGATCAAGGGTCCGCGGGCCGTGTTGATAATAAACGCCGTGGACTTCATGGCCTTCAATTCGGGTTCTCCGACCAGATGGCGAGCCCCGGGGTTATCGGGCGCGTGAATGGAGAGATAGTCCGAGCGCTCAATCAACTCTTTGAAGCTCACGGGTTCGACGTGTTCATCTGACATCTTCAGTTCGCTGACGTAGGGATCGTGTGCGATGACGTGCATGCCGAAGGGTTGGGCCCGGCGCGCTACACCCACGCCCACGTTGCCGAAACCCAGTAGGCCAAGGGTCTGGCCCCAGAGCCTTGGGATTTCGCTGGGCACCGACCGCATCTCGAACCAGCGGCCTTCCTCGCAGAATCCCATGAGCCGCTTGAGCACCTTATTCTGCGCAAGCAGAAGCATCATCGCATGGTCTGCTACCTCCCCGATGAAGATATCCGGTGTGTTCGTGACGACGATGCCGGCCTCGGTTGCCGCCTCGACGTCCACCATGTCTACCCCAATGCTGCCCACGCCGATGATCACGCATTTGTTGAGATTGTCGATTACATTGCTATTGAGCCGCACCCCCCACGATGTGAGGATGCCGTCAGCATCTTTGGCGAGTTCGATAAACTTTTCCTCATCAAAGGTCTCCGACTCAATCAACTCGACACCAATGGGGTCCAGCGCCTCCAACTCCAATTCATAGCGCTTCGCAATGCTCGGGGCCTTGTCTTTCCGCGGCAACTGTACAACTACCTTCTTGGCTTCAGGCATCTTGGTACACCTCTCCTGATGTTTAGGCTGCGGCGGGTCTCTCTCCCCCGCAACGTCAAAAACCTTACCCCAACCCCTGTCCAACCAAGTGCCGGAGCACAGCGGCGGCTTTCGAGATACGCGCGCCGTCGCGTCTTCCGTCTGACAACTCGGAAATATATCGCGGTTCGCGTGCATATCATCCTGATTCCAAGTGGGTAATGCAACCGGCTCGCCACAACTGCTATGTGGCGCCACTAGCCCGGATATGAAATCCGATAAAGCTCTTAAGAGTAGGACCTTATAGGGTGCGTCCGTCGCTAAATCCGTAAGCGTGGGACGGACTCGTCTCCGCCCGTGCCTCGTTACGCTTGCGTCAGTCCCGCGTTTGCTCAGTCATTTACGGATGAGGTTTGGCGGCCATGAGATTGCGCCGAGAAATATTCGATGGGTTTGACGTGTTAGATTGGACGCATGCGGACATTAGACAGACCGAAACAATAGAGTAGGGACAATAAACGATAACCGTATAACGAAGAAGGAGACCCCGACCCATGGCGTTTACACTACCGGATCTAGGCTACGCGTTTGATGCGCTCGAACCCCATATCGACGCGCACACGATGGAGATCCATCACGACAAGCACCATCAGGCCTATGTGGATAAGACCAATGCAGCGCTGGAAGGCGTCGATATTGGCGGAAAAAGCATCGAGGCGGTGCTGTCCAACCTCAGCGGAATACCGGCCGATAAAAAGCAAGCCGTCATCAACAACGGAGGCGGCCACGCGAACCACTCGATGTTCTGGGATATCTTGACGCCCGGTGGCGCGAGCGCCCCGTCCGGCGACTTAGCCGCGGCTATCGATAGCGATCTCGGTGGCGTGGACGCGTGCAAAGAAGCCTTCGAGAATGCGGCCGCGACGCGTTTCGGCAGCGGTTGGGCGTGGCTGGTCAACGACGACGGAAAACTCGCCGTCATGAGCTCGGCCAATCAGGATTCGCCCCTCTCGGAGGGCAAAACCCCCCTCTTGACGCTGGATGTCTGGGAGCACGCGTATTACTTGAACTACCAGAATCGGCGCCCCGACTATATCAAGGCCTTTTGGAACGTGGTCAATTGGGATAAGGTCGCCGAACGTTTCGCGTCGTCGAAATAGTTCGCGGTTTCATGTAAGTAGCGCGAGGCGCTGGGTCGGTTAGTCTGTCCAGACGTTTCTTGTTCCCGGGCGTAGCGACACCGGGCCCCGCCATATCTGTATCAAGAAACTGAGCAAGAAAGGGACAAACCTGTCTTCGCTCGTGCCTCGTTGCGCTTGGGTCAGTCCCTGTTCTCGCTTAGTCACTTTACGATGAGCCTAGCAAGGTGCTGAGATATCCTGGCTAGAACCCGGGAAGGGGGTAGTCACGCTTTTGCCTCGCGCCTTCCACCTTCAGACCAGCGGGTTTCTGTGTAATCCGGATTCCCCCAAGTGTGTCGGTGCGGCGGGGCTCGGCGCCGCGGACGCGGTACCGCTGGAGCACGTCTCCATTGAGTACGCTTCTCTGGCTGGGACGGCCTGTCGAGATTACTGCGATTCGCGGCTCGACGGCTTCGACGAAGGGCGAGGAGCTAGATGTCTTAGATCCATGGTGCGGAACCTTGAGTATCGTGGCAGCAACACGCTCCTTGGCTAGGCGGGCTTCGGCTTCGGCCTCGATGTCGCCTGTTAGAAGTGCCGACATCCCGGGCCAAGATACGCGGAGCGTGACGGATTGGTCGTTGTCGGATGAATGTGTTGGCCAATCTTCTGGGGGATGCAGAACTTCGGCGGTAGCGCCGCCGAGCCTCAAGTGATCGCCGGCCTTTACGCGAAGAATGGGAATCTTCAGGTCCGCGCACTGTTTTGCCAGGTCGTTCGCGAGTTGGGCATTACTTCCCTGTGGACCGAAGACCGCCGCGCCAACGCGAAGATGGTCGAGCACGTACCGCAAGCCACCGATATGGTCGCTGTCGCTATGGGTCGCGATTACGTAATCTAACCGGCGCACGTGGTTGGCCCATAGGAATGGCGCGACGGCCCGCTGTCCCATATCCAACGAGCCGTACCGGTCTCCCCCGTCGATAAGCATCGTGGCGCCTGAAGGGGTGCGGACGAATGTCGAATCGCCCTGGCCTACGTCGATGAAAGTGATTTCGGACTCGGATCGCCATGGATTCCACAGGAGGATCGTGGCGGCGAGGCAGGCCGCGGCGGCGTATGGCCAGCGGCTCATGCTCCAACGGAGCAGGGCGACGAGAAAGCAGGCAGTGGCCCCATAGTAGGCGACGACGGCCCATGACGTGGGTATGGTGAGGTAGATGTGGCTGCCTCGCAGGCTTGCGGCGCTTTCGACCAGCCATTGG
The DNA here is from genome assembly GCA_964401695.1 of uncultured Nitrospirales bacterium. Classification (GTDB taxonomy): domain Bacteria; phylum Hydrogenedentota; class Hydrogenedentia; order Hydrogenedentales; genus JAPYPO01. The sequence continues at coordinate 8,232 of CAYNZS010000086.1, forward strand.
ATGAGCCCTACCACGGGATGGAGAGCGTGACCGAAAAGGAGGGCCGCGGGGGGTAGGACGAAGGAACATAAGCTGACGAGTATGCTGAGCCAGAGAACTACTGTGAGCAGGGGAATGACGAGAAGATTGACGAGGGTCCCGGCGATTGGAAGAACGTGAAACATGGAAATCGCCACGGGGAATGGCAGGAGTTGGACGGAGAAGGCAACCGCCAACGGTTTTCGCAGCCAGGGAGGGATCCCCGTGAGTTTTTCTCCGAGCGGTTCGCTGAACAGGAGGAGAGACGCAACGCTGAGGAAGGACAGGCGAAAGCCGGCGTCGTTCAATACGTCCGGCTGGATCAGCGTGAATAGGATGGCGGAGAGGCTCAGGGCGGTGGTGGCGTCGCGTTCGCGCTCGAACAAGTCGGCCGTTAAGTAGAGGCCGAACATGACGGCTGCCCGCAGGCTCGAGACGCGCGCCCCGGCGATCAGGGCGAAGAGGAGGATGGCAGTCATGGTGAGCAGAGTTCGCCAAAATAGGTTTTTCAATACAAGCCGGAGGGCGAAGGCTACCGTGAGGAATACGATGGACATGTGGACGCCGGAGACGGCGAGAATGTGGGCGGTGCCGGATTCGAGGAAGACGCGGTAGTCGTCGTTGGCAATGCGCCGCCGGTCGCCGAGAAGGACGGTGAGGACGAAGGGCTTTATGTCTTCGTGGAGGTGTGGCGCAATGCGCATGGCGAGGGAGTTTCGCCAGTAGGAGGCCCAGAAGAAGGGGGAGAGTCGCGATGCGCGGGCAACGCGATCTACTGAACCCGGACCTCGTATGCGAAGGACGGTATGCACACCGCGCCGGCGGTAGTGGTCTTCGACGCCGCTCACACCGGGGTTGACGGGGCCGATCGTGCGTTCGAGTTCTCCTGAGACACGGACCCGCTGTCCGCTATACAGCGGTCTGTTGGGATTCGTCCAGCGGACGAGTGTGCCTCCGGTTATTGGGCGGTGTTCGGCGCTCGTCTTCGCTTCGTCGACACGCAGAATGAACTGCATATAGCCGCTGTCGCCGAGAACAATGTCGGGCCGTTCGACTTCCCCGGTGAGTTCGTAGATGGTGGATTCGGGGCGGGAGAAAGCGAGGCGAATCAGCGGGTCCCCTATGGGTTCCGCGTGGCGGACGTTCCACAACAGCGCGCCCGCGCCGAAGAAGATGATGACGATGCCCACAGCGGCCCAGGCCGACCGTTCGCGCAGAATAGAGGGAAGGATGGCCCCAAGCGCTGCGAACATAAAAGGGATCAAGGAGCCAGGTATCGCGCCATGGCTCGCGAGGATTGAGCCGCTGACGAGGCCGGCGGCCACCCAGAAAAGGGGGCGCCTCATGCGCCGCGCCAGCGCCGTGGTCCGCCCCTGAGAATCGATAGATGATCGCGTATGCGTATAACGTACTGCATGGGTTGAACCAGCATAGGCGTACGCGCGCACACGTTCAAGGTGGCGAGCTTAGTAGTCGAGGGGATAATCGCGAACGTCGAAAAAGAGGCCGAGCAGAAAGGGGACCTTAGCCCGTCTCGCTACTAAAAGCGACGATATATCCGGACTAGTGGCACGGGCATCTCGCCCGTGATTCATGGGCTGTAAGCCCATGCCACCGGGTTCTTCACCCAACTTCCCGCGTGGCGGATTCTTCTCACAATTTCAGGAGTGGGCAGCTTTTTCGATAAAGACGGATTACGGCTTGGTCGCCGCTTTGACTCTCTGTGGCAAGAAATCAGCTCATTCGCGCGGGAGAGAGAAGCTCGGCCCGTACGTCAAACGCTGTCTTTTGCGGTTGCCTGGTACCCCATGACGTCATCATCGTATGTCATGGCGATTTGCTGACCTGGTTTGAGGACAAGGAAATCCTTCTCCCAGTCGCCGTCCAGCAGCCGCCGAATCAGCACCAAGTCCCCCGCGATGCGGTCGTAGGTCCACCCGCGCCGGCTCGCCTCCTTCTTGGCTGCTTCTTCGACGGCCGTGCCGTCGCCGACTCCAAGGTCGATGTAGACGGAACGATTATAGTGTTCTCGCCAGGCACCCATCGCTTCCATCAAGTAATCGGCGTTCTCTTTCCCGTACTTCTCGACGAATCCATCGTAGGCATCGCGGATGTTGCCGCCCATGTCCGAGCCCAGCGACAGGCTGGTCGTGGAATCCTCTCTTCGCTCGACGTAATCCAGGGCATACCAGAACGTGCCGGGATGATTCTCGAATTGATCTTTGTAGCGCTCCCGATCTCCGAGAAACAGAGTGATGCAGTCGTGGGCACGTGGGATGACCAAGGGGGTTTCTCCGGCCCTCAGGCCTTCTGTGGCTTGACCGCACAATCCGTATGCCATTGCGGTCGCGTCGTATTCCTCACCCTTTACGGCGTCGACTTCTTCCTGCAGCCGGTCGCGGAGGTTTGCGGGATCACTGTGCAGACCCAAGCGGAAGAGCTCCACGTCCACAATGTGGGGAGAATTGGCCGCGCACTGGTAGACCATTCGCGCCAAGGCCTCGCACCCCAAACATTTTAATCTCATGAGTTGCTCCATCTGTGTAAATCGTTTTCAGCGATATTCAAAGTGGGGTTAATCAGAACAGAAACGGGCAGTGGATTCAAATGGGAGGGTTCGCGAGCGTTCTCCGGGACTCTCTATCTCGTTCGCATATCTCCCGCGAAAACCTCGTCGAGGAGCGTGTCGAGTTGGCGGCGGTAGTGGCAGAAGCGGTCGAATGGCATGTAGGCGCGGACGGTGTCATCGAGATGGGGGATGTAGCCGCCCTGTTCGAACACGGGGCGAACTTCCCGTTCGAGGAACGTGTCCGTGGCCTCGGGACCGCTCGCCACGAGGCGCCAATCGACCCCGCCAAAGAGAAGTAGTTTGGGGCCGAACTCCCTGCGCAGGGCGCCGTAGGTTATGTCCGCCTGCCCTGCCTGGTTGAGGATCACCCCATTCATGCCGGCGTCCAACCACAACGGGATGAGCGCAGTTACTTGGCCCGCGGACCACATGAAACGAAGCGCAACCCCGTGCCGTTCCAGGCATTGTACGACGCGCCGTAGCGCGGGCCATGCGAAGCGCTTGTACATCGCGGGGGATATGACCGGTGCCTGATTCGAGGCGATGGGTTCGTAGAGCACGGCGTAGTCCAGTTTTACTTCCGACAGTGCCCGATCCAGAAGTCCTTCGACGTAGCTGGCGTAATGCTCCATGGCAGCCTCCGCGAGATGGGGGCGGTTGCAGAGCCCGAGCAGCGCGCGCCGCAGCGATTCGCCGTCGGATATACCGATCACTTGAAGTAGGCCTTCATTCCACGGACTGGCGAACAAGGCGAAATGGCGCTCCTGCCAGCTTCCTACTCGACGGCCCCAATCTTCGGAAAATTTGCTGGAATCATCCGTGTCGAACGCACTGCGGACCGCGTCCAGGCTGGCTTTATCGTCGACGATGCGCCGCCTGTCGCGTGGATGCCTGCGCCACTGAATGCCCAAGTTTTCACGGGGGTCTAACCCGAAGAAATCCTCGGGAGAGCAGCCGGCTGGCAATCCTTGAGTGCGCCAGGCCTGAACAGCTTCATCGGAGAACTCGCTTTCGTAGCGGGGAGGTGCGCAGCTCCCAGCGAAAGAAAATGTCTGGAGTAGTCGTTCTCTGGAATCCATAAGTCCGGGCCGGGCCAAGCGGGAACGCTAACCCGGATATCTCACCGCTTTTCTACTGCGACGGCGGAGAAGGCCACTCTGACGAGACTTTTCTCGCTACGAAAACCGGTGAGATATCCGGGTTAGAACCGACGGTATGACGATGGGTCAGCGTTTGGGTTTCTCCGCAAGATGGGAGATGAAGCCGGCGTAGTCTTCGCGGGTGTTGAGATTCTCGAGGGGCCCGGATTCAGTGATGTCGACGTAGTTGATCTTGAGCGCGTCGAAAACGGCTTTGATCTTGCGCTCGCCTTGCGCCAACGCATCTTTGAAGGGCTCCATCATGCTCTTGCAGTAGACCGCGAACAGGGTTTCCATCCAGCCATCGGCGACGGGCACGACGGCGTCGAAACCCTCAGACTCGCGAAGCATGCGCCGCACGAGAGCGATGTTAATGTTCGGCATGTCACAGGCTGTTACGAAGTTGATGTCGTGTTCGGACACCTCCAATGCCGAGAGGATTCCCATCATGGGCCCGCATCCCGCAACGCCGTCTGGTACAACCTCTGAGCCGAGAAAGGCGTACTTCTCGATGTCGTTGGCGCTGACCAGCATCTGCTTGAAGTGAGGCCGCAACTGCCCGTGGATGTGTTCGATCATCGGAACGCTGTCCATGGGCAGCATGCTCTTGTCGCGATGCATCCGGTGGCTCGCGCCTCCAGCGAGGACGATGGCCGACGCTTCGGCGCGCAATATCCACTGGCCGGAGCGGATATCGATGTCGTCGAGATCCAGGTCCGGACCGCGCCCAGAGAAGGTGACGAGCCGATCCATGTGAGTGCGGACAGCCTCGGCCGATTCCTTGAAGCCGCGCAGCCCCCGGCGCCGAAAAATAAAGAATAGTGCGGGTTCCAACACGGAACGCAGGCTGTTCGATTCGCACACCACGAAAGCGTCCTTGCCGATACGTTCCAACAGGGCGACCGCCCCTTCGTAGAGGTGTTCTCGATATACGCGCAGCCAATAGACCTTGCTGCCTCCCGCGGCTGCCATGCGTTCGGTATCTTTGCCGCGGCCTTCGTCGATCTCCTGGGTGATGAGGTAGTTGGTTGCGAGGCCGGCGCGGCCTTCGGCCTCCTGGACGGTCGTCACCTTGACGCCAACGACCTCGTGGTCCGCGCGAAACTTGTCGATTACGGAGCACGCGAACTCCGTTTCTCCGGAGTCCTTTTCGGCGGAGCCGAGCAGGAGCATCTGCGGGGCGTCAATCAGACGAACACCCGCAACGCCGCCTAGACGTGACTCCTCCCACGTCTCGACATGGCCCTCGCGCTGGGGACTAGAACAGGCAGATTTCACTGGCCTTCCATTATCTCGCTGAGATTGCTTCGGATTGATTGGGCCAAGATTTCTCATATAGAGCCAACCGCAACCGCCACAGGCTGAGCCTGCATGATCGTACAGGGACGGATCGGCGGAGTCAAGACTGAGCTTGCTGCCGCGGGCGAGACGCCCGCGCTCCCCTCTGATTCAGTCGCTGAGGAGCGGGATATGGGCCCGGTCTGCGTGGCTTTGTTAAGCTTTCGAGAAAAACGCGGCGTTTGAGAGCAGAACGTGCTAAAATAATGGTACGGAATGCGTTGTGAGAGCTTGAAGCAGACCTCGCACGCCCGTTCTGCGGGCACAAAGTTTCTCTCTGCGACGTGTTTGGCACTGACCCGTCAGACGGGTGCGCATCGTATAGGAAGGATGAAGCATGACGAATGGAAACATCGAGCACGCTGAAGTTGAGCGTTGTCCTACCTGCGGCGCGGCTGCACAGGCCGGTACGGGTAGCGAGGACGGGACGGCGATATTGGTATTCGGCTGCGGCCACACGCCGAAACCGGAGCCTGTCGAATCTCTCCTCCAGCCCGGGTCCAATCCCGATTGCGATTATTGTGGCGAGTGCGCCAGGGGAGGAACCTGTCAGTAGGTCATGGCAGGAATGGACAGACGCAACAGACGCGAGCAGGTTCTATCAACCAAAAACACACTTGCGGCCGTCGAGGTACGGATGGCCGCAAGTGTTTTGTGATTTTGGAAGGCGTGTCAGCCTTTCGGATTGAACACTACGGACGGCTTGGCGGTGTCTGAGTACACAAAGCCTTCGGCGTTTTGTACGTTGCCATAGTCTGCTATGAGCTTGTCCAGTGGACCGGCATCCAGCGCCCTGGTGATGCAGGCCTCGACGCAGATGGGTTTCTTGCCTTCGGCCCATCGGTCCACGCAGAGGTTGCACTTCTCCATCTTGACCGTCTCACCGTTGCAACTGGCGGCGAACTGAGGCGCATCGTAGGAACAGACGTCCTTGCACAAATGCCCCGCACAGTTCAGACAGCGCTTCGCCTCCACGATGGCGGCCTCTTCGCTGAGGCCCAACTCGACCTCGTTGAAATTGTCTTGCCTGTCCGCTGGAGCGAGTTCGGGCATGGCCTGGCGGGGTTGTTTCTCGACGCTGTCGGGAATCTCGACCTTGATGTCGGCGGCAGCCAGAGTCTCTTCCTGCCGCACCCGGAGCACGTCGCCCTGCAGGTAGCGGTGTATGTAGCTAGCCGCCTGTTGCCCGCTGGCGATGGACTCGATGATGCTGGTCGGACCAGTGACTGCGTCGCCGGCTGCGAAGACTCCACGGCGGCCCGTCATCATGGTCTCGGAGTCCGCGACGATGAATGCCTCTTCGACGGTCTCGATTTCCTTCTCTCCCTCGATACTTGTGAGGTCGGCCGCCTGGCCGGTCGCGAAGATGATCGTGTCGGCGCCGAAGTCTCTTTCGTTCCCTTCGACGACATCGAAGCTCGGGCGGCCATTCGCGTC
>CAYNZS010000087.1:0-14690 GCA_964401695.1 uncultured Nitrospirales bacterium
TACTACCGCTTTTTTAGCGAGGGCGCATGGCGTCCCGATGTGTTGGGAGCTGCGAGGAACGCATCGGAAAATAGTTATTGACATAGATAAGGAATTATATGATCTTTCGCCCATTGTCGTCGATGTCGAAAGCGGGCGATTCTCGACGCCGCTGTCAAAGTCGGCAATGCCCTCGACGCCGACGGGAGTATCGACACCATCAAACGGACCGAGCAAACGCTCGAAGCCGCATAGGAACCGGCGCCCACCGAAGCCGCAGACGAGCGCGAGTCCGAGCACCGCGGCGACTTCGTCGAGGCCGAACGAACGCTTGTAGCCAAGCAACCTGCGCTACACAACCGCGGCCGATACACCAAAGACGATTTCCCCGTCGACCAATCCAGCGGCGCGCGCACTTGCCCTGCGGGCCATACCGCGATGCCCCGATTACGCACCCGTTCGTGGCGCGGCGAAAAAGTGAGCGCGCGATTCTACCATTGAGCAGCGACAACCTGCGGCACCTGTCCGCACAGCGCCCACTGCCTGGCGCCGCGAAAAGACGGCGACGAGCAAGCGCGTCCCGCAGCCGGACCGTCAGCGAACACCCCGAAGAAGAACTCCTCGTCTAAGCACGCGCGCAGCAACACACCTGCGAATTTCGCGAGCACTACCGAGAACGGCAAACCGTTGAACACCGGCTAGTGCGGCTGATGCAACTCGGCGCACGCCAAGCGCGCTACTTCGAAAGGGCCAAAACCGAACTCCAATGCCTTATCTCCGCCAACGTGGCCAACCTCACACTAGTCCTAGCTCATCGAACCCCGAAAATAAGCCACGCCGCAACCGTGCACGGCTTCCAACCGCATCTCAAAGCCCTCAAGGGCCTCCTCCAACGCGCCAAGGCACTGTGGAGATCGCGGGGATCGCGATCGGCAAAACATCGCCAAACGACCAGCACGGCCTGACAGATAAAAACGACAACAGAAAAGGGGGGTCCTGGGCCGGACCTCTAGCACATTTCTTCTTTCGCTTCTTCGTAGGCGAAATATGACGAGGCAGGTTACGGTTCTTATCCCCAGTTTTCCGCGGACGGCGAAATCGGGAAAAATCCCGCCAACTTTTTCCCGTCCATGCCGATAAACAGTTGACAAGGATGTCTTGCCCGGTCGGGGGCGAAGGAATTGGGAATGACTTGCCGACTACTTCCGCCTTGCCGGGATGTACCCGGCGGCCCAGGAAGAGCCGGACTCGAAGTGGAACGATACAGCGAGATTGGGTATTGTGCCCCGATGCACTGAGACGCTGAAAATCACCGCTCGGAACAGTGGAGAGCGGAGGAGAAAGAAGAATGATAAACCGAACGTTTGCATGCTTGCTGGCATTCGCATTGGTCACCGGGATTGCGCGCGCCCAGGAGGCTGCGTCCAGCCAGCCGGACGAGCTCGCCCCGCCGACCGCGCCCACCCAGGCGACCGCGGCGTCTCCCACGCGGACCGCGCCCCCGAAGCCTGACTTTCCCCCGATTGCGGACGTTATCAAGACCGCGGAGAAGTTGCCGAAGGGCTTCATGCAGCTTTACAGAAAGAACGACGCGCTCTACGCGGAGATTTCCGCTGACTCGATGAACCGTCCCTTCATGCTAAGCGCCAGCATCGCGCGCGGAGTGGGGCAGGGGCGGCTCGTCGCCGGCATGACCGTGTGGGAATCGCTGATGTACTGGAGGCGGGCGGACAAGAAGATTTTCTTGGTCGAGAGGAATGTGCGCCACATGGCACAACCCAAGGATCCCATTAAGCTGGCGGTCGATGTGGGCTTTGGCGATTCCATTATCGCCGCGCTGAATATAAAGGGAAGGTCGGGTGGAACTTACTTGGTCAATCTGACTGACTTCCTGTTTACCGACTACATGATGGTCGGCAAAGAGTTGTCGTTCACCGTCGGCGGCGGATACCGCCTCGATCGCAATCGGACCACTTGGGGGCCGATCAAGCTGTTCCCGGAAAACATGAACCTCGAGGTGGCGGCGACGTACACAGGCAGCAGCACACAGGATTTGCGCACCGTCGCTGACGCGCGGGCCATTCCCATCAGCACCTATTTCAGCTTTTCGAAAGTTCCCAACACCGGCTACCGGTCGAGGATCGCCGACGAACGCATGGGCCACTTTCTGACCGCGAAGAAGGACTACTCCATCAAAGGCCCCGAACAGCCTTTCGTTCGCTACATCAACCGCTGGCACATCGAGAAGGCCGACCCCCGCGCCGATGTCTCGCCGCCAAAGAAACCCATCGTATTCCACATCGAAAAATCCGTCCCTTATGAGTACCGCCCCATCGTCCGTGAAGCCATCCTTGAATGGAACAAGCCCTTCGAGAAGGCCGGCATCGTTGACGCGATAGAGGTGCGCTATCAGGCCGACGATGCCACCTGGGACGCCGAAGACGTGCGCTACAACACGGTTCGCTGGATGACGGGAGAATCAACTTTTGCCATTGGACCGTCCCGTGTGAATCCGAAAACCGGCGAAATCTACGACGCCGACATTCTCGTGGCCTCGAGCTGGCTCCAGTACTTCGAGCAGGTGTATGAAAACTTGTTTTCGGACGCCGAGACGATGATAGCTAGCAACTCGGATGGCGGAGACTTGAATATGGGCGACTACATTCGCTTCCTTCGTCATCGCGATAGCAGCGAGGTGCGCGAACTGGAGGAGCAGTCGCTATATCGCTGCGAATTCGCGACGGGGTTCCGCCAACAATTGGCGATAGCCGCACTCGCGCAGGTCGCGACCGAGAAGAAGGAGGAGGAAGAGAAGAAGGAGGAGGAAGAGAAGAAGGGCGGCGAAGAGGAGGAGAAGGACGGTGAGAAGAAAGAGGAGGAAAAGCCCAACCCGAGGGGCGTTCCTCAAGACTTCATCGAACAGGGCCTCAAAGAGCTTATCATGCACGAAGTGGGCCACACGCTGGGCCTGCGCCACAACTTCAAGGCCTCCTCCATGCTCGACATCGCCGATCTGCACAACAAGGAGATTGCCGAGGAGCGCGGCCTCATCGGTAGCGTAATGGATTACAGCCTCGTCAATATCGCGCCGGAAGGAGTCGAGCAGGGCTACTACTTCACCCCCACCCTTGGCCCATGGGACTACCTCGCCATCGAATACGCGTACCGTCGCTTGAGGGGCGGGGATGGAGAGAAGAAATCCCTCAAAGAGATCGCGGCCAGAGCCGCTGCCGTCGAGAACGCCTACGCGACGGACGGCGACCTTCAGCGCGACTTCGATCCCCTCACCAACCAGCGGGACATGAGCAGCGACCCCCTCGCCTTCGCGGCTCAGAGAACAAAGATTATCGAGAGCCTGTGGGACGGGCTTGTCGAGCGCGTCACTGAAGAAGGCGAGAGCTACCGAAAGGCGCGGACCGCTTTCTACATCACGCTGCACGACCTTCAAAACAGCCACTACTTCGCCTCGCGATACATCGGCGGAATCTATTTCAACCGCAACTTCCGGGGCGACCCCGATGAACGCCCGGTGTTCGACGTGGTCGGCTACGAGAAGCAGCATGACGCGCTGAAGTTCGTGGTCGAGGAGGCCCTATCTGACGACGCCTATGATTTCGACCCTGAGATGTTGTCGCGCCTGGCCCCGAACCGCTGGGACCACTGGGGCAGCACCTCGCCTTTCCGCCTTGACGTGCCCATTCACGACCGGATCCTGCAAGGGCAGGCCCGAATCCTAGGGAGGCTCTTCTCCACCAGTGTGCTCAATCGGATTCACGATGGCGCCATGTACGTAGCGGACGGCGCAGACATCTTTACCATCGATGAGTTGTATGGCTCTGTTAGCGAGGCCATCTGGTCCGAACTCGACCAGAATGCCGGCGAGAAGGAGTGGAGCGCGAAGGATCCCTTCATCTCCAGCTACCGCCGCGACCTTCAACGCTATTTCTTCAAGTACTTCCTACTGGCTGACGTGCTCAACCCGTGGCCGGGGATGCCGCAGGACGTGCGGTCGGTTGCCTGGACTCATCTTGCGAAACTGCAAGGACGGATCGACAACGTTCTCGAGAAACTCGACGCGGACGTCGACAGGAGTCTTGACGCGTTGACCGCTGCCCACCTCCGCGAGACTCAAGCCCGCATCGGCAAGGCGATGGACGCCGCATTCTCGGTGATGAATTTCTGATCCGGACACCCCATTCGCCGAACCCAGCCTTGGACGAGGCCACGCCCGAATAAATCAAGTTTTTCGGCCGCACTTGACACGAGGCAGAGAAAAACGCATAATCACATGCAGTTGGGTGATTTTAGAAGATGATATCGAAAACTGCATCGCACGCGCTAAAGGCCTTAGTCGCCCTGGGAGAAAGACCGGACGAATTTCAGGGCGCCGCTAGTATTGCGGCCCGCATCGGCGCGCCACAGAATTACCTAGGCAAACTGCTTCAAACCCTCGCCCAGTCGGGACTGGTCTATTCGCAGAAGGGGAAGGGCGGTGGATTTCAGCTTGCGCGAAAGCTTGAGGCGATCACCTTGTTTGACATTGTTGAGCCCATCGACCATGTGAGCAAGTGGGAGGGTTGTTTCATGGGCAGGGCCCCCTGTCCGGGAGACAACCCCTGCGCGCTCCATGAGAAGTGGGGTGGCGTTCGGGATCTCTACCTCGCAACGCTGAAGGAAACAAAGCTGGCCGACTTGATCGACCACGGGGGTTCCTAAACAGATGACCGATTTTTGGGTATGCGCTCACGAAAGTGGAGCAGACTCTTAGCATTTACGCACCGTTGCGCGCACAGTTTTTGGCTGGCACTGAACCAAGAAAAGGGAACGAACTATGTTTTGCGACCAATGTGAACAGACGTATCGGGGCACGGGCTGTGTCGACGAAGGCATTTGCGGAAAGAGCGCGGATATTGAATCGCTGCAAAAGATTCTGTTGTACGGGCTTAAAGGCATGGCGGCATACAAGCATCACGCGCGCCGCCTGGGGCAGCTTGACGAGAGCGTCAATGACTTTATCGAGGAGGCGTTGTTCGCCACGGTAACGAACGTCAATTTCGACGAGGACAGTCTCCTGGAATTGGTGCTCGAGTGCGGGGCGCAAAACCTTCGTGTCATGGAGATGCTGAACGACGGTCATGTGGCGCTGCTCGGAGACCCGGCGCCCACCGAGGTGACGGAGGGGCTCCAGGAAGGCCCGGGCATACTCATTACGGGCCACGACATGGTGGATCTCAAGGACCTTCTGGAACAGACGGACGGCACGGGCGTAAACGTGTATACCCACGGCGAGATGCTTCCCGCGCACATGTATCCGGAACTGAAGAAGCACAGCCAACTCGCCGGCCACTACGGCGGGGCGTGGCAGAACCAGAAAAAGGATTTTGAGGCCTTCGGAGGGCCCGTGCTGGGTACGACGAACTGCGTACTTATTCCACGCGACACCAACACCTATCTTGATCGCTTCTTCACGACACGGGTGACGGCGGTGCCCGGAGCGACGCGTCTCACGGGAAACGATTTCTCCGCGATCATCGACCGGGCGAGAGCCATCGGCTCGCTCGCCGCTACCGAGACGAAGACATCGAGCGTCGGCTTCCATTGGACGGTTCTTCTCGGCATTGCGGACAAGATCATTGACGCAGTGAAGAATGGGGACGTTACCCACTTCTATCTGATCGGCGGCTGCGACGGGGCGGAACCGGGTCGGAACATGTTCTCGGATGTCGCGCAAGATGCGCCGGACGATTCGATCATCCTGACCTTGGGATGTGGAAAGTACCGCATTCGCGACCATGACTACGGCACGGTGGCGGGATTGCCCCGGTTCCTCGACATGGGACAATGCAACGACGCCTATGGGGCTATCAAAGTCGCTTCGGCGCTAGCGGAGGCTTTCGAGTGCGGCGTGAATGACCTTCCGTTGACGATTATTCTGTCCTGGTTCGAGCAGAAAGCCGTCGCGGTTCTGCTTACGTTGCTGCACTTGGGAATTAAGGACATTCAACTCGGACCCAACCTGCCCGCGTTCGTTACGCCGAACGTGTTGCAGATGCTCCAGGATGCTTACAACCTGCAACCGGTCCGCGGCACCGCTTAAGATCGACCGCCCCTAATTCGGAGCAGTTAACCACATGAAAGTGGTGCACCGAACCCCCTCCCTGGTTTAGGGAGGGGTTGGGGGAGGGACGATATACTACAATTTACTCCGGCACGGGCGGGAGGATACTCGACTCAACCCCCTCGTTTCTCACACAATTTGCCCTCAGCACTGGGGAAGGTCGAGCTTCCCTGTCTCAATCCGATTCTTCTCCCGTTGCAGGTTCAGACCAGCGATGACACGAACAGATATTCTGTGTTCGACGCCTGGGTCGAACGGGCAACTTCTTGGCGATCCTGAGAATTTCGGCTTCATTGCCCTGCATGAAACTTATCGGTTGTGGGTGTCATTGTATGAGCGAAACGGAAGGGGAGCGCGGTGGCGAAAAAAAATCGTGCGTCCGAATTGATTGGAAATACGGGAATCTTCTGCTATAATGCGGCGCAGTGGCGGGGGTGTTGCCGTAACCTCTTTATTATCAATTAGTTATATGTTATTACTAGTTCAACTTGAGGAATCTTCTTTTGCGATCTTTCTGGCGCGCTCTGCCTGGAATGTTCTCTCACGACATGGGAATTGACTTGGGCACCGCGAATACCCTCGTTTACGTGAAGGGCCAAGGCATTGTATTAAGCGAACCCTCGGTGGTCGCTATCAACAAGGATACCGGCAAGCCGCGCGCGGTGGGCAACGAGGCCAAGAACATGATTGGCCGTACGCCCGGCAATATCGTTGCCATTCGCCCAATGAAGGACGGCGTGATCGCCGACTTCGAGGTGACGGAGGAAATGCTTCGTTACTTCATCAACAAAGTGCACAACCATCGACGCCTGATTACGCCGCGCGTGGCGATCAGTGTGCCATCGGGCATTACCGGCGTCGAACGGCGCGCGGTCAAAGAGAGCGCTCAGAACGCGGGCGCCAAGCAAGTGTACATCATCGAGGAACCTATGGCCGCCGCGATTGGCGCGGGGTTGCCTGTGCAAGAACCGGAAGGTTGCATGATCGTCGATATCGGCGGCGGCACGACAGAGGTGGCGGTCATCTCACTCGGGGGCGTGGTCTTCTCGAAATCGGTCCGCGTGGCGGGCGATGAGATGGATCAGGCAATTATTCAGCATCTCAAGCGCACCTACAACATGATGGTGGGCGAACGGACGGCGGAAGACATCAAGATAGCCGTCGGCTCGGCCTATCCCCTTAAAGACGAATTGGAACTCGCCATCAAAGGCCGCGACCAGGTGATGGGTTTGCCGAAGGTCTTGACGGTCACCTCCGAGGAGGTTCGCGAATCCTTGCGCGAACCGGTGAGCGCCATCGTCGATGCCGTGCGCGTAACGCTAGAAAGAACGCCGCCCGAACTGTCGGCGGACATCGTCGACCGCGGGGTGGTCCTCGCTGGCGGCGGCGCTCTGCTGCGAGGGCTGGACCAATTGCTCTCGAAGGAAACGGGCCTTCATGTAACCGTAGCGGAGGATCCGCTGACCGCGGTGGTAATTGGCACGGGCAAGTATGTCGAAGATTTGCGGAGCTTCCATCAGGACGATCTCTATTAGGTGCTCATTCAGCGGCCCATAGGCGAACATCGCTCGAAGGTGATTTTCGCGCTACTAGCGATAGCCTCGCTGGCCTCGTTGGCCTCTGGCGCGCGCGGCGGCTTTATTGCGCGGGGCGCGCGGGATATTGTGGGGACTACCGCCCAGCCCTTTCTCACGTTGCTCACAGGAATCCAAAAGGGCGCGGCCCACGTAACAGGGCTGGTTTTCGATTACAGCGCGATGAGCGAAGAGAATAAGCAACTGCGGCGCACGTTTGGCGTTCTCATAGAGCGCGTTGCCGGGCGCAAAGAGGCGTCCGCCGAGAACGAACGCCTTCGAGCGCTCCTGGCGTTTGAGCGGGAGAATCCTCAGTACGACCTGGAACCGGCCGAAGTGATTTCGCGAAATCCGAATGGCCACTCCCTTGCCATCGACCGCGGGGCGCGCCATGGCATCCGCGAGTTGATGTGCGTGGTGACATCGGACGGTGTGATTGGCATCGTGACGCAGGTGGGCCGGACCAGCTCGAACGTCTCGATGCTCCGCGATGCCGGTACCTACGTCGATGCCATGATCGAACACTCGCGCGTTCGTGGCCGTATCCGCGGAACGGGCAGCGACCTGACCCGCCTCTGCTCGATGGAGTATATCGATCAGAAAGACGATGTGAACGAGGGTGACGTAGTGGTCGCTAGCCCCGATAGCCTCTTCCCGGCAGGCTGGCCCATCGGAGTGATCACGAAGGTTCATAACAAAGGCGCCCTGCTTCAGACGGCGGATGTCGAGCCCTCGGCAGATCCGTTCCGGGTGGATGAGGTGCTGCTCATCCTGAACGCCGACCCCGAATGGAGAGAAGCCGCTTCGAATTTGGACCCCCCCGATCCGGAGCCGGTGGCGTCGGTTGAAATGCAGCCGTACTCGATACAAGAACGATACGCGCCTTAAGGCGCTTGAGAATTTCTTGCGGAATCCAGGGAGATGGGTAGCTTCACGATGCGCAGGCATGTGTACTGGGCGGCACTAGTCGTCGCCGCGGCCCTCATCGAGGCGTCTTGGCTCGGTGTGATACGGCTCCAAGGCGTCATGCCCGATCTTATTCTGTTGCTCCTCATCTATTTTGGAGTTACGAAGGGCGATGAGCGGGCCATGTTCACCGGCCTCATTGGAGGGCTTGTTCAGGACGTAACGGGCGACACCCTCCTGGGGCACCATGTCCTGCCGCTGGTGGCGGTCGGATTCATCGTCGGACGCCTCTCCGAACGCCTCGTCACCGGCCACCCCTCGGTAAAGGTCGCTCTGGTCTTCTGCGCATCGCTATTTCACGGCCTCCTGTTCATCTCGATAAGTTATTTTCAGAATCCCGAGCTAAACGCCCTCTACTTGTTTGGTGTCTCCGTCATTCCCCGCGCGTTCTATACCGCGCTAATGACACCCTTGATTTTTTTTGCTCTGGAAAGGTCGCGTCATTTTGGCGCCGACTCCACGGGAGACGCCGGTGTCAAAGCCTAACGAAAAGCCTCCGAAGCACTACGAGGGGTTCGACCGGCGAGTGACAGTGGTCACCGTGGCGTTGTTGATTGCGTTTTCCCTGCTACTCGTTCGCCTGTGGGATGTGCAAGTCGTGCGGTGGGCCGAATTCCAGGCTAAGTCTGATCGCAACCGGATGCGGACCCAACTTCTTGACGCCCCGCGCGGTATGATCTTCGGCCGTGATGGGCTGGCTGAGGACATTGTGCTGGCCGACAACCGCGCAGCAAAGGACATCATGTTTGTTCCAGCGCAATGCGACATCGAACTCGAAGTGGTCGCGTTGCGCCTCCAATCGCTATTGGGACTTCAAGAAGCCGTCTTTCTGGATCGTGTGCGCAGCCCAGTCAATAAAGGTCAGCCCTACAAGCTGATTCCCGTCAAAAAGGATGTGCCCCGCAGTACGCTGGCGCGCGTTGAGGAACACGCGCACTTTCTGCCCGGAGTCATAACGGTCGTGCGCCCGCAGCGGCGGTATCTGTATGGGAAAACAGGCGGTCAGATTCTGGGTTACGTCAATGAAATCGACAAAGAAACGCTCTCGAAGAACAGGGATCGCTATAAGCTATTCGATCTTGTCGGGCGGACTGGCCTTGAGGGCAAGTACGAAAGCCTCCTGCATGGACGCGACGGCAAGATGCTTGTCACCCAATATGCGGCGGGCCTTCCCCAAGTGCGTACGGATGCCTACGGCATGTTGAAGGTCGAATACGACAGTGTCGGCCATGAGCTTGTGGTATTAGATGACGTAGTCCAGCCCACGGGAGGGGGATCGCTGTACACCACGTTGGACATCGGGCTGCAGGCGAAAGCCGAGAAACTGTTGCGCGGCGAGGAAGGGGCGATCGTCGTGCTGAACGCCGCGAATGGGGAGGTGCTCGCCCTAGCCAGTGCGCCGGGCTACGATCCGAGCGCCTTCGTCACGGCCGGCATGAACGATGAGAGGCGGGAGATCCTCAACGGAAGACCGAACCGCATGCAGAACCGCACGTTTCAGGAACAATACGCGCCGGGCTCCATCTTCAAGATAGCGGTAGCCCTAGCGGCCCTAGAAGAAGGCGTCATCGACGAGAATTCGACGAGGTTCTGCTCGGGACGCTACCGATGGGCTTCGGGCGCTCCCGGCCCGCATTGCTGGAAGCGCGCAGGCCACGGCCACCTGGGGCTGGTAGACGCTCTGGCTTTTTCCTGCGATGTTTTCTTCTACAACGTTGGCCTCGATCTAGGCGTCGACCGCATTCATGAGTGGACCACCCGCTTCGGCTTGGGAGCTAAGACGGGTTTGGACCTGCCTGGAGAGGTCACGGGCCTTATGCCATCGCGGGAGGCACGCGTGGCCGTGCTCAAGATAGAACTCCCCGATGAACCGTGGAATCAAAAGTGGTTTCCGGGCAATACGATCAACTTATCCATCGGCCAAGGCATGGCGACAGTTACCCCACTTCAAGGCGCGATGCTCATGGCCCTCATCACTAATGGAGGCCACCGGATCCGGCCCCACCTCAATAGGGGTCTCACTCCAGAAGTTTCAGAGCTTGCACTGCGTCCGGAACACATCGCCCTGGTGCGCGAGGGACTTGTCAAGTGCGTCGAGAAGGGGCCGCCAGCGCCGACAGGCACCGGGATAACGGCCCAGATCGATGGCCTAACGGTTCTCGGAAAGACCGGGACCGCCCAAGTCGCTAGTCTGAAGGCGCGCGATCCCTACACGGACGCCGATCGCCCCGTACCCCGGGGGTTGCTTCATCACGCGTGGTTTGTCGCGGGTGTGCCCGATCTGGATCCGCCGATTGCGGTGTGTGTCCTGATCGAACATGGCGAGAGTGGGGGAGCGGCGTCGGGACCACGGGCAAAAGCGATGATCGAGTACTTCTACGCAGGACGGGAATCGGCCCCAGAAGTAGCGCTCGCGCGTAGTGCCGGAACCACGCCATGAGCATCGACCGCAAGCAAATGACGGACCTGCGCATCGGCGCGTTTAACATCCGCCACGTGCGGCGACTGGATTGGATTCTACTTATTCTGGTGGGGGCCTTGGCGGCGATTGGCATACTCACCCTCTACAGCGCGAACCGGAGTGCGAGCGTCACGCCGCCGTACTATACGAAACAGATGATATTCTTTTTCGGCGGCCTCCTCGTGGCGCTCGTAGTAGCCTGCATGGATCACCGATTCTTGCTTTCTCTCGCTCCGTTGGGATTCACCGCGCTCGTCGGCCTGCTGGTCGCGGTGAGCTTTGTGGGCGAGACACACAAAGGGGCGACCCGCTGGCTCAATCTTGGATTTGCCGAAATTCAGCCTTCCGAACAAAGCAAGCTCGCATTAATTTTCATGTTGGCCTGGTTTTTGAGTATAATCGGCAGAGGAATCGAGAAACTTCCCTATTTCATTCTCACTTTACTCATCGCGGCCATCCCCAGCCTGCTCATTCTCAGGCAACCGAATCTCGGCACCGCGGCCACCCTGGGTCCCATCGTGTTCGCCATGCTCTGGGTCGCGGGATGCAAGCGATGGCATTTGCTGGCGGTCATTCTCGCCGGTCTCGTTGCCGCTCCTCTCGGATGGACCCAAATGACCGACTATCAGCGCGGCCGCGTGATGCCGTTTATCGAACCGGAAAGCGTGGACCCGGAGGGCGCCGGATGGCACACTACGCAAAGCATGATCACCGTCGGCAGCGGCGGCCTCAATGGAAAGGGTTACTTGAAGGGAACCCAGACCTACTTGAGCTATCTGCCCGAGCACCATACGGACTTCATTTTCTCGCATCTCGCGGAGGAATGGGGTTTTATGGGTTCGACCGTCGTGATCGGCGTGTTCGGGCTATTTCTGCTACGCGGGTTGTCGCTCGCGCAGTCCAGCCCGGACTTGGCCGGAGCCCTGCTGGCGACCGGTATCGTGACGCTCCTGGGGTTTCACGTTTTCATCAACATCGGCATCACCGCTGGCATGATGCCCGTGACCGGCATCCCGCTTCCCTTTTTGAGCTACGGCGGCTCCTTCTATTTAACGACGATGCTGTGTGTTGGCGTATTGCTTAGCATCCACGTCCGGAAAAAAGTTATGCGGCAGTATCAGACTTGACCGCATTTGGAAACTAACGCTTTTAGCGGAGACAAAATGAAAGAACTGATTATCAACGCTGACCCCCTCGAGAAGCGCATTGCGCTCGTGGAATCGGGACGCCTCGCCGAATTGACCATCGAGCGAAGCGAAGCGCAAAGTGTGGTCGGAAATGTCTACAAGGGCCGAGTGGAGAGTATTGTGCCTGGGATTCAGGCGGCCTTCGTGGATATTGGCCTGGAGAAAAATGGCTTTCTCTACGTCTCGGACATTGCCGGGGCCGAGGGAACGGGGGACTTCGATTTCGAGGAGGGCGTCGGCCTTCCCAAGTCGAAATCGAGGCGGGCAAAGCGTCCGAGCATCGAGAACATCCTCAAGAAGAACCAGAACATCATGGTGCAGGTCGTGAAGGATACCCTCGGCACGAAGGGAGTGCGTCTAACGAACTTCGTGACCCTCCCAGGCCGCTACATCGTGTTGATGCCAACGGTTAGCCAGATCGGCGTCTCGCGCAAGATCGCCGACGACAAGGAGCGCAACCGGCTCAAGGGCATCCTCCGGACGCTTCGCAACCGCCGGCGCTTCGGCCTGATTCTGAGGACCGCGGGCGACGGGAAATCGAAGGCCGAACTCCAACAGGACGCGCAGTACCTCAGCCGCACCTGGGATTCCATCAAGAAGAAGATGGAGCGTAAACGGGGCGGCCAACTGCTCTACCAGGACATGGGGCCGATTCTTCGCGTCGTGCGCGATACCTTCACCGACGACATGGGCAAACTCACCATCGACAACGAGGAGGAGTACAACCGCATCCGGGACTTCCTCGAAATCTTCTCTTCGGACCTGAAGGAGCGCTGCAAGCTATACAACCAGAAACGGCCCATCTTCGATCGCTTCGGCGTCGAAGCCGAAATCGAAAAAGCCCTCCATCGCAAAGTATTCCTCAAGAGCGGCGGCCACATCTGCATCGATCAAACGGAAGCCCTGATCGCCATCGACGTGAACACAGGCAAATTCACCGGCAGGAAGAAACTCGAAGACACCGTGTTGAAAACGAACCTCGAGGCGGCGAAGGAGATCGCCCAGCAAGTGCGCCTACGCGATATGGGTGGGATCATCGTCATCGACTTCATCGACATGGAGTATCACCGAAACCGGGTGAAGTTGATCAAGAAACTCGAAGACAGCCTGAAGGTCGACCGTGCGAAAACGACGGTTTCGGAAGTCAACGAGTTGGGCATGATCGAAATGACCCGAAAACGCGTAAAGCACAATCTCGTCAAAGCGCTATCCCAGCCCTGCCCCTACTGCGAAGGCGGAGGACTGGTCCGCTCCGTGACAACAATGACATTCGACACCCTGCGGCGCCTTAGAAAAATGTTCTGCAAGTCGAAAGAGAAAAAGATAATCCTCCAAGTGCACCCCGACGTCGCCCGCCGCCTACGCCGCGAGGACAAGCAGCAGTTAGACGACATCGCAAAAGAATTCGACCGCGAAATCGCCATCGAATCAGTCTCCGACTTCCACATCCACGACACAGTAGTCCTAAGCTCGCGAAACCGAAAGGAAATCAACCAGGCGGCGTAGAAATTTCGCCAATTCAATATCCGTGCAACCATTCCCAAGCGGAGCGTAGGAACGACGCAGACCATGCGCCGGGTTCAACAGTACCGGTAGACTTCCTCCCGCCGCAAAAAAGCGCTGAAAGCGTTCCATACCCCAGCCCAGGGCACGCGAAGCGTACCCTGGGTTCATGCGCCCCTCTTCAAAACTCCGAAAGGGTTTCACACACTTCCGTCTTACGCCGGGGGATCCCCGCCAGATTTCCGATGAATCGCCCGGAGCTCTTCACCGCACAATTGTCCAACCCGATCGGCGTACACAGCCGTTCGCACCGTTACCGACGCGCGTCGATTTCCACCCTACCGGCTCCGTGCCGGCACTAGATTCTTGTCTACATTCGCCAGCGGGACACGAGAAGTTGCAAGACAAGATCTAGCCTCAAGGCCGAGATTGCGAGTACGTTGTTACCGCGCGTATACTAGAAAAGTAGCTAATCAATTTCTAAGGGACACGCGCGATGAATAACGACTGTTGTACTCAGAGTTTTTCTGATAGCGCCATAAAGTCATACATCCAAACGGTCGGCGTTGCTGGTTTGTGCGACTTTTGTGGCTCCAAGGGTAGCTCGGGAACGGATATCAACCAGATCGCAAGATTCATCGACGAGGGAATTGGGCAAAAGTACGAGCGCGTAGAAGAGCACATGGCTCACGAAAGCCCTGAGGGCGGATTTCAAGTGGGCACCCTGAGTGTCGCTGAGGTCCTGCTTAACGAAGAACGGGCTTTCGACGAGGGCCTGGAATCGCCAGATTCTCTCGCCGATGAGATTTGCTGTAATTCGATGTTAAGTACGGGACTGGTGAGACGACGATTGGCGATTTGTCTCGGCGTTATGAGGTCTCCGAAGCGACTTTCTACCGGTG
>CAYNZS010000088.1:0-14537 GCA_964401695.1 uncultured Nitrospirales bacterium
TCAAACGATACCGGCGGATCTTAAGATGACTTCTCCAAATGGGAAATCCGGGTTAGGGAGGGGTTAAAGGAGAGCCGAAGGCGCGAAGACCGATCCAAAAATTCCTGTCGCTCGCCTCACAAGAGAGACTCTATTACGAAGCCTCAACTTCTTCGACTTCCAGTTCCTCGGCGAAGTTCCCCAGTCCTGCTCTAAGCTCGACCTGCGTGTCTTGGTAGTAGGCCGCGCCCGTGCCGGCGGGGATAAGGTGTCCGATGATCACGTTTTCTTTCAGGCCGCGCAGGCTGTCGTGTTTTCCCGAAAGGGCCGCCTCGGTGAGCACTCGCGTAGTCTGCTGGAAGGAGGCTGCCGCGATAAAACTCTCCGTGCTGAGGGACGCCTTCGTAATCCCTTGGAGAATGGGCTCCGCTTCGGCCGGCCGTCCGCCCTTGGCGCGCGTCGCTTCGTTCGCCTCTTGGAAGCGAATCTTGTCTACTTCTTGGTGGGCGAGGAAGGGCGTGTCGCCTGGGTCGTCCTTGATCTTGACCTTGCGCAACATCTGCCGCACGATAACCTCGATATGCTTGTCGTTCGTGCGCACGCCTTGCAGGCGGTAGACCTGCTGCACTTCGTCGAGTAGGTACTTGCGCAACGCGTCTTCACCCATCACCTCGTGGATGTCCTGCGGGATGACCGGACCGTCCGTCAACTGCTGACCGGCGCTGATGCGGTCGCCCGATTGAACATTGAGGTGTTTGCCCGGCGGTATCGTGTACTCACGCTGTTTGCCGACCGGGGGGAGCACCTTGACTTTGCGCATTCCCTTCGAGGCGCCGCCCAACTCGACGAGGCCATCGATGTGGCTGATGATCGCGGGGTCTTTGGGCTGGCGGGCTTCGAAGAGCTCGCCCACACGCGGCAACCCGCCGGTAATGTCTTTGGTTTTGCTGAATTTTCGCGGAGTCTTGGCCAGCAAGTCGCCCGCGCGGACCTTCGCTTGGTCTTTTACCATCACATGGGTCTGAGCGGGGATCGTCGCGTACGAAAGCACTTCTTCTCGATTGCTCATGATAGTGACCTGCGGATGGAGATCCTGCTTGTGTTCGGTAACAATCGTTTCCTTCAAGCCGGTGTCCGGATTCACATCCACCCGCATCGTTACGCCTTCGACCATGCCCTCGAGGTGAATCGTTCCGCTGGACTCGGCGACGATCGAGATGTTGTAGGGATCCCATTCGAAAAGAACCTGCCCCTTGCGGAGCTTTTGTCCATTTTCCATCCGCAACACAGCGCCAGCCGGCGTGGGATAGCGCTGAACCTCGACATCGTCCGAATCGAGCAGGTGCACTTCGCCGCCCCGGTTCACGACAACCGACTCGCCATCGCGATTCACAGCGGTCCGCACGTTGTTGAATTCGACGGTACCTGGCTCGGGCACTTTGATTTCGTTCGCCTCCACTTGACGGCTGGCCGCGCCCCCAATATGGAAGGTTTGCATGGTCAACTGCGTGCCTGGCTCGCCGATGGACTGGGCCGCGATGATTCCGACCGCTTCGCCGCGCTCGACGAGTTTGCCGGTGGCCAAGTTAACGCCGTAGCATTTCGCGCATACGCCGCGCTTGGATTGGCAAGTCAGCACCGAGCGAATCTCGAGCATGGGCAAGCCCTTCTCGCCGATTGTCGCGGCCTTCTCCTCGTCAATCAACTCTCCCGCCTCGACTAGCGGCTCGTCGATGCCTGGAATCATGATGTCGTTGAGCGCGCAGCGGCCTACGAGCCGCTCCTCAAGGGGCGCGATAATTTCCGAGCCGTCCATGAGCGCTTCCATCCACACGCCGTTGAGCGTTTCGCAGTCATCCTCCTCGACAATCACGTCCTGCGATACATCGACCAAGCGCCGGGTCAGGTACCCCGCATCGGCCGTCTTCAATGCGGTATCCGCCAGGCCCTTTCGGGCACCATGCGAGGAGATGAAGTATTCGACGACTGTGAGGCCTTCGCGGAAGTTTGAGGTAATCGGAGATTCGATGATATCGCCCGATGGCTTGGCCATCAGGCCGCGCATAGCCGCGAGTTGGCGAATCTGGTTCTTCGAACCGCGGGCGCCCGAAGTGTACATAAGGTGGATCCCCGTAAACCCTTCGTCGTTCGACGCGATTCCCTTGAGCATCTTCGTGGCTACTTGTTCGGAGGTCGTCGTCCATTGGTCGATGATCTTGTTGTACCGCTCGCCCTCGGTGATGAGGCCGTTCTGATACATTCCGTCAATGCGCTCCACCTCGTCCTGCGCCTCGCCGATGAGCTCTTCCTTCTCCGGCGGAATCAACATGTCGCACACCGCAATCGAGATTCCCGAAAGCGTGGCAAACTTAAACCCAACCTTCTTCAAGTCATCGAGAAGCCTGATCGTTTTTGCGTGGCCGTGGTCCTGGAAAGCCAAAGCGATCACGTCGCCGATGCTTCCCTGCGAAAGTTCGCGATTTACGTTAGCAACCGAAATCTCCGCGGGCAAGGCTTCGGCAAGGAGCACTCTGCCGACAGTCGTGTCGATGACTTCGTCACCATGGCAAAGTTTTATCGGCGCGTGGATATGCGCTTCGCCCATATCGTAGGCGAGGCCCACGGCCTGCTCGTCGGCATACACTTGGCCCGGACGAAGGATATTCCCTTCTTCGCCGGACCACTCCGCTTGCCACGCGCCTTTGACGTCTTCCCGTGCCTTGGTCATGTAGGCGATGCCGAGAACGATATCTTGGCTGGGTGTAACGATGGGACGGCCATTGGACGGCGAAAAGATATTCGACGATGATAGCATCAGCAGGCGCGCTTCCAACTGGGCCGCGGGCAACAGCGGCACATGCACTGCCATCTGGTCGCCATCGAAATCCGCGTTGAACGCGCGGCATACCAACGGGTGAATGCGAATCGCCTTGCCTTCGATAAGCGTCGGCTCGAAGGCTTGAATGCCCAGGCGGTGAAGCGTTGGGGCGCGGTTGAGAAAGACCGGATGATCGGTAATCACCTCGTCCAAGATATCCCAGACCTCTTCACGCCCAGCGGCAATCGCGCGCTTAGCCGCTTTGATGGTCGTGGCGATACCACACTCTTTCAACTCGTGAATGATGAAGGGCTCGAAGAGCTCCAAGGCCATTTTCTTTGGCAGGCCGCATTGGTGGAGCTTCAATTCGGGGCCGACCACGATGACCGAACGGCCCGAGTAGTCTACGCGTTTTCCGAGGAGGTTTTGGCGGAAGCGCCCCTGCTTGCCCTTGAGCATGTCGCTGAGCGATTTGAGGGGCCGGTTGCCCGCGCCGAGGACAGTGCGGCCATGCCGGCCGTTGTCGAACAGGGCATCGACCGCTTCCTGGAGCATGCGCTTCTCGTTGCGAAGGATGACCTCAGGCGCGCGCAACTCGATAAGCCGTTTGAGGCGGTTGTTCCGGTTAATCACGCGGCGGTAAAGGTCATTCAGGTCGCTGGTTGCGTACCGGCCTCCTTCGAGCGGAACCAAGGGGCGCAGATCCGGCGGGATGACTGGGATGACGCTGAGCACCATCCAAGTCGGATTGTTGCCCGACTTGCGCAGCGCTTCGACCACCTTAAGCCGTTTGATCGCTTTCGTACGGCCCTGGATAGAAGTGGTCGTGGCGAACTGTTGATGGAGTTCTTCGCTCAACTGCTCGACGTCGATCTCCTCGAGCAGAATCTTGATCGCCTCCGCACCCATCTTCGCGGTGAAGTGGTCGCCAAACTCGCCGCGGGCGTCCTGAAACTCGTCTTCGGTTAGAGTCTGCATCTTTTCGAGGGTCGTGTCGCCCGGGTCGAGGACGATGTAGTTCTCGAAATAAATGATGCGTTCGAGGGCGCGTATCGACAAGTCAAGCAAATTGCCAATGCCGCTTGGGGTCGTCTTGAAGAACCAGATGTGGGTGACTGGAACGGCCAGCTTGATGCTGCCCATGCGCTCCCGGCGAACTTTGCTTTCCGTGATTTCCACGCCGCAACGGTCGCATGTGATGCCGCGGTGTTTGACCTTTTTGTATTTTCCGCAACCGCATTCCCAGTCCTTGACGGGCCCGAAAATGCGTTCGCAGAACAGGCCGTCCTTTTCCGGCTTAAAGGTGCGGTAATTGATGGTCTCCGGCTTTTTAACTTCGCCGCGAGACCATCTCAGCAATTCATCGGGGGAAGCCAACCGAATTTGGAGAGCATCAAATCGTTCGCCTGTCGTCGCTATATATTTAGACAATTCTTACTCCTCCGCCACGTCTTCTTCGTCAGCTTCCAGAACCCCTTCGATCTTAATCAACTTGATCACGTCCAGGCACAGGCTCTGCATTTCGCGAACCAGCACGTTGAACGATTCCGGTGTCCCGGGTTCCACTTCCCGCTCATCTTTCACGATGGCCTCGTAGGCTTTGGTTCGACCCTGGATATCGTCGGATTTGATGGTCAGCAGCTCTTGCAAGGTATAGGCCGCACCGTAAGCCTGTAGCGCCCACACCTCCATCTCGCCGAAGCGCTGTCCACCGAACTGCGCCTTGCCGCCCAGCGGCTGCTGGGTTACCAGCGAGTACGGCCCAATAGCGCGAGCGTGAATCTTGTCGTCCACCAGATGGTTGAGTTTCAGCATGTAAATCTGGCCGACGCAAACATCCTGATCCATCTCGCGGCCCGACCGCCCGTCGCGCAGCTTGATCTTGCCCGTATCCGGCAGGCCCGCGTCGGTCAAATATTTGCGAATGGTCGGCTCGGTCGCGCCATTGAATACGGGGGTGGCGAATTTCAAGCCGAGCGCCTTCGCCGCCCAGCCGAGATGGGTCTCAAGCAACTGCCCCACGTTCATGCGCGAAGGAACGCCCAAGGGGTTCAGCAGAATCTGAACCGGCGTGCCGTCTGGCAAGAAGGGCATATCGGCTTGGGGAAGAATCTTCGCCACCACGCCTTTGTTCCCGTGACGCCCCGCCATCTTGTCGCCCACGGACATGCGCCGTTTGGTAGCGACAAACACTTTCACGAGTTTGATCACGCCCGGTGGCAGGTCGTCGCCTTTGCGCAAGTTGTCAATCTTGCTGTCGCGGAAGGCGATAAGCTTCGCTTCTTCCATGGCCGCCATGTTGACCAAACGCGAGAACTTTTGCTGCAAGCGCTTGTCTTCGATTTGCAGGCGCGAGAGAACGCCGTAGTCGGCCTTGTCGAGATGGCTGACCTTGATGCGCTTGCGCTGTTGAAGAACGAGCTCGCCGGTCCGGTGATCCACCACATCGCTAAGGGACGGCAGCCCCATAATGTCGTCTTTGACCAAGGCGACGAAGGTGTCGCGCACGCCGTCAATCCGCTCTTCGTAGTACTTCTTGACCTTGGTCACTTTGGCGGTGAGCGCGCTCTTCGACCCGGTGTCGCCGGTCTTGTCGCGGCGGCTGCTCACTCGCACATCGACCACTACGCCTTCTTTGCCAGGGGATACCGTGAGGGATGCGTCTCGCACGTCTTCGGCCTTCTCGCCGAAGATGGCGCGAAGCAATTTTTCCTCGGGGGCTAGCTCGGTTTCGCCTTTGGGCGTTACCTTGCCTACGAGCACGTCTCCCGGCTTGACCTTCGCGCCGATCTGAGCGATGCCCGTCTCGTCAAGATGGCGGAGGGCTTCTTCGCTTACGTTCGGGATGTCCCGCGTGATCTCTTCAGGACCCAGCTTCGTGTCACGCGCTTCGATTTCGTAGACTTGGATGTGGATCGACGTAAACACATCGTCCTTCACCAACTCTTCGCTCAGAAGAATGGCGTCCTCGAAGTTATAGCCCTCCCACGGAAGGAAGGCGACCAGAACATTGCGCCCCAGCGCGAGTTCGCCCTTGTCCGTAGCGGGGCCATCCGCGATAATGTCACCCGCCTCAACGCGGTCGCCCTGGGAGACGATCGGCCTCTGGTTGATGCAGGTATTCTGGTTCGAACGCACGTACTTCTTCAGCGAGTACTCATCCGCTTCGGTTCGGAAGGGGTTTTCGGCGCGATCTGCCTTCTTGGTGACATGAACCCGGATCGTTTCGCTATCGGCGTAATCCACCACGCCGGCGCGTTCCGCGCGGACGACCGTGCCCGCGTTCTTGGCTACGACATGCTCGAGGCCCGTTCCCACGTAAGGGGATTCCGTCCGCAACAGGGGCACGGCTTGGCGTTGCATGTTCGAGCCCATCAAGGCGCGGTTCGCGTCGTCATGTTCGAGGAAAGGAATCAGCGCGGCGGCCACACTCACCAATTGCTTTGGCGAGATGTCCATGTAATCGACTTGGCTGGGGGGCACCTTCGGGAAATCGCCGCGATGGCGCGACAGGACGGTCGGGTTCTGGAAACGTTTGCGGCTGTCGAGCGGGGCGTTCGCTTGGGCGATAGTGTAGTTGTCTTCGTCGTACGCGGACAGGCGCTCGATAGCATCGGAGACCTTCCCGCCGCCCGCCTTCAGATACGGCGTCTCCAGGAAGCCGTAGCGGTTGATTTTCGCGTAGGTCGCCAGCGAAGCCATGAGCCCGATGTTTGGCCCTTCAGGCGTTTCAATGGGGCAGATCCGCCCGTAGTGAGTCGGATGAACGTCGCGCACCTCGAAACCCGCGCGTTCGCGGCTCAGTCCGCCCGGTCCCAAGGCGCTTAAACGCCGCTTGTGAGTCAGCTCGGCCAGGGGATTGATTTGGTCCATGAAATGCGAGAGCTGGCTGCGTCCGAAGAAGTCTTTGATGACGGCGCTAACCGGTTTCGGGTTCACTAGGCTCTGAGGTGTCAGTTGATCTTCGTCCTGGAAATTCATACGCTCGCGGACCGTCCGCTCCATGCGCACTAATCCGATGCGGACTTGGTTCGACAGCAATTCGCCCACACAGCGCACCCGGCGGTTGCCGAGGTGATCGATGTCGTCGAGAACGCCTTCCCCGCTGCGCAAGCGCACGAGGTACTGAAGCGTGGCGACCACGTCTTCCTTGCCAAGCGTTTTGGTCTCCTGCGAAATCTCAAGCCCCAGCTTACGGTTGATCTTGTAGCGGCCGACCGAAGCGAAATCGTAGCGGCTTGGGTCGTAAAACAAGCGCTGGAAGAACGTGCGGGTCGTCGCGTCCGTGGCGGGGTCGCCTGGTCGGATGCGCGCGTACACTTCGCGCAACGCGTCCTCCTCGGTCTGCGTGGTGTCCTGGGAAAGGGTATGGAAGATCGTCGAATCGCGCACGATGTCTTCCGCGTCGATGATCACGATTTCCTTAACACGAGAATTCATCAAGCGGTCGATGGAAACATCGGTAATTTCGTTGCACGCCTCGGCCAGTATTTCGCCGGTCTCGGGGTCGATGACATCGGCGCCGACGATCCGGCCAACCAAATCGGCAGGTTCGAAGGACTTGCTGCCGATCTTTATCTTCGTCTTGCCGAGGACCGCCTTCCGCATGGTGTAGAAAATATTGAGGACATCCTCGTTTTCCACATAGCCGAAACACTTCAGAAAGGAGGTGGCCAACAGGCGCGACCGCCGGTCGATCGTCAGCCAGAGGGTGTCGTTGATATCGTATTCGAACTCGAGCCACGCGCCGCGGTAGGGGATGATCCGAGCCGAAAGAAGAATTTTGCCATTCTGATGCGTCTTCGTTTCAAAGGACACGCCGGGCGACTTGTGCAACTGGCTGACGATTACGCGCTCGGCACCATTGATAATAAAGGTGCCCGTCGGCGTCATGACCGGCAACTCGCCCAGAAAGACTTCCTGTTCGACCATCAGCTTTACGAGTTTCTCGTCCGTCGTGCCCACCTCCTCGTAACGCACCAAACGGAGGAGCGCTTTGAGCGAAGCCGCATACGTCACGCCGCGGAGCTGGCACTCCTGCACCGTATACTTCGGCGGCGCGAAGGAGTAGTGGACGAACTCGAGGTGGGTCATCTTGTCCGGCGACGAGATGGGAAACACGTCCGAGAAAACTTCTTGTAGTCCCACCGATTTCCGTTCGTCGGGTGGCACGTCCCACTGCAAGAAATCCCCGTACGATTTCGTCTGGATTTCAATGAGGTCCGGAAGCTCCACGGGATCAGGAATAACCTCGAGCGAGTAGCGTTCCGGTGCGCCTTGATACGCAACAGCCATGCACAGTTCCCCTTCTACGTGGTGAATTGGGTGTAAGACGTGAGGACAGGAGTACGCGAGAGAGATTGGAGTAGAAAAGCCAAGCCGAAATCCAAGGGTCGTGAATTTGAATTGTTTCGCGTAGACACAACTCGCCCATTAACTGGACAATATCGAATCATAGCAAAGGAAAAGGGAAATGTCAACAAGAAATCGGTCTGTAATAATTTCTCTTTCGGCGGCAGACAAGGGATGGTGACAGGGCAGCGCCGTCTCACCATGGATAGCCTCGCAACTCACTCAATAGCAATTACTTACGAACAATGACTGACACCGCTGGGGCACCCTGCGTGGCAAAGGCGTCTGGCGAGCAGTCAGGGCCCCGAGAGGATCTGAAAACGGACTCGGGGATCCGCTCGGCGGGAATCGCCGCGTCTCCTTCGGAGAAGTTCGTATGGAGAGGGGCTTACCGGGGGAATCGCTTCGCTTATCCCCCGGCTACACGCCGCGGTCCCGGCAAAGCTTCTTGTTTGCCTAGGCGCGCCATGTTCCGGGTCGGATTTTCTCGTTTGCCCACGCGCCCCTCGCCGGCGGAAGGCCTACAGAACATTGGTAGACTCTTCGGCACTCGTCACAACTTCTATAGGCGGCGTTCTTGCGTCATCCTGACATCTGAAGTATCTATTCATGCTGTTTCCAACCTATCCGTCATGCTGAGCAAAGCGAAGTATCTCGATTCCATTGGACTTCTGGCGTGTCGAGTTCCTTCACTTCGTTCAGGTTGACGGAAGACGGGCTACAACACTGAGCATGACATCGAACCACAAATCGATAAAGACAAATTTCGGCAATCGTAGCTGCTCGCCAGACCCAGGCTCTATCGTCCCAGTTTCTTCTTGCCGACGAGAAAAGAAAGGTCACCGAGAAAACATAAGTGAAGATCGCATTCTTGCGGACGTGATTACGCTGTGTCCTCTGTGACAAGAGAATTCGCCGTCGAAATCGGACAGGTCTCGAAGGTATACTCCGCCCATGTCCCCAAAGAAGAAGCCCTCTGCGCACAACACGATCACCATCAAAGGCGCTCGCGAGCACAATCTGAAGAACCTGAACATCGCTATCCCCCGCGACCAGTTGGTTGTGATTACGGGGCTGAGCGGCTCGGGGAAGTCGAGCCTCGCCTTTGACACGATTTACGCGGAGGGCCAGCGCCGGTATGTGGAGAGCCTATCGGCCTACGCCCGCCAATTCCTCGATCAGATGGACAAGCCGGACGTGGACTACATCGAGGGGCTGAGCCCGGCGATATCCATCGAACAGAAGACGACGCACCGGAATCCGCGCTCGACCGTCGGCACGGTCACGGAGATTTACGATTATCTTCGGCTGCTCTTCGCGCGGATTGGCACGCCCCATTGCCACGAGTGCGGGAAGGTCATCGAATCGCAAACGCCGCAGAAGATTGTGGACTCCGTCCTCGCCTATCCGGAGAAGACGAAAGTTCAACTTCTCGCGCCGCTTGTACGACAGCGCAAGGGGACGTATCAGAGAATCTTCGATGACGTGAAGCGCCAGGGCTTCGTCCGGGTGCGCGTCGATGACGAGTTTCATTCGGTGGACGACGACATCAAACTCCATCGCTATAAGAAGCACGATATCGATGTCGTGGTGGACCGGCTTGTCGTGAAAGCGGGGTTGGGAAAACGCCTCACGGATTCGGTCGAGACTTGCCTCAAGTTGGGCGAGGGCATCCTGCGCATCTACACGGAATCACCGGACGGCGCAATTGGCGAGACGCTTCAGAGCGAACACTTCGCCTGTGTCGATTGCGGAATCAGTTTCGAGGAATTGGCGCCGCGCATGTTCTCGTTCAACAGCCCGCACGGCGCCTGCCCGGAATGCACGGGCCTCGGCACCACCATGGAAATCGACCCGGAATTGGTCGTGCCCGACCCCTCCCTGCCGCTCAGCGCAGGCGCGATGCGCCCGTGGAACATGAGTAAATTGATGGACGGCTGGTATCGCCGCGCACTGGAATGCCTCTGTGATCACTACAAACAGAAGATGAGCACCCCCTTCGAAGACCTCCCCGAATCGTTTCGGAATATCGTTCTCTACGGTTCGGACAAGGAAGTCATCGCCTTTACCTATGCCTCGAAGAAGCGGCGCTCCTCACATGAAGTTTCGCGGCCGTTCGAGGGCGTCATCCCAAATATTCAACGCCGCTTCAGGGAAACCAGCTCGAATCGGCAGCGCGACCTCATCGGACAATTCATGGCGACACGGTCCTGCCAGGCGTGCAAAGGCGCGCGCCTGCGGCCCGAAGCTCTCGCCGTACGGCTCGGCAAGAATTCGATGATCGATATCACCGCGATGTCCATAGGCGAATCGGACGAGTTCTTCAAGAAGCTCAGGCTAACCAAAACGCAAAAGGTCATCGCCGAACGCGTTCTTAAGGAAATTCGCGAACGCCTCGGCTTTCTCGTCAGCGTTGGATTGGAATACCTCACGCTCGACCGCCACGCGGGTTCGCTATCGGGTGGCGAATCGCAGCGCATCCGCCTCGCGACACAGATTGGGTCGGGGCTCGTGGGCGTTCTCTACATTCTCGATGAGCCGAGTATCGGCCTCCATCAGCGCGACAATAACCGCCTCATCGCAACGCTCCAGCGCCTCAAAGGACTCGGCAACACCGTCATCGTGGTAGAGCACGACGAGGACACGATCCGCGTCGCGGACCATGTAATCGATCTCGGGCCGGGCGCGGGCGTTCACGGTGGCGAAATCGTCGCGCAGGGAACGCCCCAGCAGGTTATGTCCGAGAAGGATTCCCCGACGGGCCAATTCCTTTCCGGCGCATTCGAGATTCACGCTCCCGACGTGTGCCGCAAGCCCAACGGAAAATCGATTTCCATCCATAAAGCCGAGCACAATAATCTGCGCAAAGCCACCGTGGAGATCCCCCTCGGCCTTTTCGTCTGTGTGACCGGCGTATCCGGCTCTGGCAAGTCCAGCCTCATCAACGAAACGCTGTATCCCGCCGCGATGCGCGCGCTCCATGGCTCGATTCGCATGAAGCCCGGCAAACACGAATCCATCGAGGGCCTCCAGCACATCGACAAGATCATCGACATCGATCAATCCCCCATCGGACGCACACCGCGCTCCAACCCCGCCACCTATACGGGGCTCTTCTCCCCCATCCGCGACATCTTCACCAAAACTAAGGAATCGCGCGCGAGGGGATACAAGCCCGGCCGCTTCAGCTTCAACGTCAAAGGCGGGCGCTGCGAAGATTGCGAAGGCAACGGCCTGATCACCATCGAGATGCACTTCTTGCCGGATGTCTACGTCCCCTGCGAAGCCTGCGACGGCGAGCGCTACAATCGAGACACCCTCGAAGTGTTCTACAAGGGAAAGAACATCGCCGAAGTTCTCGACATGACCGTCGAAGAGGCCAACGAATTCTTCCGCAACATCCCCGCGGTCTTCTCTAAAGTGAAGACCCTGCACGAAGTGGGCCTCGGCTACATCCGCCTTGGCCAAGCGGCTACCACCCTCTCCGGCGGCGAGGCGCAACGCGTCAAACTTGCCACCGAACTCTCCAAACGTCAAACCGGCCGGACCCTCTACATCCTCGACGAACCCACCACCGGCCTCCACGCCATGGATGTGGACAAACTCCTCAACGTTCTCCACCGCCTCGTCGATAGCGGCAACACCGTCATCGTCATCGAACACAACTTAGATGTCATAAAAACTGCCGACTGGATTATCGATCTCGGACCCGAAGGCGGCGACAACGGCGGCAAAGTAATTGCAAAAGGAACACCGGCGCAGCTCGCAAAACGCAAGAGTTCCTACACGGGGAAATATCTGAAGCCGAAGCTGGGTTAGCCCGTTTCGCTCCTATTCCAGCATAGCCGGAAGCAACCGAGGTCGGAGCCCTATTCTATGGAGCGGGTGCGCGTCCCCCAACCCGTCTTTGCGAGTCAGAACCCGTTTTGTGGAAAATTGGGATAGGAGCAGGGGAACGATGTGGCATGGGCGTCCCGCCCATGAATCACGGGCAGGATGCCCGTGCCACAAAGTTAATCGAAAGGGTTCGGAGTGGGTCGAGAAGGTCGCCACAGTCGCAAACGCTTCCTCGCGAAAGACGAGTGGGAACGCAGTTCCCGCGCAAACAATGACACCGCAAGAACTTGGAAAGGCCCCCGAATGGAAATGCGAAACAACTGCAACGTTTCTGACGGATAGTATCGCCGGGCTTCATGCCAAGACAATGGAACGCTACTGGAGCCAGCGGGACGCTGGCGGTACCGCCGCCGTCCAGGCGGCAACCACAGGCGCAGCCCACGTTAACCCGGATATCTCACCACTTTTCTACTGCGACGGCGGATAAGGCCACTCTGACGGGATTTTTCTCGCTTTTCGACCACGGCGTGACCCGCCACGCTGTCGTCCGAAAGGCTTCGAATAGGTCTCTTCATAGCAGCCTTCTCCACCGTCTCGCTACGAAAACCGGCGAGATATCCGGGTTAGTCGTGCAGACCGCGCTCGATCATGCGGGCGACCGGCCGGAGCAACGCCTCGGACAACAGGATGGTGTAGAACACTGTGAGAAGCGATACAGCGACGGACGGTCCCAGCATATTGATGTCTTCGAGCCCGATGAGCATTTGAACGGCTCCAATCATCGTGCCGATTACAGCAGATGCGTAGCAGTAGATCGTCAGCGCGCGCAAGACATCAGCATCGCGTTGGCGCAACGCGTCTCCCGGCAGATGAGCGACCACGATCCGCAAGGTAAGAAGGGCACGGAACAGTTCCTTCGCGCCACAGGATATAAGCACAAGAGCGACCGTTTCTCCCACGACGATCACAGCGGACGGTATGTTGAGAAATATCCCGGGACTGCCACCCATTAGAATCGCGACAACGACCAAGAAGATGATCAAAACAAAACTAAGAATTCCTGATAAGTTAATTCCCGTCGCGTCGGCCGACGAAGAGTCTTCCATGGCATTGGATGCGTTCGAAGTCATTGTGTGGCACCTCCCATTTCGTCGTTTCCATCCGCGAGGCGCACGCGTGCGCCATCCACGTTGCGTATCGATATGCCCTGAATACGATGTAGTGCGGGCCGCAAGACCCCCTCGGCGAAGAGCAGGCAATACAGCGCGCCGAGAAGTGCCAATACCATCCCGGTTCCTGCTCGAGAAGGCTCATCCCACAGAGCCAAGCACTGAATACCACCCATGGTTACCGCGATCCCAAGCGCTCTATACGTATGCCCGATCGTCGTTTTCAGACTACTTCGGCAATTGGGTGGAATCGTCTGCGGCGGCACAAACACGCAAAGGACTCGCAGCGAGAACAGAGTCGAGAAGAATTCGCAAAACCCGAGGGTCATAGCATTAAGGCCCGCTGTGCATCTCACGGCGAGCATCAACCCGGCCGGGTTGAGAAATACCGGGAACCCGCAGCCCAGGGCGATTGCGGCAAGAAATAGCGCGGAGAACAAAGTCACGCCTCCTAACGCCGCGTAGTTGATGCCGCGCTCGCCCAGGCATCGCCGCTTCGCATCGCGGATTAGCAACCCGAACATCTCGGGGTCTCCGAAGGATTCGATCGTTGCGTCTACCCAGCCTTCACGTTCGGCTTTGTCGTGTGCGTTCTCGAGCGCATCCGAAAAATGCGCCGTCAACTCGTCGTAGACCGCCTCCGCAATCGGGGTGCGCCTGCACAGACCGGACGATTTCCGCGGCGAATTTTTCGACCCGGCCCGAAAGTGCGGATGCCGCCCTCGCGCCCCTTATCTCTGCGTCCCTCATCCCTGCGCCGATCGTAGCGGCGCAGGGTGCGGCTCTGTCGCTTCACCCGAATTCAGAATCATGCCGATCCCCTTCTGGAGCAAAGCCCATTGCTTGCGTTGGCTCGTGAGGTGATGCCGCCCCTTCGGCGTCAACGAGTAGTACCGCCACTCGCGGCCATTGTCCACCTCGCGCTCCGTTCGCTGCGCTCCGAGCTTTGAGCGGAGAGGAAATGAAGTTATGACTTATTGAAATGAGTAAATAGTACTATTAGTATATAGAGACTACCATAAAACCGGATCTACGTGGTTCCGGCGACAGATGTTTCGCCAAGAAAACGGCTACCTGCCCTGCTTGGGCAATGGCGCCGTTATTCAGAACGTGGTATTGCCAAGCGAATTTCGATTTGACGCCGAAAGCGCCCAAGAACGCTTTTCGAAGGATTATCGTCAAGCTATGGAATCCGATTTAGTTCCAGTTATATCGCGCGAGGGTCTGTGCGGTACCCCATATATGGTAGGTACTATGGTCCTGAGGTGACGGTGCGTCTTCACAAGATATTCCCGAACGTGCGTATCATTGTTGGAATTCGCGAACATAACAGCCCGTGGTAAAAGTCCGATTTTGTCTCATCGAAAGTATTGACAGATCGC
>CAYNZS010000089.1:0-12204 GCA_964401695.1 uncultured Nitrospirales bacterium
CAGGATTTACCTCCGGCACGGGGGTGTCGAGTTGTTCAGAAACACTTGCGATCTCTTAGCTTCTTGATGTTCAGAGGCACGACTGTGGGACCGCCGCCCCCGGCGGTCGACCTATGCCGGAAGTTTTCTTTCTGCCCAACGACCGCCGAGGCGGCGGTCCCACAGTCAGATGGTCTTTGTGCCCTCTGTGGCCAATAAAGGGACGTCACAATACGGCGGAGTTTCTCATGCTCTCGTTCTTGAAAATCGGAATGACCATCCTCGGATTGACGCTGATCCTCATTGGCGTCGGCGCCGTATTCGCCGTCTCGCAAAGCGGGCGCGTTGCCAAGGGCTTTGTCGAGACGGAACTCAAGGAAATCCTGTCGACCGAAGTGGAAATCGCCGATATGCGCGTTCTGCCCTTTCGCCGCGCCATCGAGTTGACCGGCCTGCGCGTCATGAACCCCGAAGGCTTCAAGGAGGGCAAAGCCTTCCAATGCGAGCGCATCCTAATCCTCGTCGATTTGACGGCTGTCTTCTCCGACGTGCATATCATCGAGGAGCTTTCCCTCGAGGGCATGGAGATCCGTTACCGGGTGGAAGTAGGGGAGGGTACGAATATTGGACGCCTAGCGAAAGCGGCACAAGCAGCCGGAGAAGACGAAGCCCCCGGCTTTATCGTGAAATCGGTGCGCTGCGATGATGCCGAAGTCCACCTGAGCACAAACGTCATCCCCCTGTCATCGGCGGGCATGAATCTCGCGAGTATCCATCTCGAAGATCTGAACGATTCGCACGCCATCTCGGCAGGAGAAGTAACCTCGATTCTCTTGCGGAGCCTCCTCAACGAAATCGTTACGCTCGACGGGTTGCTCGACCCCGTCGTGAATCCACTCGTGAGGGAATTGAAGGAACTCAAGGAAAAACTGGTGGGGCAAAGCGGGACGAGCTAATCCTCGATCGGCGGCGTCCGAAAATCCTGCTCGCGCAACTTTTTGGCGTAATGCACAATGATACGCCTCAATAGTTCGTCGCGCTTCATTCCGTCTACTTCCGCTTTCCATCGCAGGAACGCGGCCACATTTCGTGGCAAAGTTACCGTCATCTTTACTGATTCGGTGCGCTGACCCTCATTCGTTTCTGTCTGAGCTTCCATTTTATGGCTTCCCTATTGGGCTCCTGTAGCCGTATTTCTGCAAATGCACTCCAGATACTCAAAATTGTACAGCTGTAAACAGGAAAAATCAACCTTTTGTGATATCTTCGGCGAAGAGTCGAGAAAAGAGCGTCTTCCATGGGATTCATGCTGATTCTGGGCGCCATCACTTCATGCCCAATATGGATGTGGAGCTTTGTTCAGAAATACATATGTGGTATAGTCAGCCATCGAGTAGGCTGAGCGGTCGCGACATCCCGCGAGATTTCGCGAGGTGTCGAGGAAAGTCCGGGCTCCATAGGGCAACGGTGCTTCGTAACACGAAGGCGGGGCGACCCGACGGAAAGTGGCACAGAAAAATACACCGCCGATGGCGGACGGGGCGACCCATCCGCACA
This sequence comes from uncultured Nitrospirales bacterium, assembly GCA_964401695.1. Taxonomy (GTDB): domain Bacteria; phylum Hydrogenedentota; class Hydrogenedentia; order Hydrogenedentales; genus JAPYPO01. The sequence continues at coordinate 1,537 of CAYNZS010000089.1, forward strand.
GGCAAGGGTGAAAAGGTGCGGTAAGAGCGCACCAGCGGTCTGGAGACAGGTCGGCTGGCTAAACCCCACCGGGAGCAATTCCAAATAGGGGAGCGATGGCGTGGCCCGCGTCGCTCTCGGGTAGGAAGCTTGAGGCGCGTGGCGACGCGCGCCCCAGATGAATGGCCGCCTCGGGACGCCTCTGGGCGTCCTAGACAGAACTCGGCTTACAGGCCTGCTCGCCTAAGGCCCCGCGGATTTAACGATTCGCGGGGCCGCCTTTCGTCGTGCCGAGCCGTGTGGTCTGCCGGTCACGTTGAGTCAGTAACGGCGCAAGTTCGTTTCCAGCTTGTCATTGTGAGGGGGCGCAAGCGACCGCGGCGATCTTGTTTTCGCGGATCGATCAGGTTGAAGAGATTGCCGCATCGGCTGACTGCGGCGCAGCTCCGGCTAGAGAATCAATTAGAGTGCTCTTAGCCTCTCTGGTTTCAGAATTCCTTCTCCCGATTTTCCGCGTAGCGGGTCCGTTCTCTGTGCCCTCCATGGCAAAAAAAAGCCCCGCCGGAATGTTTCCAGCGGGGACCATGGTTGATGTGGAAAGACCTACAGCGAATCGAATACGCGCTGCTGCGGCGTCTTGGTTTCGTATACGGCCTGCTTGCTCTGCAGGATAATCAGTTGGTCGGCGAAGTCGTCGCCGCGCGCGGCCGTAACTTGATCGCCAATTTCCGCCTGCACCGTTGCGGGCAGGCCTTCGAGGAAAGCGTACTCTTTCGCGTTCGTTCCCGAGATGTCTTCATAGGAACCGACATGGAGTCCGTCGATCGTCCGCCAGTAGACACTCCAGTTCCCGTTCATGATGCACTCGGCCCACTTCATGAGCTCGCTGCCGAGCTCGTCATGCACGGGGATTTTCGCAAAGAAGTATTCGCGGGATTGGGAGATCTCTTGCTCCAACAGCCAGATTCCCGTGTACTCGTTCAGAATCGCCGGAGAGACCCATTTGGCTCCCGCGACTTTCTCGCGAAAGACCTCGGCCTTCGCCAGTCGATCGGCCTGTGAGTAGCGGCCGCCAGGCGTCAGGGAAATGCCTTCCTTGATATGGACAAGGAGCCGGTCCATGCTATGAAGCAACGTGTCCTGCGAGGCTTTGCGGCGCGCATTCGCGTCTTCGAGGCCGCCCACGGCCACTTCAAGCCGGTCGTTCTCCGTCACGAGGCCATCGTTGCGCGTCTTGGTAATCTGCATCTCCGTCCTGGCGTCTTCCAACGCCTCTTGCGTTTTAGTGAACTTGAGATTCTGATCTTCGACATCCTGGTTGATGAGCTGAAGTTGATTCTCCGCGTCTCGCACCTGGGGCTGGAGTTCGGCGATCTTCACGTCTAATTCGAGACTTAGATCGACACGCCGCTGAATCTCTTCCAGACTTATTACATTAGTTTCAGCGGTATCAGTCAGCCTTCTAATCTCTGCCCGGAGTCCACTCGCCTCAGCTCCCAGCCTAGTCGCATCATCGCGCTGCTTATCGGCTTCCTGGCGTTGGGGTGTCGGCCAAAACTCCAAGTAATTGGACAAATACGGACCGGCCCCTATACCGATTAGTAGCGCAACCAGCCCAACCAGCGCCACAGTCTTCGAGCTCGGTTCGCCGCCTCCGCTTACGCCGCCGATGGGTTGTGGCGTGGGGGTTACGCCCATGCCGCCGAACACACCCGTGTCGGGCGCGGGAGTTCCGCCGCCACTGGCGCCGCCGAAAGCGCCTTGGTCAAAGCCAAAACCGCCGCCGCCCGCTGGGCTGGGGCTTGCGTCGAACATAGGCGTTTCCATGGCTTGGGTGGGGGCGCCGGTATCGCCGCCTTGGTCTCCCGAGCCGAACCCGCCGCTGTCGCCGCCAAAAGCGCTGTCGGACATGGGCGTTTGTATATCCGACTCGGGTCCCGGCCCCATATCTGGGGTTTCGGGCGAGAAGTCGCTGTCCGCCGCGAGATCCTGGAAACCAAGGCCGCTAGCGGAGTCAGGGGTGTCGAGGCCCCCGGCTGGCGTGTCGAGGGACAGGTCGCCCTGTGGAGGCAGATTTCCTTCGGGTTTGTCTTCCTCGGAATCGAAATCACTCAACGGAGGAAGATTGCCTAAACCTTCGCCTTCTTTTTCTTCCTCGTTGCTTTCTTCGTTGTTCTCGTCGGTCATGAGACACGCCTCCGCGAAAGGGGGATCTTGGGCCAATAGCTACCGTTTCCTATGTCACCCAATTCTAGCACGGCTCCAGTAGACTGTCAAGAAAAAACCCCCAGAAGAACGCCCGCCAAAGTAGGCCAGTCCGGGCTAGCCCACATTGCTCGCCAGATTTCCACTGCGGCTACGTCCAAAAGCGCTCTGGCAAGGCTCTCTTAGTTTTCGACCTCAATGTGGCCTGGCATTCCGAAAACCGGGTTGACAGCGCGAAACAGGGCTGCTACCGTTCGGGCGCCCAATAGGGAACAAGGATTCTACTGAATGAGCGGGGCAGATTCTTCCAAGCAACAAAGCGTTGGTCGCGGGAGCCGTCGAGAATTTCTCAAAGCGGCGACAGGGGGCGCATTGGGTCTGACGATTGGCGCGTCCGGCGCGGGAGCGCGATCCAAGGACGAGCTGGATGCGTTGCTGGCTGGGCTCACGGACCCGGGCGGGGCTGCGGGAGCGGCAGCGTGCGCGATTGTGGGTAGTTCGACCGTGTAGTCCGGCGCGATTGGCTGGGCCGATATACGAGCCAACAAAGCGCGGACATCCGTCACGATACAAAACATCGGTTCCGTGTCGAAGACGGTAACGGCTACGGGCGTCATGCAGCTTGTCGAACAGAAACGCTTCAGGTTGGCAAGTGAAGCCGGAGAGCTGGTGGGGTTTCCGATTCGCAACCGGCTCCACCCGAATAGCCCTATCACCGTGGAGCATCTGCTGAGGCACGAGTCCTCGATTCAAGATAGCCGGGCCTATGGCGCGAGTTACTCGTGTGGCGATCCGACCGTTTCGCTGCGAGAATGGATCGAATCCTATCTTAAAGCCGATGGCGAGCACTATCATGAAGAACGTAATTTCACCACGGAAGCGCCCGGCGAGCAGTTCGTCTATTCCAACGTGGGCTACGGGCTGTTGGGGCTCATCGTCGAAGCGGCGTCAGGCCTTCCGCTTACAGAGTACTGCGAGAAGAATGTCTTTGGGCCGCTGGACATGGCCAACACGGGCTGGATGATAGAGGATATCGATGTGGATACGCACGCGATACCCTACGTGCCGTTGGAAGGCCACGACGGCCGTGGGCTGGGTGTGGCGGCGTTGCCCGAGGAGGGCTGCCGCGAGCTGTGTCTGTACAGTTTCCCAAACTACCCGGATGGACTGGTGCGCACGAGTCCAGAGCAGTTGTCGCATTACTTGGGCGCGTATGCGAACGGGGGAGAATACGCGGGGTATCGGTTGCTCGAAGCCTCAACCATTCGCGCCATGTTGTCCGGCCGCGGCGCGTCCAGTGAAAAACCGCGACACGGATTGTGTTGGAGCGCAAGGGGAACGGGGTCCGGCCTGTTGTGGGGACACGGCGGCGGGGACCCTGGGATAGCGACCCACATGGAGTTTGACCCGGTCGCGAAGGCGGGAGCCATCGTGTTCGTGAATGGGCTCGGCCGTGAGTCGATCTACCCACGGCTGCACCAGTTGTCGGAAAGTCTAATCGCACGCGCCAGGGAGATGGGGTAAGGCGGCGCCGAGAGACAAATTGTGGAACAAACGCCACGCCTGCATGTCCGAAGTCCCAGTCCTCGGTCCCGAGCCGTGCGAAGACCGGAATAGATTGCTTCGGTCCTCCTCCTCCGAAGAAATACTTGTGATCCCATAGCTTCTTGTTGTTCAAAAGCACGAATGTAGGACCGCCGCCCCGGTGGTCGACTTATGCCGGAAGTCTTTTCCCTGCCCAACGACCGCCGAGGCGGCGGTCCCACAGTCAGATGATCTCCGTAACCTGAGCCGTGCTTCTTTCAGAATTTGCCCCCGGCACGGGGGCGGGGCTCTCCGAAGAAACACCTGTGAGTTGTTTGAGGCGCGCGCGCAACCGCGAAGGTTCTCGCACGTTCGACCCTCCCCTAACCCCTCCCTAAACCAGGGAGGGGGATTGGGCTGGAGGTCTTTTCGACGGCATTTTGGTTGCGAAAGGATTAGTATCCTTTGATGGTCGCGTACCTGTCACGGTGGAAATGGGAATCGCCGAAGGTCTGAAGGGCCAGGGCCGCGCGCTTGAAGAAAAAGCCCATATCGTGCTCATCGGTCATTCCGATACCGCCGTGTATCTGAATGCCTTCAGCGCTGACGTGGTAATAGGTGTCGTTTGCTTGCGCTTTAGCGAGGCTCGCGAGAAGGGGCACTTCGTCGGAGTCGTCGTCCAGGGCGCCGAGGGCTTCGTGGACGGATGCGCGCATGAGTTCAAGTTCGGCGTACAACTCGGAAGCGCGGTGTTGCAGCGCCTGAAACGTCCCGATGGCGACGCCGAACTGTTCGCGTTCGCGCATGTATTCGATAGTTCGCTTGAAGACTTCCATGGCTCCACCCAGCATTTCGGCGGCCAAGCCGATGCATGCGCGGTCCAGAATCTTCGACAGCACGCCGGACGCTTCATCCACTTTGCCAAGCACAGCCGTTTCCGGCACTTCCACATCGGCGAAGACGACGCGGGCCGCGTTGCGGTTGTCGACCATGTGGGTGCGTGTGCGGGTAATGCCCTGCGTGTCGCTGTCGACGAGGAACAGAGTGATGCCCTTCTCATCTGTGTCGTTGCCTGATGTGCGGGCCACGACTATCAGCTGGTCGGCCACGTGTCCGTCAAGCACGAATACTTTTTCGCCCGACAGCTTGTAGCCGGACGCTGTCTTTTCCGCGCGGCAGCTTATGGATGATGGGCTGTGCTTGAGGCCTTCATCCACGGCCAATGCCAACAACCGTTCTCCGGTCGCGATGGCCGGGAGCACGTCCTTTTGCTGTGCCTCGTTTCCTGCCAAGCGCAACGTCGACACGCCGATGAGAGCCGTGTTCAGCAGTGGAGAGGCCACCAGGCATTTTCCCGATTCCTCGAGGATTACGCCAAGCCCTCGATAGCCAAAATCCGCGCCGCCATACTCTTCGGGAACCAGGATTCCAGCCCAGCCCAACTCCGCCATGTCGCGCCAGAGGTCGCGGGAAAAGCCATCCTTATCCTTCTCGTCGCGCAGGCGGCGGAATTCGCTGACGGGCGCTTGTTCGCTACAGAATTCAGATGCCGCTTCGAGCAGCATTTCCTGTTCTTCAGTCAATACAGTAGACATAATATTTTTTTCACCTTGTATTCTTAGGACATCGGCAGCGTCAGAACACGCTTCGCCACAACGTTGTGTTGGATTTCGGTAGTGCCGCCTTCAATGGAATATGCTCTGGATCGCAGCCAGCCGCGGGTGACGCCCAAATCGGCCGGTGTGAAGTCTTCGCCTTCCCAGCCAAGGTATTGCGTGCCGCCGAACTTGAGCTGCGTTTCATACCGGCGCTTGCCCACTTCGCTGCCCAGATACTTGAACATCGACGCCTTGGCCCCCGGCGCGGCCCCGATCTTGAGTTCGTCGTTGAAATGTTTGAGGGCGAGCGCCATGGCCTGCTCGTCCATGAGCTGTTGCGTGATGGCATCGCGCATGAACGGATCCGAAAGTTTCCCTTCGGCGGGGCCGACGTATTTCCTGGCTTCCGTGATCATGGGATCGACTTTTTGGGCCGGCGCGCTCGAGCCGCCCTGGCTCCCTGCAATCATGTTCCGCTCGAAAGTCAGCAAGTCCTTGGCGATAGTCCAACCGCCATCCATCTCGCCGACAAGGTTGCTCTTCGGGATCTTTACATCTTCGATACGGGTTTCGCAGAAAGGCGATTGCCCACTGATGAGCACGATCGGCTCCACCGTGACTCCGGGATCGCTCATGTCAACGAGCAGAAAACCGATGCCCTGGTGTTTGCCGACGTTTTGATCGGTTCGAACCAGGCAGAAAATCCAGTCCGAGACATCCGCGCCCGAGGTCCAAATCTTGCTGCCGTTCACCAGAAAGTAGTCGCCGTTGTCCTCGGCCCGCATCTGGAGGCTGGCCAAGTCAGAGCCCGCGCCCGGTTCGCTGTATCCCTGGCACCAATGGGATAGGCCGCGCGCGATCTTGGGAAGATGCGCCATCTTTTGTTCTTCGTTGCCGTGGACGAGCAGCGTGGGCCCGATCATCGTTACGCCTTGCCCGGCGAGATAGTCGCGCCGACACCCCATCCGGCCCAGTTCCTCGTTGATGATTCGATCCTGAAGTCTGCTAAGCCCCCCGCCGCTGTATTCCTTTGGCCATGTGGGCACAGTCCAGCCTTTGTCGGCCAGCAGGCCTATCCACTGCAGGACTTGCTCTTTGGAGGGATTCTTGCGCAACTCGGCGGGATAATTTTCCTCCAGCCAGGCGCGCACTTCCTCGCGAAACGCCTCAAGGGTTGCGGTATCTTCCACTACTGTCATGGGTATGTCTCCTCGAAGGACTTGCTGGGCTGGTTGCGGAACCCCCAGCTGCGGTTGTTATGTGGCGGGCGCTAAGCATAGGTCGCAGCATTCGTCTATGATGACCGCCAATCACTTATATTTGACCAGAATTTGAGCACCAACTTCAACCTTCGCGAGAAACCTGGAATCCGCTTAGTCCGGCTATCTCACCGGTCTTCGTAGCGAGACGGTGGAGAACGAGGCACTGTGGGGAACACTGTAATTCAACCTTGCATCTTGGCGCCATTCGCCTCGGCTCTTTGTCTATTTTTCTGTTGACAGGGCCGGCGGCGGAACGTAGGCTATGGTGCGATGCCGAGTGAATCAGATTTCTAAGGAGGTTCGGGATGAAGGTTCTTGGAACGATTTGGACAGCAATTCTGATCGCGGCGCTGAATACGCCGGCGATGGCGGAGCCGGGGGCAGGCGCGGATCGCAAAGCCCTGTTTGGCGAACTGCACATGCACACCTGGTGGTCGTTCGACGCGTATACCAATTCTACGCGGGCGACTCCGGATGACGCCTACGAATTCGCTAAAGGCAAGCCGAAGAAGCATCCTAACGGCCAAACCTATCAGAATTCGCGGCCCCTGGATTTCATGGCTGTAACGGATCACAGTGAATTCCTGGGTATCTCCGCAAGGATGGACGATCCCGAACACCCGATGTCAAAGCTGCCCATCGCAAGAAGGATCAACAGTGGCGACAGAGATCAAAGCCGTAAAGCCCTGGGCGAACTGTACGCCGCCGCCAGGTCAGGTACACCGATGGAAGGCGTCGACACCCCCGAAGTGAGGCGGGAAGTGTGGGACCTCGTCATCGCCTCCGCGAACCGGCATTACGACCCAGGCACGTTCACGGCATTTGTCGCCTATGAGTGGAGCGCAGGCAATAAGGGTAGGAATCTGCACCGCAACGTAATCTTCAAGGGAAACACGGCCCCCACGCCGTTCAGTGGTGTTGATTCTTCAAAGCCCGAAGACTTGTGGGTGTGGATGGACAGGGTACGCGAGGAAGGACATAGCGTGCTCGCAATCCCCCACAATATGAATGCGTCCGACGGGATCGGCTTTGACCGGGTAAACAGCATGGGCAATCCGTTGACCCCCGAATATGCGGCAACGCGGAATCGGAACGAACCCTTAGTCGAAGTAACGCAGAAAAAGGGAACCTCGGAAACCCATCCAGCTTTGAGCCCAAACGATGAGTTCGCGGACTTCGAGTTGTTCGAGCAATACGTTGCCCAGGACACGCCGATCACGAACTTCAAGGGAAGCTACGTGCGTTACGCCTACCGCACAGGACTTGAGTTTCAAGACATGCAGGCCTTCAACCCCTATCGCTTCGGACTGGTGGGCGCCTCGGACAGCCATACGGGCATTAGTCCGATTGAGGAAAACAATTACTCCGGTGTGTCGACTTCTCTTGCCCCGCCGAAACAGGCTGCTAGAGGCCAGTTGGGTTCCGCAAGAGGCCGCCGAGTCGGCTCGTCGGGACTGGCGGGCGTCTGGAGCGAAGAGAATACTCGCGAGAGCATTTTCGAGACGCTCCGGCGCAAGGAAACTTGGGGTACGACAGGAACGCGCATTCAGGTTCGCTTTTTTGGGGGCTTCGATATGGCGGGCGTAAGACCCGGCGAGGCTGGCTGGGTTGAAGCGGCCTATGAGAAGGGCGTTTCCATGGGAGGCGAATTAGACGGCGCGGGCGTCAGCGGCGCGCCTACGTTTGCGCTCTGGGCGATGAAGGATCCGGAGAGCGCGAATCTGGATCGGATTCAGGTCGTGAAGGGCTGGTCCGAAGGCGGCGTTAGTCAGGAGCGGGTCTACGAGGCTCTGTGGTCTGGGAACCGGGTGAAGGATCCTCAGACAGGCAAGGTCCCGGCAGTCGGCAATACGGTAGATCTTGAGACTCTCGAATATACCAACTCGATTGGCGCGGTGGAATTGAAAGGCGTCTGGACGGACCCAGATTTCAAGACGGATCAGAATGCGTTCTACTACGTGCGTGTTCTGGAAATCCCGACACCCCGCTGGAGCTCGTTCGACGCGAAGACAGCGGGGATTCCGTTCCCATCGGATGTGAGCACGACAATTCAAGAACGCGCCTACACCTCGCCGATTAGGTACGACCGCGATTAGTCCTTCTTCTACTGCGATGTCGTGGATTGACTACAGTCTCTTATGCCAAATCTAAGACTGTCCAATTCCAAGAGAGGCAAGACATGATATCCTGAGCTCGTTTCGCGAGCATATCGCACTCTGCGCCGGTTGCGGGCTCGAAGTTATCGGCGATGTCCACGGTGCCCGACAGCTTCTACCGTGACTAGACCATATCGTAGTCATAGGGTTTGCGCATCGGGCGCGCTACGTGGCGTTGCGCTTCAGCGTCGCCAATGAACCTCTCCTTTTGGGGGTCCCATTCAAGTTTGCGGCCTAGGCGCATTGCGATCACACCTAGGTGGGCGACGGTTGCGGAGCGTCCCCCTTCCCCCGGCCCCCACAGCCGATCAGGCCTACCTGAATCTTGTCGTTGGGCGACAGAGTGGCCAGTTTCTGGCCCCCCGGTGTAGCGCATCCACCCATCACCCATGCGGACAATGACGCGGCTGCGGCAAGTGAACCCGTGTTCTTTAAGAACCGGCGGCGCGATATACTGCGGTGTGTCTTTTGCATGGCCATCTCCCGCGATCTGTTCTTTCTCTTCGAGTGCTCCGCGTACCGAATGATTCTTCTTTGCGTCTACCGCGTAATCTACATGGAACGTGCCGCGCCTCGCAATCAATTGGTCACGTCGAGGTCGAAAGTCGAGAAAGGTCTCGTCAGAATGACCCTATCCTCCGTCGCAGTAAAAAACCGGTGAGATGTTCAGGCCAGATCATCTGTATTGCTCGAAGAACTCTTCGTTGAGTTCGTAGTCTTTCTTGGGGCGCAGCCCCAAACTGAGCTCCTCGAACATCTCGACCAGCTTCTCTCCGTCCACGAGTTCGATCGGGGAAGCGCCGTCCCTTATCGACTCACGTTTGGCATCGGTCGTGAAGGTGCCCGTCGTCAGGATGATGCCTTTGTCCGCGCGGCCTTGAAGTGCGCCACGAAAATCCCGAACGGCCGATACGGCCACCGCACCTTTATAGCGTTTGCACTGAAACAGCACTTTGAACGACACAAGGGGATTGATCTGCAGGATGCCGTGGCCGTCGATACCGCCATCGCCGGATTTTCCAGTGACCTCAACCTGCTGAAATCCGGATTCGCGTAGAAGTCTTTGGCAGATCCGCTCGAACCCTTCCGGTGGGAGGGCCCGCAGCATGGCAAGCAGCTGGGATTTGTAGTCTTCACTACTGTCAACGGAGTCGATATCGGTATCGTCCTCGATCACGTCTTGCTGCGATGCTTCGCGGGCTTTGCGTTCTTCGGTGAACCTCTGATGGGTGTCGCGGAAGAGTTTGAGGACGGATTCCTCATCCATATGAGTGTCCCTTCCCTTTTCCGTCAGCCCCCAGACTCCGCGCTGAGAGGAGCTTAGCAGGCCTGCTTTCACCATGTAGAACCGCGCCCACGCCACCTGGTTTCGAACGCGTGATTCGCCGTTCTTGTTGGTGGCCTCCTGCTCGGCCTCAGGAATCTTCATGCGCTCGATAACGAGGTCAGTAACCTCGGCTGGCCGACCAGACCCTCCGAGTTTTCGAAGGACCTCAACAATAGGGATACAGAATCGCAAGAACTCCGGGCCTTTGCGCTTATTCATGATTCGCTACCTTCTGGATAAAGAGTATGTTGTCCCAGGGGTGGTTTGCGCTCGCCGGGGGAAATAGGAGACCTGTACGCAGCACTCTTGGTTCTTATTGTAGGCATCAGTTTCTTTGGTCATCCGACAGAGAACCGTCGCAGACGTCGATTGAGGTGCTTCTTCGAGTCCGCTTAGCGAAGCGTCGCTCGCCACAGGGCGAATCTACGCGGCTTCCGCCTCTTGTTCGCCTGCCGGATAGCCTGACAGGGCAGCCCCAGCAACACACTACCGGCAACGCGCGGCATCGATAGAATCTATAGAAAGCCGACTACCAAGTCAATTCGCCTACGCAAAACGAATTCAGGCTTTTCCGCTCAGGTACCCACAATGGAAGAACGCGCCCGAACGTTTCCGTT
>CAYNZS010000089.1:12230-14417 GCA_964401695.1 uncultured Nitrospirales bacterium
AGAATCTGGATTTCCGTGTGCTGGCTAGGACAAGATGCCCCGCTTGGTCAGCATGCCGAGTACTTGTTCTACGCAATCTTCAAGGCTGTCGGTGCCCGTGTTCACGACCAGCTCGGCGTTTTTGGGCTCTTCGTAGGGGGCGGAGATTCCGGTGAATTCTGGGATTTCGCCGGCGCGGGCTTTCTTGTATAGGCCCTTCGTGTCGCGCTTTTCACATATGGCCAAGTCGGCATCGACCCAGATTTCGCAAAACATGTCGCCGGAAATCTTGCGGGCCTCGTCGCGGTCGGCGCGGTAGGGGGAGATGAAGGCGGTCGAAGTGATGATGCCGGCGTCGGCGAAGAGTTTCGCTACCTCGCCGATACGGCGGATATTCTCCGTGCGATCTTCGGGGGAGAAACCGAGGTTGTTGTTCAAGCCGTGGCGGACGTTGTCACCGTCGAGCACGTAGGTCTGGCAGTCTCTTTCGAATAACGCGGTTTGGACGGCCTGCGCGAGAGTCGATTTTCCCGAACCCGAGAGGCCGGTGTACCAGATGACAGCCGCTTTGTGGCCGTTACTCTTTTCGCGATCTTGTTGGCTGACTTCGCCATGGTGCCAGGTGATATTCTTGCTCTTTGGCTCTTCAGACATTTGGTATTCCTTTTTTGTTCGCGCGTCTTACCGCGCGGCTGCGAGGGTCTTCTTCAGGCCAAAGTCCCACCGGAGGGCCGCTAAACGGGATGCGCGCGCCGCGCGCTGTTTGAACGGAGCAGGGTTCAGATGATATTTTTCTGACCCCTTTAATGTCAAATCATCAGCCCTTTTGCGCTGATTTAAACAAGCCCACGCGCCGCTCGAAAGGCGGTTGCTGGTCACACAAGGAGAACGAAATGCCCATTACGCCTCACGGTGGAGAACTCGTCGAGCGCCTGCTCACCGGCACCGCGCTGGAAGGAGCCAAGGACAAGGCCAGGGATCTTCCCAAGATCACCGTAGACACGTACACCGCGTTCGATATCGATGGAATCGGAAAAGGAATCTTCAGTCCGCTAAAGGGCTTCATGAATGAGCAGGAGACCCGCAGCGTCCTCGACCGGATGCGCCTGCGCGACGGAATTCCCTGGACCATTCCCATTCTGCTGGCTGTAAGCCACGAAGAGGCGGATAAGCTGAAGGAGGGTACGCAAGTCGCCATCGAAGATGACGAAGGCGACGTCGCGGCGATTCTGCATTTGTCCGAAAAATTCTCGATTCCCCATGAAGAAATCGCTTCGAAGGTATATCAGACTTCGGAGGACGCGCATCCCGGCGCCAAGTATACGATGGGCTTGGGCCCTGTATTCCTGGCGGGCGACTTGGATGTGCTCAAGGCGCGCAGCATCGACCACCAAGATTACAACCTGACGCCCAGAGAAACGCGGGCGGCTTTCAAGGAAAAGGGCTGGAAGCGCGTCGTCGCGTTTCAAACTCGGAACCCGGTCCATCGCGCGCACGAATACTTGACCAAGTGCGCGCTCGAACTTTGCGACGGCCTCCTGATCCATCCGCTGATGGGCACGACGAAGAGCGACGATATTCCAGGCGACGTCCGGATGAAGTGCTACAAGGTGCTCTTAGAAAAATACTACCCCGCAGAACATGCCATGCTCTCGCTGATGCCCGTGAACATGCGCTACGCCGGGCCAAAGGAAGCCATCATGCACGCGATCATCCGCAGGAATTACGGTTGCACCCACTTCATCGTGGGGCGCGACCATGCGGGAGTGGGCGACTATTATGGCACCTACGACGCCCACTATATTTTCGAGCAGTTCGACGCGGAGGAGTTGGGCATTACGCCGCTGTTCTTCGACCATTCCTTCTATTCCAAGCTGACCAAAGGCATGGCCAGCAAGAAGACCTGTCCCGGCGGCAACGAGGATCACGTTTTCCTGAGCGGAACGAAAGTGCGCGAGATGCTCCAAAACGGTGAGGCGCCGCCTGAGGAATTCACGCGCCCCGAAGTCGCGGCGATTCTCATAGAATGGGCTCAAAGCGTCAATAGCTAGACTTCCTACACAGACATATATAATGAACAAGCCGGCCGTCAGGATGACTGACTGGCCGGCTCGTCGTCTGTGTGTCCCACATTCAAGTACTTTCTCCAAATGAATTACGTTCTTAGCAGCTAGATACCCCCCGTGCCCAGGACAAATTGTCGAATAT
>CAYNZS010000090.1:0-14259 GCA_964401695.1 uncultured Nitrospirales bacterium
AACGACGTACGGCCTTTCTACGTCAGCCGATTATGAAACTGGGGATCGTTGAGCGTCTTTTCTCCAAACCTGGAATCGAGCCGAGCCGATGCCCTAGAATTGCTCTCCAACTTGGCGCGTTTCCGCCGGAGCAGACATTTTGATTCTTTCAGATAAGACGATCAAACGACTATTAACGTTAGGCGAATTGGGCATCGCCCCTATGGAACCGGAGCAAATCGAGCCGGCCTCCGTCGATCTGCGGCTGGGGTCGACCTTTCTCACCCCTCGCGCAACGAAAGGGATTTGCTCGATGTCCGAGGCCCCCGAATACGAGAAAGTGACCGCCGACGAGTTCATCGTGCCAACGCATGGCTTCGTGTTGGCGACGACCATGGAAGTGGTCCGCCTCCCGGATAACTTGACGGCGTTCGTCGAAGGGCGCAGTTCGGTGGGAAGGCTTGGCCTGTTCATTCAGAATGCCGGCTGGGTAGACCCGGGTTTCGAAGGTGCGATCACGCTCGAACTCTACAACGCCAACGCCGCCCCCATGCGCATCGAAGCGGGCCGCCGCATCTGCCAACTCGTCATCGCCCAGGCCGATGCTGTCGTCGAGAATCCGTACCGGGGCAAGTATCAGGGCCAGCGCGAGACAACCGGATCGCGAATCCACCTGGACTCCGAAGTCCCCGGCGTGTCCTCGCCCGGATACCTCACCGAAAAATCGTAGCCGCTGCAGGCAACTCCGGTTGCACCGGCGATTGGGCAGGCGCTATCGCGGGGCGAGCGCGTACACGACCTGTACGCTGGCTGCGCACACGAGACGGTCTAAGTCGGGCGCCGTCGCCGGATCCTCGGCCGAGCGTACCCATTCGACGTCCAGGATTTTCACAGACCGTACCGCGTAGATTTGCGACTTTATGATCGCCGCTACTGCGTCAGCCCGGAAAAACGCGTTCTCCGTAGCCCGTTGGACAGCCTCCTGCTCGAACCCCTCGGGGTTGTCCACACCGAGGGTGGGCTCCTCGACCGTGGCGCTCAATTGGCGCGCTAGCTTATTCATCCGGTCGAATAGCTTGGCGAATGCCGCCGTGCATTCCGCCGCGTCGGCCAGTCGCCGGATGGGAAAACGAATGATAGCGCTCACATCAACCGCCGAAGGGCTCAGGCTCCGAATTCGAATTGCGCCGAAGGTTACAGCGGACGCTGGCGGGTCGAAGTTTTCGAGAGCCTCTGTCAAGCTGTCTTCAAGAGGCGCTGCCTTTTGAGCGGCCTCCTCGAAGCTCTCGCCCGTCAAGTGAAACTTCAAAGTAAATTCCACCCGCTCAGGTTGGGCCTCAATGGTGGCCACGCCTTCGCCTTCGATGGTCGGGGGCAGATCTTGCGTCCATCCCATTTGAAAGACACCGAGGACAAGGACCGTCGAGAACAGCTTTCGCAAATCGAACCTCCAGACAATCCGCACAGCGGCGAGAGGTTTGGGCTAGAAGTTGAAGTTTACACGCATAGTGTTGGCCGTTCGCCGGGAGTGCATTTCCGAAGGGAACGAATCTAGGTTCTCCAAATTCGCTTCAGCCAGCGGAGTATCCTTGAAGTAGTAAATATGCAGGTGTCCCGTAATCAAGACAGACTCGGGGATCTCATCGAGATGCTTGAGCAAGTCAATCTTCTGGACGGTTGCGTCTTGGCGGGCCGTATTGCCCATGACGACCTCGTCGAGCGGGATGGCCTTGCGCTCGAACGCATCCCCGCTAACGTACATGCGCGGCCTGATAAGGACGGTGTGGCCTGGAAAATCATCTCTGCTGCGCACGGTTGCGTCGAGCCACAGCTCCCGTGGCTGGGGCGCGCCCACATTCAGCGTCGCGCTCACGACAAACTCTCGTTTGCTTTCTTTGACGTCGGAGATAATATTGTCGGCGACAGAGGCCTCACTCAACAGAATCTCGAAACGGAGCGCACTCTCGATGTCGCCAATCCCCTGGGTGCCGGCCAAAGGTGGGGCGAAGCCGTCTAGTGCCGGCGAAGTCGTGGGCGGGGGCTTGGGCCCTTCACAACCGCCGGTGCACACGCACAGCAGGACAAGCAAAGGTATGAATGACAGGATTACCTTACTCACGGCTCTACCTCGGTTCAGACACAATCGGATTGATCCCCAGTTCTCTTCAGCGCAGCCTACCCGCCAGGAGCGACAAGGCGCACCATCATAGCAACAACTGGGGCCATGAATCACAGAAGGCAAATCCGCGGGCAGGCGCCTACGAATCCTCGTTTTTCTCAATGAGCGACTTCCGGAATTCTTTGTCGCCGAGAGTGCGGCCGAAGATGTCCCGTTTCTCCACGATGTATTGGAGGCGGATATAGCGCAAATCGATGAGGGCCATGTACAAGGCCGTCAATATCAGAAAGAGGAAGAGCGCCCAATAGATGAAGTGGACAAGGACGGAGGACGACGGCGCGCGCACGGCCTCCCCGTCCACAAGATGAATGAGATAACGAATCGTTTGCGCCAGGAAACCGGATCTTACCGCGTGAATAGACATGATCCCCGCGAGAGCGAGAGAGGCCACCCCGATGGTTCGCCATATCTTCTGGGTTAGCATGTAGGTTTGGTCGGGCATGGATTATTCACGTTTTCCAACAGCGGCTGGCGAGACCCGGCCCGCGCCGTTACCGGTGTTCGATCCAGACTCGCTCTTCATACCGTTCGCCCGACGGGGTCGTGACCACCCGCGATTCGTAGTGGCCTTCCGAAGGCGTCGCGGAATCGTACATCCTCCGCGTATCGGAATGATTGCCCGCATAGGCGTTGTTAGGTGCATGGCCGCTGTGGCGCGATTCGGTGGAATCGCCCATGATGGCGCCGATCAGCGCGCCGGCTCCAGCGCCAATCAGCGCGCCTTCGCCCTGATGTCCGGATTGATGGCCGACGATGGCGCCAAGGCCCGCACCGAGCGCTCCGCCGAGGACGGCACCGTCCTGGGCGGGCGTCGTGCTGCATCCCAACAAACACATGGAAGCTAAGGGGATATATGTGATCGCGCGGATTGCCGTTCGCATCGAATCCTCCTCGCGCCGTAGCGCAAAAGCGACTGAATTGTACCATACCGTCTTGGGTCGGCTGCCGTCTGCCCGTCAGATAGACGCGAATTCGAGGAAATTATTCAGCGTTGAATCAGCGGGGCCGTGCCACTATAGTGGCGCCTGCAGCTCGGACGGCTCGCCGGGCGGTTCATTTTTCGAGAGGAGTATCTTCCCATGGCATTGCCCCCGCTCCGGCCTATGAACGTGTTTCCGATGGAACATGAAGGCCATACGTATATCTGCCTGAGCGACCCTTCCGGCGTTGTCGAAGAACAAATCCTCGTTCCGCCCCTCGCGTATTTCATGGCGTCACAATTTGATGGCGCTAAGGAGGCGCTACAGGTGGTGGAAGCCTGCCGGAAAGCCTTTGACCAGGTCGAATGCCAAGAGGCAGACGTTCTGGAAGTAACCCGCCAGCTTAACGAAAGGGGCTATCTACTGTCGAACACGTTCTTCGCGATGGCGGACGCTTTGAAGAAGTCTTTCGCAGCGCTTGAGACGCGTCCGCCGTTTCTCGCTGGAAAATCTTACCCTGCCGAACCGGAGGCCTGCCGAACTTTCTTGGACGAACAGTTTCTCCGCGAAGGCGGTCCGGGCGAAGCCCTGCCTTCGACTCCGGGAACCGGCGCGCCGCTCAAGGGGCTGATCGTTCCCCATATCGACATGCAACGTGGCGGTCACTTATACGCGCACGGTTATCGGCGGCTCTATGCCGGCGAGCCTCCCGACACAGTGTTCATTTTTGGCGTAGCCCATCAGGCCGAGCCCACGCCATTTGTCCTGACGCGGAAGCATTTTGAGACCCCGCTCGGGCTTGTCGAGACCGACCTTGATTTCGTCAAGCGCTTGGAGTGTGCCTGCGATGGGGAACCTTATGAGCACGAACTGCTCCATCGCACGGAGCATTCCATCGAATTCCAAGTCCTGATGCTGGCCCACCTTTTCGGTTCCAACGTGAAGATCGTTCCGGTGTTGTGTTCCATGTTTTCCGAAGACCCCTCCTTCGATGAACCCGAGTCGCTGGCTTCGGTGGAAACATTTTTGGTCGCCTGCCGCGAGTGTGTAAATGACCGCGCGAAGAAGGTCTTGGTGATCGCGGCCGCCGATTTGGCGCATGTGGGGCGGCGATTCGGCGATGACTACGATATCGATGACGACGTGACGGGCATGGTGCGGGCCAGGGACCAGGAGGACATGGAACATGTCCGCCGCGTGTCCGCCAGCGACTTCTATGGGTCCGTGATGAAGGACGCGAACCAGCGAAAGGTGTGCGGAATAAACTGTATCTATTCGGCGCTGAAATCGCTGCAAGGAACCGCAACGCGCGGGGAACCGATCCACTACGACTTTGCCCATGATCCGAACGGGGGAATCGTATCGTTTGCGAGTGTCGCGTTGGTCTAATCTGGATGTTTCGGTTGTCGCCAATAGCCGAGAAGATCCTCCATGATCTCGTCGAAAGACTTCGTCGGGTTCCAACCGGTAGCCGCGGCAAACTTCTCGTAGGAACCGCATATCTCCGGAATATCGCTCGGGCGCAGGCGTTCCGGGTCCACTTCCACTGTGACGGCAACCGTCGACAAATCCAACAGGATGTCCAAGGCTTCCTGCATGGAATGACTCTCGCCAGAGCAGATGTTGTACGCCTCGCCTGTTGCGCTGCCGAGCGCCGCGGCCTCGTAGGCCCGCAGGACGTCGTCGACATGGGTGAAGTCGCGCCTCGCTTCGAGGTTGCCCACGCGCAACACAGGGGCTGCTCTGCCCGCTTCGATGTCGGCGATTTGCCTGGCAAAGCTCGACAAGACGAAACGGCCGGATTGGCCAGGGCCGCTGTGGTTGAAAAGGCGCAGGCGAACCACGTCCGCGCCGTCCGTTTCGGCAAGATAGCGGCAATAGTGGTCGGCGGCGGCTTTGGTTATTGCATAGGGATTCTGTGGGTTAAATGGATGGTCTTCCGTGACGGGCGTTGAGGCCGGCGGCCCGTAAATCTCCGAAGTGCTGGCGAAAACGAAGCGGATGCCTGGCGTGATTCGCTGCGCCGAGCTACCTAGGTGAATAACGGCCTGCAAGTTGGCGTCCAACGTGCCCGCGGGGTCTTCGATGGATTCGGGTACGAAGGTCCGGGCGGCGAGGTGGAACAGATGAGTCAGGTCGCCCGCGCGCTCAAGCAGCGATTCGATCTGCTCAGGCCGGGTTAAGTCGCACGACAGGAAATCTCGGTGACCCACCGCGTCGTCAAGGTCAGTGCGAACCAGCTCCCAGCCTTGCCGTTTAAGGTGCGCGCATAAAGCCGAACCCACAAAGCCAAGCGCCCCGGTGACGAGCGCGCGGCCGGTCATGAACTGGGTGTGGCCGGCGTTTGACCGATTTCGTGTTCGACCCGCCGGAGATCGGCATCCACCATCAAGTTGACGAGTTCCCTAAAACCCACTTCCGGCTTCCGCTCAAGTTGTTTGCGGGTCTTCGAACTGTCCCCTAGCAGCAGATGGACCTCGGCCGGCCGATAGAAGCGCGGGTCCTCCACCATATGCTTTTCCCAATCGAGATCCATGTGGGCGAAGGCGATTTCGCAGAGCTCGCGGACCGTACGCGTCTCGTCGCTCGATATGACGTAGTCTTCAGTCGAATTCTGCTGAAGCATGAGCCACATGGCGTACACATAGTCCTTCGCGTAACCCCAGTCGCGCTTCGCGTCGAGGTTTCCGAGGCGAAGTTCGGCCAGGTACGATCCGTCCTGCCCAGTAAGGCCGGTGATTAGTGTTCGCTTCTCGGTAGATTGATTCAAGGTTAGGTCGTATCCCTCGGCTATAGGAATGATTGGTTCCTCTTACCACAATACCCCGCGTGGCGGGCACCCGCTCCCAACAACAGGTTGACTTGATATGATTACGAACCCAAAGCGAGACTGAAAAAGTTCTATGCAAGTCATGCCTTGTAGACTTCCGATTCGGTTACGATCGCACCATCCAAGTCTGCGCCCGACGGGACCACGCCTCCGGCGAATACGACCGAGTTGCGCAGATTGGCCCCATCGCCAACGACGGCGTTGCTCCCAACTACTGAATGCAGCACCCGCGCCGAAGGAGAAATAATTGCGGAATCGGCCAACAGATAGTCCAAGCCTTCATGCCGGAGCGCGGCCAGGTTTACCTCGCGAAGGTCGGCCGGATACGTGACGTTGACGTCATAAGACAAGCGGCCGCTTGGGCGAACGTTGTAGCCGTCCGTTATGAGAATCTGGATGCTCTCCGTGAGTTCGTACTCGTCGCGGAGCGCAGTGCGTGGCGTCCGCCGAATCGCATCGAACACTGCCGGCTCGAAAATGTAAATGCCCACGCCCTTGAGCCGGCTCTGGGGAAAGCGCGGCTTTTCTGTCGCGGCCGTCGCCCAGCGATCGGCGTCGGTGACGATGCAGAAACTTCGCGTGATCGCGGCCGTGTCCTCTTCCTCGATCGCGCCGATAATCGCATCCACGCCGGGCGCGCCGAAATCGGACACCATCGCGGCAAGATCGAGATCCTGAAAATAGATATCGCCAAGGAACAACACGAACGGCCCATGGACAAACGTTTCGAGTTGCCCTACGCAGTGGGCGATCCCCAGCGATTCCTCCTGATGCACATACTCAATCTCGACGCCCGTATCCGGCAGGCGCTCGATGAGCCGCACAATCTCGAAGCTGCGGTAACCGACGACGACGACGGCCTTTGTGATGCCCGCCGAGGCCATAGCCTCCAACTGATAATAGAGAATCGGCTTGTCCAAGATGGGCAACGCCGCCTTCGGCAGGCGCGTGGGCAGGTTCATCATGCGCGAACCCCGGCCCGCGGCGAGGATAACGCCTATCAATTCGTTGGATTCGGTAGTCATGGCTGAATTAGTGGCCGTAAGGCAATCGCTACGAAAACGCGCCAGTCAAACGACGGATGCACGGCTCGCATAGGAGTATGGATGGGCGGGGCGTTCGCGATCAAGTATTGGCTGCGACTGGTGCCTGTCGGGCTCGGGGATGGGCGCTTCGGGGACTGCCAGGTCGAGAGCCGGCAAGGCGGACTTGGGGTCAAGAGAGAGAGGGGCTACGGTATCCCGCGCGGCCGGTTCGGCCCGGTCGCCGGAGTCCCCCAGCGTGAACCAAGCGGCTAAGAGTAAAAGCACAGCGATTCCCGCAACGACGACTTTCTACATGGCGATCCCTCCCGCAGATGCCGCGACCGTTGCGGACGTGGCTCCTGTTGCAGCTTCGGCGGCGGCCAATCCCCAAGAGACGCTTACCGCCAACACGGAGCCCAGAATTCCCTTGGCACGGCCTTCCGGCGGCTTGGGATATTCGAGCGCCGCGCCGAGTTCGGCGAAGACGAGGACGCTGAGCGCATCCCGCGCGCGTTGAAGGCGCTTCTTAGCCGCCGCGCGCTTGATGCCGAGGCGTTGGGCGATTTCCGCCGTGTTGAGGCCGGAAAAATAGAGGAGCATAAGCACTTTACGAGCGTCGGGTTCGAGCTCATCCACCTTTCGGCGAAGTACCAGGTCGCCCTCCTCTCACTCACTATATCCGATAAGCAAAGGCCATGGTCGGGGACACTTCTCGGCGGTCCCGTAAAGGCGAAATCCACGTGCGAATTCGTGTGGCCGACCTGGGGCAAGGAACTGGAGGTAAAGGAGCCTTTGACGCCATTCCGCTGATCTGCTATACTCCCCGATTAATATAATCCATAGAAACAAAAGAACTTACGGATGATCGATGGAAACTCCCAAGGCCTTCATACAGACCTACGGCTGCCAGATGAACGAGCACGATACCTATCGCATGATGGGTGTGCTTGCCGCCGAAGGCTATGCGATGGCGGAGGAGCCGGACGAGGCGTCGCTCATCGTATTGAATACCTGTTCCGTCCGCCACAATCCGGAAAATAAGGTTTACAGTTTTCTTGGGACTATCCGCGGATTGAAGCAGGCGAATTCCGATGTGATCGTGGCGGTCGCGGGGTGCGTGGCGCAGCAGGAAGGCGAGAGCATCCTGAAGCGGGAGAAGGGCGTCGATATCGTGTTCGGGCCGGACAATCTGTTCAAGCTGCCCGAAATGATTTCAGCCGTGCGCCGTGGCGAGCGCGTGTTGATGACGAAGTGGCAGCCGCACGAGCGCCGTGTCCAGAATTTCATTCCGAAGGCGTGGGTGGACCGGGGGCATGTCGAAGGCTGCAAGGCCTACCTCTCGATTACGAAAGGCTGCGACAATTTCTGCACGTTCTGCGTGGTCCCTTACACGCGGGGTCGCGAGGTCAGCCGCGAGCCGGACAACATTCTGCGCGAGGCGCGCGATCTGGTCGCGAAGGGTGCGAAGGAAATCTGGTTGCTCGGACAGAACGTCAATTCCTACAGGGTCGAATCCTATGGGTTCCGAGAGCTGTTGGAAGACATATCAGACATCGACGGCCTCCCACGCGTCCGCTTTACTTCGCCTCATCCGAACGACTGGAACGACGAGCTTTCCGACCTCATGGCCGAACGCGTGTCGATCTGCAATCAACTGCACCTGCCCTTCCAGAGTGGTTCGGATCGCCTGTTGGCGTTGATGAACCGCGGGCATACCGTCGAAGAATACCTCCGCAAAGTCTCGTATATGCGTTCAATCAATACCGGCCTGGAATTGAGTACCGATCTGATCGTCGGCTTTCCCGGCGAGACGGAAGAAGATTTCCAGGGGACGTTGAGCGTGCTCGAAGAAGTCCGATTCGCCCAGTTGTTCCCATTCAAATACTCGCCGCGCCCGAAAACGAAGGCCCTGAACATGAACGACGATGTTCCGCGCGAACTGAAGGAGGCCCGCCTCGCCCAGGTCATCGACTTGCAGCGCACAATCCACGAAGAAGATATACAGCGTTACGTGGGGACGGAAGAGAAAATCTTGATCGACGGCGCGCATCCCAAGCAACGGCATACCATGAGCGGGCGCACCGATTGCTACCGTCCCGTATCAATCGTGAGCGAGGACTTGGAAATCGGCGATTTCGCGCGGGTCAGAATCACCGGCACGAAAGGCCATTGGCTATACGCCGAGCGGACGGGCATCGAGTCGCCCGCCGTAGCCGCGTCCGCTCCGGGCTCGGAACAATAGGGTTAGTCTTTCAGAGGCTTTCCTTGCCACAGAGGCCACCGAGCGCACAGAGACTTCTCTATCTCTTTGCGCTTTGTGACCTCGGTGGCTTGGAGAAAAAGGAGCGGTCATGCAGGTAATAGTCGTCGAGAAAGGCAATGTCCATACTGAAGGCAGGCCATGTATTGTGCTCACCTCCTTCAAAGAGGACGGCGCTCACTACGGAAACCTGGTCGCTCAGGAAGATCGGGCCGCGTTACAGGCGTTAGCGGATCAGGGGCGCATTTCCTCGAAACAGCACAGCATCTATTACCTCCCGACACCCGCGCGGCCTTACTCAGGCGTGTTGGTATTGGGGCTGGGCGAAAAAGATCGTTTCGGGGCGGAAGTCTTGCGCCGCGCCGCGGGCAAGGCCGCGCCCCTATTGACCGAGCAACGCGTATCGAAAATCGTCTTCGACGGTTCCCCCGATTTCCCCTTGCCCATGGAAGCGTTTGTCGAAGGCCTTATGCTGGCGCAGTACTCCTTCTCCAAGTACAAGGCCGAACCGGAAGACCCTCCAGTTTGTGTCGAAGTGCTCGTCATTTCCGCGCCCACCGGCGAAGCCGTTGCAGCCCTCCAGGAAGGCTGTGACCGCACCGTGCTCACCTGCGAATCGGTCGAGTGGGCAAGGGATCTTTGCAACGCGGCGCCAAACGATCTGACCCCGTCCACCCTCGCATATCACGCCGAAACGATGGCGGAAGAGGTCGGTTGCAGCAGCGAGGTTCTCGACGAAGATAGGATGGGCGATTTGGGCATGGAGGCCTTGCTCGGCGTCTCCAAAGGCGGAGCGGAGCCCGCGAAACTCATCGTGTTGGAGTATGTCCACGAAGAAGCGGACCGCACGGTTGCGCTCGTGGGCAAGGGCCTTACTTTCGACTCCGGCGGCATCAGTATCAAGGCCGCCGCGGGCATGCACGAAATGAAATACGACATGTGCGGAGGCGCAGCCGTCCTTGGCGCGATGCGGGCCATCGCGTTGCTTCAACCCAAAATCAACGTCGTGTGCGTGGTCCCTTCCTCCGAGAACAAGACCGGCGCGGACGCCCAAGTTCCCGGCGACATCGTGCGCGCCTATAACGGAAAGACCATCGAAGTCCATAACACCGACGCCGAGGGCCGGCTTATCCTGGCGGACGCGCTGGCCTACACGGTCGATACCTACAAGCCCGACGAAATGATCGACGCAGCTACGTTGACCGGCGCGGCGATCGTCGGCCTGGGCCACTACGCGGCGGGCGTGATGTCGACAGACGACGACTTGATGGCCGAGCTGCAACTCGCCGCCAACGCCACAGGCGAACGCATCTGGCCGCTCCCCCTCTGGGACGACTATGCCGAACTCATGAAGGGCACCCACGCCGACCTGTGCAACATCGGCCCCCCCGGCGAAGCGGGCACGGTTACCGCCGGTTGCTTCCTCAAAGAATTCGTAGGCGACACCCCTTGGGCCCACGTCGATATCGCGGGCACGGCCTGGGGCGTCAAGAACATCCCCTACCTCAACCCGGATCACGCCACCGGCTACGGCGTGCGCCTGTTCGCGCAATGGGTGCTCGATGAGGCCATGCGTGGGCTATAAGAATAAGATTTCAGCTACAGCGGGCACAGAAGGCAAGGCCTGTTAGGAGAACCATGAAATCAACCTCGAACCAGGCGAGCCGAAAGCGCGCCTCGCTTCACACCTTAGGCTGCCGCCTCAACCAATCCGAGACGGTTATCCTGACGGAGAAGCTGCAAGCCGCGGGCTATGAAATCGTCGCCTTCGGGGAGCCCTCCGACATGGGAATCATCAACACCTGCACGGTGACCCGCGAAGCGGACGCCAAATCCCGCAAGCTCATTCGCTCCTTCATTCGCAAGAATCCCGGCGCGTATGTCGCCGTCATCGGATGTTACGCTCAGATGGCCGCGCGCGCTATCGCCGCAATCGAGGGCGTTGACCTCATCGTCGGCAATCAAGAGAAGCTCAACGTCCTCGAGTACGCGGCGGAAGGCAAGCAAGGCCAGCCGCTCATTGTGCGAGACCGGATCGAGCGCGACGATTTTGTTATCGAGACCGCGGGGGATGGCGAATTCACGCGGCGCGCTAACTTGAAGATCCAAGACGGCTGCGATTTTATGTGTTCCTTCTGCGTCATCCCCTTTGCCAGAGGACGCGCGCGCAGCCGCGAAATGGAGAACTTGCTCGTCGAAGCGCGTCAATTGGCCGACCGCGGCGCGAAGGAACTTGTACTCACCGGCGTCAACGTCGGCGTCTATTCCCACAAAGGCGGGGACATCGTCGAGGTGGCTGACCGCCTCAACGAGCTCCCTGGGCTCGCGCGCATCCGGATTAGCTCGATCGAGCCTACGACTATTCCCGAAGCCCTGTTCGAGCGCATGGCAGACCCCAACCACCGGCTCGTGCCCTACCTTCACATGCCGCTTCAGTCTGGCTCTGCCGGAGTTCTGAAGAAGATGCGCCGACTGTATACGCCCGAAGCGTTCTTGAATTTCGCAAACGAGGCGCACGCAAAAGTGCCGGGAATTGGTATGGGCACCGATATCATGGTCGGCATGCCCGGCGAGACGGAGTCCGACTTCGAGGAAACCTGCGCCGTCTTCGCCCAAAGCCCCCTATTCTACGCCCACGTCTTCAAATACTCCGAACGGGAAGGAACAGCTTCCGTTCGCTTCGGTGGGCAAGTCGCCGAAGACGATAAGACCCGCCGCGCCGCGCGAATCCGAAGCCTGTCCGCGCAAAAGACCGAAGAATTCCATCGCCGGAGCGCGCGGACGACCGCGCCGGTTCTGTTCGAGCAATGCGAGGATGGATATTGGACGGGTTACACCGAGAATTACGTTCGCGCCGCCGTTCGGAGCGATGCTATACTGACCAACCGGATCGAACGCGTTACCCTTGGCGAATCCCGCGGTGAAATTGCGTTGGGTTCGCTTGAAAGCCAAGGCTCTGTAGAGGCAGCTTCATGACGGTAGAAACGACTGCGCTGGAGGAGACCGCCCTTGCCAAGGAAGAGCGCCTCAGAACCATCATCGCAGGCTATCCGAGCTTAGCGGTCGCCTTTTCCGGCGGCGTCGATTCGACGTATCTGGCCGAGATCGCCCATGACGTTCTCGGCGAACGCGCCGAGATGATCATTGCCGACTCCCCGAGCATCCCCCGTTCCGAACTCGCGGAAGCCGCCGAGTTGGCCGAAGCGCGCGGTTGGACCTTGCGTATCATCACCACGCGCGAATTCGACAACGAGAAATACCTGGCCAACGACGGCAGCCGCTGTTACTTCTGCAAATCCGAATTGTTCGTCCGCATGAGGAATTATGCCGACGACAACAAGATCGCCGTGCTCGCTTACGGCGCGATGGCTGACGACAAATTTGATCCGACCCGCCTGGGGCATCTCGCCGCCACCGAATACGAAGTGGTCGCACCGTTGCAGGAGGCCGAACTTGGAAAAGACGAGATTCGTTTCCTGAGCGTCCGGCGGAATCTGCCCACAGCCGCGAAGGCCTCCTTCGCCTGCCTGGCCTCCCGGTTTCCCACGGGTACCAAGGTCACGCTCGAAGACATCCAAAAAGTCGAGGACGCGGAGGAGATTCTCAAGGCCCTCGGCTTCCACCAATACCGCGCGCGCCACCACGGCGATCTATGCCGCATCGAAGTCGATACCGAAGACCTCGCGAGACTTCTCGAACCCGATACGCGCGAGAAGATCGTCGAAGGCGTCCTCGCCACCGGATACAAGTATGTCGCCATGGATCTCGGCGGGTACCGTACCGGGAACGTCGCCGCGAAGCCCGCCGAGAATATCCTGCTCACCACAGAATAAGCCCCCCTCCTCCGATAGGCCCTGCAAGAACAAGAAGATTCTTGGATACTTGCCAAGACCTTCGCAAACAGCGTCGAATACACATCCTCGATAACCAAGGTCTGTTGCTGTGTCGAGTCAGTAACCACTAGCAGAGCTGGTGGCTTGAGGGAGCCCCACGTTGCATGCCTTTCCCGATCTTCCATTTGAATTGACAGTCGTTTTCTGATTAACTCCTGCAAAATCGGCACCGCGAGCAAATGGATCGCGCCGTCGTTATTTCCGCACGCTCCAATATTCTGTGGCGCCAGACCGCGAGTAGCGCTCCGAAGGAGTTCTCGTGGCCGCGCGCAGCCTGACACAAACGCAACAAGGAGATCCCGCAATGAAGGGACGCGAACTCTCAGCCGCGCTACGAAGCGGCAAACAGGTGTACGGGACCAACGTCATATCCACCGCGCCAAGATGGCCCACCGCTATGGCTTCCCTGGGTCTTGATCTCGTCTTTATCGACACCGAACACGTTTCCATCGGCCGCGACAAACTGTCCTGGATCTGCGGCGCCTACAGCGCGCGCAACGTCGCGCCCGTCGTGCGAATCCCCAAACCCGACCCCTATTGGGCCTGCATGGCCCTCGACGGCGGCGCTCACGGGATCATCGCCCCCTACGTCGAGACCGCCGCCCAGGTGCAAGAGCTTCGCGGCGCCGTGAAGTTGCGCCCTCTCAAAGGCCAGCGCCTTTACGATGCCCTCGATGGGAAGGAAGACTTGGGAGAGGAAGTCAATGCCTATCTCGAACGCTTCAACCGGGACAGCGTTCTCATCGTCAACATCGAGAGCCAGCCCGCTCTGGATGCCCTCGACGACATCCTGGCCGTGCCCGGACTCGACGCCCTTCTGGTGGGACCGCATGACTTGTCGATTAACCTAGGTGTTCCCGAACAATATGACCACCCCAAGTTTCTGGAAGCCATCAGCACGATCATCCGCAAGGCCCGCGCCGCGAACGTGGGCGCCGGCATTCATTTCTTCACCAGCATTGAGCAGGAAATCGCCTGGGCAAAAGAGGGGGCCAATCTGACCATGCACAGCAGCGACCTCGTCATGGCGCGTCAGAGCCTGCACGCCGACCTTGAGAGGTTCCATCGGGAACTCGACGATGCCGCAAGTGGCGGAAGCGCCCCGAAGATCGACCCCGTCTAGTCTAGAGTTTTGCGGTTTCTCTACCGTATTTTGTTGCAAATGGTGGGCCG
>CAYNZS010000091.1:0-14180 GCA_964401695.1 uncultured Nitrospirales bacterium
AAACAATGGCCGGAGCGCTCCCGGCATCCATCTATTTCGCCGCTACCTGCCCCAAAGCACACCCTTCCGAGGCCTGACCGACCAGCAGATACGTCAAATAGAGGAGGACCTAAACAACAGGCCAAGAAAAATACTCGGATACCAGACACCACACGAAGTCTATCTAAAACAACGAGAAGAACACCGTGTTGCACTTAGAGCTTGAAGCCAGGTTCAACGCCACAGCGCGAAGCAAATTGACAATCGTCCGCGCGTCTGCTAAGATGCATAGTCACAATTGAATCCACGGATGTTCTACATCTTATCAAGAGCGGTGGAGGGACAGGCCCTTTGAAGCCGCGGCAACCGCTTCTCGTTTCGACGGGAAGGCCAGGTGCCAATTCCTGCCCTAGCTTGTGGATCGTTCCACAGGCGCGAGGGGAAAGATAAGGACGCGCGCGTCATACCGCCAAAGCTTGACTTTTTGCCTCTTATCTTTCCCACACAACGGGTGTAGATGAGAGGTTTTTTTGTGCCGAAGCGCAGAGGCGCTCGCGGGCGCGTGGAAAGGGAACGGGACGATGGCGACGGAATCGAAATTCTTCAACGGGTTGAAGTGCAGGGAGTGCGGCCGCGAGTATCCGGGCGAGGCGCGCTATGTGTGTGACTTCTGTTTCGGGCCTCTGGAAGTGGCGTACGATTACGACGCGATCCGGAAGGTCATCTCGCCAGAAACTTTTCTCGATCGTGCGCCGAACATGTGGCGTTACAAGGAATTGCTGCCACTCGAAGGCCCTGCCACCGTTGGCGAGCAAGTGGGCTATACGCCCTTGATCAAGGGCGACCGTCTCGCGAAAGCGTTGGGCCTCGGCGAGGTCTGGCTAAAAAACGACACCGTGAACTATCCTACGCTCTCCTTCAAAGACCGCGTGGTGAGTGTCGCTCTCTCGCGCTCGATCGAGTTGGGCTTCAAGGTCGTTGCCTGCGCAAGCACGGGCAACTTGGCCAATTCCGTCGCGGCAAACGCCGCTTCCGTCGGGTTAACGAGCTTCGTCTTTATCCCGAGCGACTTGGAAGTTGGCAAAGTTTTGGGGTCGCTCGTGTATGGCACGAACGTCATTCCCGTGGACGGCACCTACGATAAAGTGAACCGCCTGTGCAGCGAAGTGGCGGACAAGTACAAGTGGGCCTTCGCGAACGTGAATATCCGCCCTTACTACGCCGAGGGCAGCAAAACGATGGGCTTCGAGATCGCCGAGCAACTGGGGTGGCGGCTGCCGGACAATATCGTGGTGCCGATGGCCGGCGGATCGCTCATTACGAAGATTCAGAAGGCGTTCAATGAGTTCCGCAAGCTGGGCCTCGTAGAGGATACCCCGTGCAAGGTCTTCGGCGCGCAGGCGGAGAATTGTTCGCCTATCGTGACGGCGGTTAAGAATGGCACGGACCTCATTAAACCCGTCGAGAATCCTGACACCATCGTGAAGTCGCTGGCCATCGGCAACCCGGCGGATGGATACTACGCGTATCACGTCATGGAATCGACGGGCGGTTATGGCGAAAATCCAACGGACGCCGAGACGGTCGCGGGCATCAAGCTGCTGGGCGAAACGGAAGGCATCTTCGCCGAAACCGCCGGTGGCGTCACCGTCGCGGCGACAAAGCGTCTCGTCGAAGCGGGCAAGCTCGGCCCCGATTCGTCCGTGGTGCTGTGTATCACTGGAAACGGCCTGAAGACGCGCGAGGTGCTGGAAGGCACTTACGATGTTCACGAAGCGATCCAACCCACGCTATCCGATGTGGTTGGACTGATGGATTCATTGAAGGACAAGAACTCCCAGAAAGTAGAGGAAGCAGCATGGGCATAACCGTACTCATCCCAACCCCGTTGAGAAATCTTACGAACGAGCAAGAAAGCGTCGAAGCCGAGGGCGCTAATGTCGCGGAAGTGTTTGACAGCCTCGAGGCCAAGCACCCCGGCCTCAAAGAGCGCCTCGTGGACGACGCGGGCGAGTTGCGCCGTTTCGTTAACGTCTACGTGAACCAGGAAGATGTGCGCTTCAAAGATGGCAAGGATACGGCACTGAGCGACGGCGACGAACTCAGCATCGTGCCCGCCATCGCTGGGGGCTGAGTCTTCTTCTCTACCACAGAGGACACAGAGATATTCGTCTTCTGTCATCCTGAACGAAGTGAAGGATCTCGATACGCCAGAAGCCCAATGAAACGAAGAGATACTTCGCTTCGCTCAGCATGACGGGTAGGATGGAAACAGCATGAGCGGCCTTATCCGCGCCTCGAACAACATCAACCGTGGGCAAATTGTGGAAGCTCCCTGTTGAGGACGCCCTCGTCTTGACATGTTTCACAGGATTTCCATGTCGGCAGATACTGTGGCAGGAATCTTGTTCATCCTGCAAATCATGTCAAATCCAAGAGGCAATAAAGATAGGCGACAAAATCGGCGTCTTATCCAGATTTCCGCACCATGGGTTCTGTTTCGAAACGCCTATTTATTTTTCTGCCGAGAATTGACGAGAGCGTCTACGAGTTTGTCGAGCGTGGGCGTAGCGGGCATTATCGGTGCTTCCAGCCCGACTTCAATTGTCGGTCCGGCCGCGCCTGGGCCTATCGCGGCGAACACAGAGTTTCGGCTTAGCGCTTCCGCCTTGTCACGGCCGAGGATGGCGTGGAAATTCCGCGCGGCCGACGCGCTGGTAAAGGTCACGAAATCCGGCGCGAAATTAATTAGGCGGTCCACCAGCGCCTCCGATCCCGCTGGGACTTCAGGGTAAAACAGGTCCAACGCCGTTACTTCCGCGCCGCGCGCCTTGAGCCCTTCTTGCAGCGAACGGCGCACGATATCGGCTCGTGGCAGTAAGAACCGCTTACCGTTGAGAGGGCCGCCCTCGGACTCCAGCATCGCCAGTATTCCCGCCGACTCGAAAGTGTCTGGAGCAACATCCGCCTTCAAGTACCGTTCCGCCAACTCCGCCACGGTTTTCGCTCCGATGGCACATAGCCTCGCGCCATGCAGAACCCGCGCGTCCCGTCCCCGAGCGTTGAGATAGTCGAACAGGGCTTCCACGGCATTCATACTGGCAAGCACGATCCAATCGAAAGAGGCCAGGTCGTAATCGCGCGCAGCAGCGCCTTCGCGCCGCGCTTCAACAGTCGGAAATTCGAAGATGTCCGCCCCCAATTCCTTCAACCTCGACACCAACTCGCTAGGCCGCTTTCGCGCGCGTGTCACCGCTATGCGCGTTCCGTGAAGAGGACGTTCCTCGAACCAGGCCAGCGCCGTCCGAAGGCCGACCACATCGCCCACAATCACCAGGGCAGGCGACTGGATTCCCTCGTCCTCGCATAGCGTCCCAAGCGATTCAAGCGCCCCAATAACTGTCCGCTGAGCGCTGTGCGTGCCATTTTCTACTATAGCCACGGGCGTGGATGGCGCGCGCCCCGATTCCGCAAGCCTCTCAGCAATCAACCCGGAGGCCTTCACGCCCATGTAGAAAACGAGCGTACCCGAACGGGGCAAGTCCGCAAACGGAAACTCGCTGGCGTCATCCATAGCCCGCCCGCTCATGAACGTGACGGAGGAGGCCACGCCACGGTGGGTGACGGGAATCCCCGCGTACGCCGAGGCGGCGATTCCGGCCGTGACGCCCGGAACAATCTCGAATGGCACTCTCGCCCCCGCGAGAGCCTCCGCCTCCTCCCCACCCCGGCCAAAAACGAACGGGTCACCCCCTTTTAGCCGCGCCACACTCCCCACGCGCCGCGCCTGTTCGACCAGCAACCGGTTGATGTCGTCTTGGGTGAGCGCGTGTTGGCCTGGGCGTTTTCCTACGTAGATCGTTTCCGCGCGCGGCGCGTGTTGGAGGAGCGCGTCGTTCACGAGGTCGTCATAGACAATCACATCCGCCCGCGCCAACACCTCCTTGGCCCGCAACGTGAACAGGCCAGGATCGCCAGGCCCTGCTCCCACGATATATACCTTGCCAATCCCCGCATCCCCCGAATCACTCATGTTCATCGGTCAATCCGCGGTCGATCCGATGCTTTTTCAGCCGGTACTGAAAGGTCTTGTACGACATCCCCAACAACTCCGCCGCCTCCTTGATCTGGCCGCCCGAGCGCTCCAGCGCCTGCCGCATGAAATCCTGCTCCACTTCCCCCAAGACCACCCCGCCCGCGGGCAAACGGTAGTCGCCAGTTTCCGGAAGAGGGTTGCGGAGCTTCTCCGGCAAGTGTTCC
The DNA here is from genome assembly GCA_964401695.1 of uncultured Nitrospirales bacterium. Lineage (GTDB taxonomy): Bacteria > Hydrogenedentota > Hydrogenedentia > Hydrogenedentales > JAPYPO01. Next base: position 4,240 of record CAYNZS010000091.1, read on the forward strand.
GGGCCTATCACCGGCGCGTCCGTTAGCACAAAAATCTGTTCCAGCGTATTCTCCAGCTCCCGGACGTTTCCAGGCCAACGGTAGCGCCGCAGGTCCTCGAAGGCGTCCGAGGCGACCTCGGGCGCGGGCTTGCCCAACTTCTCCCCCAGCTTCTCCCGAAGGTGTTGGATCAGCAGCGAGAGATCCTCGATTCGCTCGCGCAACGGCGGCAACAGGACATTGAGCACATCCAGCCGATAATACAGGTCCTCTCGAAATTCACCCTCCGCGACCCGTTCCGGCAGGTCCCGATTTGTCGCCGAGATAAACCGCACGTCCACCGTGCGCGTCTTCGTCCCCCCCACTCGCTCCACCGCGCCGTCCTGCAAGACGCGCAACAACTTCGCCTGGCTGTCCATGCGCATATCGCCGATTTCATCGAGAAATAACGTTCCTCCATTGGCCGCTTCGAACTTTCCAGGGCGCGCCGAATCCGCGCCGGTAAACGCACCCTTCTCGTGGCCAAACAATTCGCTCTCGATCAGACTGTCAGGAATTGCCGCGCAGTTTACGATGACGAATGGCCCCCGGTTTCGCGGACCTTCAAAATGGATATGCCGCGCCACCAATTCCTTCCCGGTGCCCGACTCGCCCCGGATCAGCACCGTCGTAATCAGCGGCACCGCGCGGCGGACCACGTCGAATACCTCCTGCATCACGCGGCTTTCGCCAACAATATTGCCGAGCGAAGAATCGCGAACGACCAGATCGCGCAACTGCTTGTTTTCCTCGCGCAGAGCGGACTGGTCGAGGGCCTTCCGCACAACTACCAGCAGTTCCTCCTTGTCGAAGGGCTTGCCGAGATAGTCAATCGCGCCCTCTTTCATCGCCGTCACCGCCGTATTCACCGTGGCGTGCGCCGTCATCACCACAACTTCCGTCTCCGGACGCAACCGTTTCGCTTGCCGCAGCAGCTCCAACCCATCCATCTCCGGCATCCGCATGTCCGTGAGCAACAAATGGCAGCTATCCGATTCCAAAACCGACAACGACGCCGCGCCCGAAGCGCTCGGGATCACATCGTAGCCCTCGTGCAGAAGGATGTCGCAAATAACATCCCGCTGCACCTGGTCATCTTCCGTTACAAGAATTCGCGCACTCATCAAAAATCCAACTAGTTGCTGTGAAAAGTCCTACACGAACAACTCCGGTCGCCAAGAAAGCCAATCTCAGAGCGCCGGCCACTGACGCATGATGTCCCTATTGAACCACGAATGCACACGGACGTTCTCTCGATTCGTGTCAATTGGTGTCCATTCGTGCTTCCTCGTCTCAATCCATTTTTACTATGGCGTCCCCTCTCGGAGCCGTCTACTAAGCGCTACCATGACTCGGGGCCACGGCATCCGGTTTCAGCTTCGCCGTGACGCGCGCGATATTCACAACCGGGTCCGAAGGAGCCGCTGCATTCAACGGAACCGTAATCAACACCTGGCAGCCGCGCCCATCCTGGCTACCGATCGCGACCGTCCCCCCATGCTCCTCGACAATCCCGCGCGTGATGGCGAGCCCTAGGCCGGTTCCCGTCGTCTTCGTCGTAAAGTAAGGATCGAAGGCCTGCTCCAACTCCTCCGCATCCATGCCCGGACCGTCGTCGCGAATCTCGGTCGCGTATACCTCATCCGTCACATGCGAAAACAAACGTACCCGGCCGCCCGGCGGACATGCCTCCAGCGCGTTGATCAACACATTGAGAATGGCGCGAGTCCACTGCTTCGGGTCGATATGCAAAGTCGCGTCGCCCGCCCGCAGCTCCTCGAACAAACGAATATTCCGCGACTCCGCTTCTTTCGCCACGAGGCGCGCGCACTCCTTCAGCAAATCGTCGATCTGACGCGGCTCAAGACGCAACTTCTCTTCTTTCGCCAACGAGAGAAATCCGGACACGATGCCGTCGAGGCGATCCACTTCATTCCGAATCGTGCGGAACTGCTTGGCAGCCGGTTCCGACTCCGTCGAATCGCCCAGCGTATCTAGCGCATGACTGGAGATGAGTTTAATTGCGTTCAGCGGATTGCGCACATCGTGCGCCACCCCTGCCGCCAGATTCCCGATCGAAGCGAGGCGCTGCGCCTGGCGCAGGTTCGCCTCGACCACCTCCTTGTCCTTCAACGATTCGACCATACGGTTGAACGTCTCTTCCAACGCCAATATTTCCGAAGAGTTCCCGCGCGCCTCCACGTTGCGAAGCTTTCCTTCCGTTATCTCGGCGCAGGAATTGGACAACACGCGCAACGGACGAAGCGTCTTCGCGATTAAGTAGATCATCAGCGCAAGCGCAACCATAAACACAACGCCCAACGCGCCCAGATACCGGTTCTTGAACGCGCGAATAATCTCCGCCTGCGGCGTGAGCGCGTAGGTCACCAACGCTTCGTACTCCCGTCGGTCCACCTCGACAACCCGGCTAAACTGGAGAGAACCTAGCTCGGCCTCCGCAACGCCCGGGGAGTCGGACTCCGGTGTAGACAGATCCCGAAGCCGCAACTCCTCCCCCTCCTTGAGCGGGATGACTTCGTCCGGCAACACATCGCGTTCGAACGCAACATCGGGATTTTCCACGAGGAATTCCTGCAACTCGCTCACGATTTCACTCGTGCGCATTTCCATATCCCGCGCCACTTCGCGGTAGTAATGAACCGTCAGAAAATAGACGAAACCCAAAAGACAGACGAGCAATACGGCGCACAGCGCCATCACCCGCACGATCAGCGAGCGGTGCCAGCGCAACGGCGCCCTGCCCATATCTCTATCCAGCTTCGCTTCGTTCATCGCTCCTTGGTACCTCGCTCACCGCGGACTCTGGCCACGCGGCTAGGGCACGGACTCGCCGCTAAGCACCTTTATCACCTCTTGAATATCCGCCCAAGTCTTCTTCTTTTCGCCTGGACTCCGAAGAAGATACGCCGGATGATACGTGACCCGCAACGGCACGCCGTGATACGAATGCCACCGGCCGCGCAGCCGCCCCGTCGATTCCTTCGTCTCCAGCAACGTCGTCGCCGCATGGCCTCCGAGCGCGCAAATGACCTTCGGCTGAATCAGGTCAAGCTGCTCCAACAGATACGGTTCGCACACGCTCTTCTCGTCGGGGCGAGGGTCGCGATTGCCCGGCGGACGGCACTTGATGACGTTGCAGATGTAAACGTCCTCCCACCGCAACTTCATCCCTTTTTCTACAATGTCCGTAAGAAGCCCGCCCGAACGCCCAACAAACGGCAGCCCCTGCAAGTCCTCCTGCTCGCCAGGCGCTTCCCCCACAAACACCAAATCCGCGTGCGGGTTGCCGCTGCCAAAAACAGTCTGCGTCCGGCCATCGCACAGCCCGCAAGCCTTGCACCCCGCGACAACCTCAGCCAATTCATCGAGCGTCCGGTGCGGCCCGGGTTCAGAAGGGGCATCCAAGTTGCCCTCGCCTGCCTGCGCCGCGGCGCCGACGACGGAAGCGCCAGACGGGCACTTCTCCAACGCAACGGCCACCTCGGGCGAGAGAGAAATCGTCCCCCGCGCCGGATGCACCGCAGCCCTCACAAGGGCAGCAATCTCGTCCAGCAACTCGCCCATAGATTCCACAGCCAACACCAGCCCTCCAATCCAAGACCTATAATACCATGCGCCCATTCGCATAGGCACAAACGTTACCGCCCTACATTCCGTCGGAAAACGCGATACCCCCCACTCTCGGCTCGATGGTTCCGGGGGAGTATATCACGGGCGTCACGAGTGGGGAGGGCGCGGCGATTCAGCCTGGAAAACGGCTCGCCGAAAATATAGAATAGCATCTTGCGCGGAATTTCGTTGCCGGGTTCATCTCAGTCCGGAAGACGCTTACTGGATCCCCATCGAGGTGTTCTATGAATAGACGTGTGAACGCACATGGTTTCACTCTGATTGAGTTGCTGGTAGTCATCGCTATTATCGGCATACTCGCGGCCATGCTCCTTCCCGCCCTGTCGCGTGCGCGGGAAGCGGCGCGGCGCGCCGTGTGCCAGAATAATCTGAAACAGTTGGCCCTTGTCTTTAGCATGTACGCCGGCGAAGCTCGAGGCCACTATCCGCCCTTGTCGCCCTATGGGAGCGTGCGCCTCGATAAGCTTTCTTCGCCCCTATGGTCGTCGCCATCGGCCGGATCGATTTATCCCGAGTACCTGAACAACCTCGATGTGGCACGGTGTCCTTCGGACCCGGGAGGCGATCCTGTCTGGAAGAGCGTGTTGCAGCGAACGCCCGATGACGGCGGCTTCGAGTCATGGCAGCAGGACGCGCTGGACGCGAACGACAGGATCTCTTACGACTACTACCTGACAGCGGAAATGGGCCGTTCGTATGCGTACAAGGGTTATGCCGCAAGCAATGTGGCCGAATACTACGGCATTTGGGGCGCGACCACGATCAATCCCATCGTTGGCATCCTGGAAATCCTGGGCATCGGTCCGGTGCATTTCAAAGACTACAGCAAAGACATCAACATCGGGGGGGGGCTTTGGCCCGTGTGGGTGCCCAAGCCAGGGGAAGGCGCCACGGGAGTCGCGGGAGGGAACAACGTCATGCTACTGCGCGAAGGTATCGGGCGCTTCTTCATCACCGACATCAACCGGTCGGGCAGCTCTGCCATGTCGGACTCCAGGATCCCCGTGATGTGGGATACCTTTGGCAGCAACGAATTCGGAGACAACGCATCGGGGAACATAGTCTTCAATCACGTCGTCGGCGGCTGCAATGTGCTGTTCATGGACGGACATGTGGAATTCGTCAATTACGGAACGAAATTCCCGATCACAAGGGACCTTCCGCTCATCAAAGAGAATAGCCACTACGGCCTCGGCTAGAAACTGAGCAACGGATACTCTGGTAGAAGCAACGGCCCATTGAGAGCCTGGAAAGGTCTTCAAACCTCTTGGGAGATGGAGGACTCGAATTCAGCCCCCACTCGCCTTCACGTTTTAGTTCCGCAAGCGCCTTAATTCTCGTTTCGATGAACTGTAAGCTACTGTCCGCATAGAATACCGAATCCAATCAGGAGCCTCCCATGCCTATCTCCAATCGCCAACGAAACGCTCTTTGCCTCTCAGCCCTCATCCTTGTTTCCGCGACGCTGACCGGATGCGGAAGCGCCGAACCGGCTCCGCCGTTGAACATTTTATTCCTGAGTAAATCCGCGGGATTTGAACATGGGGTCGTCAAGCGAACGGATGGCAATCCCAGCTTCCTCGATGGCGTGATCACTGAACTCGCGGCCATCTATGACGCAGATCGGGAAATCAGTGTCAACGCGACGAAGGATGCGAGCCAAATCAACGCCGAGAATTTGGCGAAGCACGATTTGGTCGTGTTCTACACCACGGGCGACCTGACTAAATCGAGCGGCGACGGCAGTCCTCCCATGGGCGAGAATGGCGTGACCGAACTCATCAAGTGGATCGAAGGCGGCGGCGCGTTTATGGGTTTCCATTGCGCGTCTGACACCTTTTTGCGGGGCTTCGACGAGGTCACCGATTACACGAAGATGCTGGGCGGCTCCTTCGCCCGGCACGGCAAGCAGTTCAAAGGCGCCTTGCGGATCACGAGCCCCGGGCACGCGGCGATAGCAAATCTGCCCGACGGTTTTGCGATAACCGACGAGTGGTACATGTTCAACAATCTGAATACCGAAGAAATGCACGTACTGGCGCTGCTCGATCCCGGCGAAGAGCGGGAGAAGCAGCCCGCGTATGACATCCCGAATTATCCGGTGATCTGGTGCCGCGCGATTGGCGACGGGCGGATGTACTACAACGCCATGGGCCACCGCGAGGATGTCTGGACAAACGACGTTTTCCAACTCAGCGTGATCGACGCGGTCAAGTGGGTTCTCAACGCGAACGGCGACGCGCCAAACGCCGACCCCAATTACCACGAAGCCGTCGCTAAGCCCTAGAGCAGTTACCGCGTCCGCAAGTCTTTCCGCGAGCGCGGCCGCCCACCCGTCACGCGTCATCAATGAGCCGGGTCAGCCTCGCGCATTTGAACTTATCCGGACCACGCACGTACACAAGGAAAATACCCCTGCGCCCGACGTGGGACTTCTCGATGGGTCGACGCGCGCCCGGGGATTGGGCGATGTTCATCGATTCGACCATGACGGATCTCGCGTCCGGCTTCAAGTATTCAAAATTGGCCGCAATTTCCCCCCGGTCGCTGTAGCTCAACACTTCGACACGGAAACCGTCTACGTAGAAACTCCATCCTTCCACTGCGCCGCGGCCGATTTCGGGCTCGTTCCGCGGATTCTTCAGTTGATAGCCGGCCGCGCGAAACGCCGACTCAATACGCTCGTAAGACATAGGTTCGGGGATCAGGTCATAAAGGAAGGGGCAACGATGATGAGAACGGCGATTATCAAGACGGCTTTTACCACAGCGCCGACCTCCCTAGCCGGTAAAGCTCCGCACCAACGAACCCGTGAGGAGAAACCAGCCGTCCACCAATACGAACAGCAGGATCTTGAAAAGCAATGAGACGAAAACCGGCGGCAACATCATCATGCCCATCGCCATCAAGGTGCTGGCCACGACCATGTCAAATATAAGAAATAGAATATAGATATAGAAGTCCATTTCGAAGGCGATCTTCAGTTCGCTGATGATATGCGCGGGAATAAGCACGGCAAGAGGCAGGTCTTCCGCCGATTCGATAGGGAGCTCGACATCCGCCAGGTCAACGAAGAGGGCCAACTCGTTTATATTGTCGTGAGTGCGAATCTGACGGTACATGAAGGTGTGCACCGGAGCCGCGCCCGCCTCCCAAGCCTCCTGAAGCGTCAGTTCGTTGCGAATGTACGACTGGAGCGCCTCGTCATTTAGCTCGCGGTAAGTGCGCGCCATGATGAAAAAGGTAAGAAAGAGCGCGAGGCCGACGAGCACCTGGTTAGGCAGAGATTGCTGGGTGGCCATGCCTGGCGAAGAAAACCGAAGACGGCGATGATCCGCGTGAACAAGGTCGTCATCACCAGAAAGGCCGGGGCGAGCGTGAGCACGGTGAGCAGGAAGAAGACCAGCAGCGTGGTCGAAACGTTCTGAGGTTCGCTCAGCCCTTGAAGGCTCCCGACCAGATCGAGTTCGAGCGGATTCCCCACCCGAGCAATTCGTCCTGCTGAGCGAAGGCCACCGGCGCGAGCTCGAAGAAGGCTACGAGTACGCAAGCCAGCAGCTTAGGGGCGTGTTTCACGCGACTCCTCATCGAGCAGCGTTTGCAGGCGCCGGATGTCGCCTTTAAGCGAATCGATTTCCATATCGCCCTTGAAATCGCCTTCCTCTGTAGAGCGAAGCGAAGACGAAGAGCTCCGCAACTGCGAGAGAAAAGCGCCGGGATCATTTCCCACGGGAGACTGAGATTCCGGTTCGGGTTCCGCGTCTTCATCGTCGAAGGCGACCGCGTCGAATTCGCCGACAAGAGAAACGGTGTTGGCGGTGACGCCGACGACGAGTATGCGGCCGCCGGTTCGGACGTAGTAGAGCGCCGCGCTCTTATCGAGGTGGATGCGGCCTATAACCGAACCAAGGCTGGTGCCTGCGAGTAAAAGCGATTTCCCCCCGAAGCGGCGCGCCACGTAGCCGAGGAGAACGATGAGGCCCAAAACAAATGCGGTCGCCGCCACACCGCAAAGCAGCATCCAATACATCGACGAGGGCGGGCGCGGGAGTTCCGAACTGTCTTCGGAGCTTGAGCCGCCGGCGTCGGCGCCACTTTCGCCCCGGTTTTCCGCTCCCCTCTCGATGAGTTCTTGTATGAACTCATCGACCTCCTGAGCGGCACCGACCGCCCCCCAAGCCGAGAAGAAGACGAAGATAGCCGCAAGCGCGTTACGCCTCCGGAGGACGTTCATCGACCAAGTCGCCGGCGCCCGAGATTTCCACAATTCGGATGTGAAGCGCATCGCCGATAACAACCACCTCCCCTTTCGCGAATGGAATTCCGTTCATCAGTATGTCCGTCATTTCGCCGGCCATCTTGTTCAGAGAAACGACCGAGCCCTTCTTGAGCTCAAGAATATCGCGCACGGATATAACCGAACTGCCAAGATCCGCCGTCACTGTTAGTTTTACTTTGTGGAGATCCTCGGTAGTGAGATGGTGGCCGGGCGCGGACACCTCTTTCGCGACGACTTCTTGAAAATCGTGGTCTTGCGTTTCCGGTTGACGAACTTCGGCCATACATTCCCCTCAGAGTAAATGTCTATTGGTCTGACACGGCCCACACCGTGTGCAAAACGGCGGTGATGCGAATGTCTTCGTTCACGTTATCACCCTGCATCTGGCGCAGCATGTCGTTGCACTTCTGGAGGGTCTGTCGTTGAATGCTCTGTTGCTCGCATAGCCCCCTTTCCATCTCGGCACGCGTCTTGCCGTGTGAAGCTCCTGTGTCAAGTGAACGAAACGCGTCAGGCGGGGGTTATTGAAATCCGCCGTCGCCTGGTTGTTAGATTCGAGGGAGACTTTATAGGTGAAAAGGGACGCCGGATAGTCATCGCCCTCCCGCAGCAGGTTGACGAAGCCGTTTCCCAATTCGATGTACACCGACTCCAGAGGTACACCGTACTCCTCCGTGGTGGCGGCTTCGACCTCATCCAACATCGGCGGCGCGAGCATGGGCCTTAGCATGAAGTTCCACGTTGCGAAGCCGCCGCTCATCGCAACAAGGATAACCAATCCTAGAACGGCAAACTTGATTATCGACCCCGAACCCTTCTTGGCTCCTGGCGCATTCTCGTTCTCTTCGTCAGCCATTGCTAATTCCCCTTCGCCCCATAGTAGATCGTGGCTTGCTTAGGGGGTGTTTGTCAATGATCCTGTTTCACGTTCAAAATCGGCTATCTCTTCTGGGGTCAATATGCCGCGTACGTACAATTCCACCCGCCGGTTGGCCGCGCGGCCCTCGGGGGTCTCGTTTGTGGCGATCGGCGCGCCATCGCCCCGCGTACCAGGCTGAAACCGCCCTAAAGACAACCTCCCCGATCCGTTCAGATGGCGCGTCGCCGCGTCCGCGCGGGCATAACCGAGGTCAAAATTATCTCGAAACCGCACGCTCGAAATGAGAGGCCGGTCGTCCGTACGCCCCCTCAACCCGAAAACTGCTGTAGGCGAAAACGTTGACAGCACCTGAGCCATCTCATCCAAAACGGGCGCGGCCGCCAATTTCAATTCGGCCCTGCCGGAATCAAAGAGAACCTCGTTGGGGAAACTAATCTTGAGGTCCCCGCCCTGCTCAAAGCTATCCTGGGCATTCTGCTGTCCGGTCACTTACAGGCGGCGGCGAATCCGCCGGGCGACGCTTTCCGTCGTTTTGGGCTGCCGCCACTTGGTAGGTTGGTTCTTTGAAATCTGGACGGCGGTGAGCTCTTTGGGGAGCAAGCTCACTGAGCCGCGGAAGGAATTCACCACCTCCAGAAATATTTCGTCTTCCTGCATAACGGAGAAGGATAGCAGCACCACGAAGAAGGTCATCAACAAGCTCATCATATCGCCGTAAGTGACGCCCCACATGGACGCTTCCGGTTTGCAATCGCATCTTTTCTTAGCCATGTTGCCAGCGTCCTTGAGGGTGCGCGCCCGATCACAAACCCCCTCTGCGGTGGCGTCCCGCTTGGAGGGCGACACAAAAGCCTTCAGTTTTTACTTGACAACCTGTGGGTTGTCACCCGACTGAATCGAGAGGATACCTTCGATGATGGCCTCTTTGCTCAACAGTTCCTTGGCGGTGCGTACCTTTTACTTGCCGCCGCATGGATTGAAGACGACATTGGCCAGGACGGCGCCGTAGAGCGTTGTCAACAGTACCACCGCCATGCCTTGGCCGATTAAAGGGACTGTAAATAACTCGACTGTTCGTGCTGTGCTGTGTCATATTCTGGGACATGAAAAGGG
>CAYNZS010000092.1:0-14151 GCA_964401695.1 uncultured Nitrospirales bacterium
CGAGCGATCTGTCAATACTTTCGATGAGACAAAATAGGACTTTTACCACGGGCTGTTAGGGGATGGCCGAATTATCGGAACTTGAGATTTATGGATTGTGGAACTGGCTCGATATCGCCACGAAGGGCTTGACCGCAGAGTCTCGCGATAGAATTGAACATGAGATTCGAGCCCACTTCGAGTCTGCGCGGGAGAGTAAATCGGCGACAGAAGCGGACACCGAAGTAGCTGGGCTTTCTGCCTTGGAGTCGTTAGGGGATCCCGCAGTTGCAAACAAGGCTTACCGAAAAGTCCATCTGACCGAACCGGAAGCCAAACTGCTGGATGTCATGAGAAGGAAGCGCCCTACCAGTGTGTGGAGCGACCTATATAATCTTGCTTTTGGGACCGCCATGATCATCTCAGGACTTCGGGGATTCTTCGAAGATTTCGATACGATCTCCATCTGGTTGGGAACGGGCTTCATTACATTTAGTTTTGTCCCCAGACTGTTGCCGAAACGTAGTCGCTGGGGATTAAAAATTTTCCCGTTTCTGGTTCCTGTCTGATTTCTGGGACTTATGTACTCGACGAGTGAGGTTCAATTGAAGATAATCTTTTTGGTGCTCGCTGCTTTAGTGTTCGCCGCAACGCTCCCTACGACCCGCCGTGCGCGCCAGCTTCGGAGGAAGCTCCCGGTTGAAGAGTGGCCTGACGGGTTGTTCATGTGATGAGTGCCGTGAAGATAGAGGAGATTTGAATATGTCCGAACCCCCCGCAAGCGATAGGGTAGTTTTGGGTAGTCTGTCCCCCAAAGACTCCTCGACAGGTACACTCACAACCTGTTCATCCTCCCGCCGTTCATTTCTGCTTCTTTATTAATCTCCGGCCCAAGGCAATAGCCTCGGCCATAACTTCAGTATTATTCTTGATCGGACCAGCCGCGCTTCCACTCGTTATGACTTTCTTGGCGTCGTCTTTCCGGCCCATCCCGGTTCCCACTGTGGTGGCGTTACCGCCCTGGACGATGTATCCCACATCCTCCATGCCAAAACCGGTTCCGCCCATCCCTGCCAGCCAACGGGCAGACCGGAAGTATTGATCCGTATTGTCGGCCCCCTGGGAGATAACCATGGCAAAGGTCTTGCCCGGCGGTACGGCGGAACCGTATCCGCCGCCTTCTTTGGGGGTATAGAGAAAATACATGCGGTCCACCAGCAGCTTTATCTGGCCGGCCAAACGAAACATATATATAGGAGCACCCATGACAATGCCGTCAGCGGTCTTGATTGCTTCGAGGAAAGGGCTCAGGTCATCCTTCTGGGCGCAGAGACCTGGCCTGGCACGACAGCTCAAACAACCCATACAGCCTTTCATATTGAGGTCATGAATTCTGACCTCTGTTGTTTCAGCTCCGGCCTCTTCAGCCCCTTTCAGCACTGCCCTCAAAATCGTTGAGGTATTGCCTGATTTCCGGGGACTTCCATTGAATCCTATTATCTTCATTCTCATCTCCCTAATTGCGGGTTTGGTAATGTGGACCTCAGCGCCCGACTGTGACGACGAGCATCGTTGATTGACATTGAACCACGATTCGTGGCGAGACTTCAATTGCCGTCTCGCTACGAAAACGGGTGAGATATCCGGGCTAGGTGGGCGACGAGGACCCGAACAGCTTGTTGATGTGATCCTTCGGCAGCGGTTGCGTCAGCTTCGAGACGACGAACGTCATGAAGATCGACACGGCTTCACCCATGGCGGCGCACGAGAACGGATTGGGTCCTTCGCCGTACACCCAGGCGACGACGTTGTGCAGAACGCCGGGGCCGAACCAGTCCGGATCGAGCAACTGCGTATGCAGAATCAGGAAGGTGAAGAAGCCGGAGGCAAGGCCGGCGTAGGCCCCGCGCCGCGTGACGCCGCGCCAGAGTGCGCCCATCACAAGCGGACCGGCGAACGCCGCCATCATGCCGCCGTTGCCGATCCACACAATGAGCGCGATGTTCCTGCCGATCAGCGCCCATGCCATCGCCATGCACGCCAAAAGCACGCCGAGCGTGGCTACGCGGCTGATGTTCAACACCTGCCTGTCGAGCTCCTCCTCAGTCGGCTGCTTGGCGAGGCGGGGCACAACGGTTCGCCGGTAGAGATCGTTCGCGATGATCTGCGAAGACGAGACGACGAGGCCGTCTGCCGTCGACATGATCGCCGCGAGGACAGCGATCCCAACGAGTGCCGCGAGCCAGGTGGGAAAGAGTTCGATGAAGAGCATCGGCAGAGCCTGATTGGGCGTCACTCCGTCTGCCGCGGCAAGGAGATCCGCGCCGAACATGGCGCGGGCGAGCAGGCCGCCGAGGCCCATCATGCCGAGGGTAAGACCGAACAGGAACGCGAGCTTGATGAATGCGCGCTGCTGACCGACCTCTTTCAGCGCCCAGAGCTTGTTCCCCAGGTGCGGCAGGAGCCCGAGCGGAATGTGCGCGAAGAGCACCGCGATGATGGACCAAGGCGAATGGTACAGCGCCGTCGAGGGATTCAGCGGCGCGACCAGGTTCGTGTCTTGCTCCTTGAGACGTTCGAGCACGCCGAGGAACCCGTCCTCGACGCCGACGCCGAACAGCACGAGGAGAATCACCGCCAACGCCAGGATTAGCATCATCACGCCCTGAACGGCGTCGGTGAGGATGTCGGCATGCGCGCCACCGAGGCCGACATAGAACAGCAGCACCAACGTGGTGATCGTCAGGGCCCAGAACGGCGTGAGCCCCAGCATCGTCTCGAACATCACGAGTCCGGAGACCAACTGGCCGGCGAGGTAGAAGAAGAGCACGAGCGAGAAGATCGCGACCATCACCCGGATGCCCTCGGACTGGTATCGGTCGCCCAGAAACTCGGGAATCGAGCGGCTGCCGAACCGGTTTCCGGATGTCGCTATCAGGCGCATCGAGATCAGGACGCCGAAGTAGACGCCGACCGGGTACAGGAAGTTGCCCCACTGCGCCGCGAACCCGAACTGGTACCCGAGCCCAGGACCACCGAGGAATGTGGCGCCGCTGGCTGTCGTTGCGGCGAATGCGAACGCGAGAGGGAGCGGTCCGTACGATCCGCGCGCGTCGCGAAATCGTCGGCGTGCTTGACCTTGCGTTGCCCGATGAGGCCGATCGCGAGCATGAAGGCAATGTAGACTGCCAGAAATATCCAAGACCACGTGATCAGGTCCATCAAGCTCCCCCTATCTCCCGTTTTGGTCCTCTTTGCGGTTCTTCGTCTTTTCTGTCCGGCTGTCGGCCGCGCAACCAGATCCCATGATCCGAGCGCACCAGCAGAGGGCGGGATAGAAGCGCAGCGGGCGTCGCTGTAAATGTGCGGCACTGATGGGGGCAGTATGGGGACAGAGATATCGGGTTTTCAAGGTTAGTTTTCAAGTCTCTGGGCCGACCGCAACACTATCGGATCCTTCGGGTCTGGCTCAAGCATTTGAACTATCATCTCATTTCTGATTAGATCGGCACACCTCATCATGAGAATTACAACGAGTTGCTCTTGGGCGAATCAATGAATCCACAGTCTTGTCTATGAACGACCCTCTTGCGAGGCACGAAGCGCCTACATCTCATGTGTACTATTCGCAGCGATTGCGTTTGCATTACTTGGATTGGGGCAACACCGCCGCGAAACCCATGCTGATGGTGCATGGGGTCCGGGATCATTGCCACACGTGGGATCCGCTGGTCCGCCACTTGGCGCCCAACAATCATGTGGTGGCGCCCGACCTGAGGGGGCACGGCGATTCCGAATGGGTTCGTGGTTCTAGCTACCACTTTCTCGACTATGTGTACGACCTCGATCAACTCGTGCTGCAAGCGGAGCTCGCCCCCGCAACGGTGATTGCTCATAGCATGGGGGGCACCCTTGCGCTGATCCTCGCTGCGTGTTTTCCGGAAAAGGTGGAACGTTTAGTCGTCATCGAGGCGATTGGCCTTTGGTTGAAACGCGGCCAAGATAAGCCGATCCAGGAGCGAGTCCGCGAATGGGTAAGCAACACGCGCAAGCTCGCGGGCCGTCGGCCACACCGTTACACGAGCCTCGAAGAAGCCTACGCCAGGATGCAACACGCCAACCCACACCTGACGCCTGAACAGGCGAGGCATTTGACAGTGCATGGCTCGAATCAAAACGAAGACGGAACATATACGTGGAAGTACGACAACTACTCGCATGCCTGGTCGGTGTTCAACGCGCCGCTCGATCAGTTGATCGAACTTTGGCGACAGATCAGTTGCCCAGTGCTTATGATCAACGCCGACGGCGGTTTCCAACATCGTGTGGGACAAGACGATACCACAAAGTATTTCCGGAACGCGCAGGTGGTCAATATTGCCGACGCCGGCCACTGGACCTATCACGATCAACTCGATAAGGTGCTCGACGCGATCCAAGGCTTCCTGCGCTGACTGTTCCTTGGATTGGCTATGTCCCGAAGAGATGCGCCGCATGCCTAGCGCTGCGGCTTACAGTCGGAGTAGCGGGTTCGAGTCCCGCCCCGCTGTCGTCCGAAAGGCTTCGCGCGAGCCAAAGTCCGGCAAACTGTTAGCCCCTCTTTTCCCTCCGGTGGGCAAGCTCGGCGGGGAGAAGAGGGTTCAAACTGGAAATCGTATTCTCTACCGTTCCGACTCATTATCGGCATAGACTGGAACGAGGGCGCCCCCGGCTTGCGGGTACATTGGCGCTGTCGCGACGGTGTTGCCAAGTTGCTGTACCGATACGCTATTGCTGCCGCCACACACCACGCGAGTCAAGACGTTAATCAAACCTTCGAGCTCAGACGATTGCGTTGAAGACATCAAGGTAGGTTTTCTGCTCGGTGACCAAACCGGAGAATTTAGCGTGCACCCAGGGGCCAAAGCTGTCCCGTGCGAACGTGTTGGTCATAACAGCGCGTTCGATGCCAGCCCGCTCTTTGGATAGCAGAAAGTTGGCGTACGCGGTTAGCTGATTGGAGATTTCCGCGTTTCTGCTCTCGTGCGGCATCGCGGCGATTATGGCCAGGATGGCCGCGTTGGTTCGGGTGCAGGCGCCTACCGCTCTGGAAGCCGCGACTGTTTGGTTCAATATGGCATTGCGCCCATCTAGCAGCGTCTCGATGCGGCGGCTCGCGACCGTAAGTGAATTGGAGAGTGTTTGGCCATAGTCAGTAGCATCGAAAGTGCTTAGAAAGGCCTAAAGAGCCTCGTTCTTCGAATCTGCTTCCTTGTGTTGGGCTGTTAATTCTTTCCCGAACTTTTCGCCCTTGCTGCCCAGGTAGCCCGCGCTTGCACCGCGTTCCTTCTGCAATTCATGAACCAAGCCGCTGAGGTTTACCGACAGCTCGGATAAGGTCTGCAGTTGTTTCGTATCGGATACCGTCGCTGAATGCTCCAGAGTTCCTTTTCCACTGAAGAAGAGCAAGCCCACCAGCGGGGTCAACAGAAGTAGAGTTAGCTTCTTTTTGATACTGGCATTCGCAAACAGTTTACGCATTTTCCTTCCTCCCATCCTATATCACGTCGCCAAAACCGCGGCGACCGGAGCATCATCCGGTCCCCCTCGCGAGTGCGAACAGCCGCACCCACCGCCCTGCTCCGCCCCCTCCCCGGTTTGGAGAGGGGCTGGAGTAGGATCGAAATTCCACAATACCCAGCAACCCTAGGGCCGCCCTCTTGTTTCTTATACATTTTGCCCCCGGCACGGACGTGACTGTCTGCTTCTTCTTAGCCTCTTTGGTCGCAGACTTCCTTCTCCCAATTTCCCGCGTAGCGGGTCCGTTCTCGCAATGGCCCGAGGCCCCCCGCTCCCAGCCTCTGCCGGTGGTTTCCCGTGGGCGAAGCTAAAGGCGTTACCCAAGAGGCAACAGAGCCGCGCGATTCTTGACAGTTCATGGCGATCTGGAGGATTATGGGTGCAACCTGTCCCGAATCCTGGTGTTCAACAATAATTATGCTAATACCCTATCTAGATAATCTTTCGAATGTCCGCTCGCTTAATCCGTGGCTTGTCGGTGCTCTCGTCTTGACCGCGTTCACGCTAGCCGAGGCCCAGCCTCCTGGGCCAGGGGGACCGGCGAAAATTGTTGTGGAGACTGTCCGCGAAGGATTGCTCACGCCGAGGCAGGAATTCGGGGGCACGGTGTTTTTCAAGGAAGTATCCGACGTCGCCACCGAGATAAGCGGGAAGGTCACTGACGTAAGATTCGAGGAAGGCGAGCGGGTGGCGAAGGGGCAGCTTCTCGTGTGCATGGATTCGGCGCTACTGTCCGATCAGCTTCGCGCGTCGAAGGCAAACGTCAAGCGTTTTCAGACGGCTTTGCGGGAATCCCAAATTCAATACGACCGGGCGAAGGCGCTGGTCGAGGGCGGCGTGGCGGCGCAGAATCAATTCGACGTGGCGCGGTTTGCGGTCGAATCCAACGCGCATCAGATCGAATCGACGCAGGCGGATGTGGATCGCATTGAGACGACCATCGGCAAGTACTCGATTTACGCGCCTTTCGACGGTGTGGTCATCGAACGGGACACCGAGTTGGGCGAGTGGGAGAGCAGCGGCGACACGGTGGCGGTCATCGCACGCGAGGACGAATTCGACGTTATGGCGAATGTCATGGAAGAATTCCTGCCCTGGATGCGCGTCGGCGGAAGGATTCCCATCGAACTCGTCGCCGGCAGCCGGCGCATCGAGGGCACGATTGTTACCGTCATCCCAAGAGGGGATATTGCGTCCCGGACTTTCCGCGTGAAAATGCGTGTGACGGGCCAAGGCCTTCTATTTGAGGGCATGTCCGCGATTGCCGAGATGCCGGCCGGAGAAGACAAGCGCTGCGTTTTGGTGCCTCGCGACGCGGTGCTCAACCAGGCAGGCCGCGACTTTTTGTTTACGGTCGAAGAGGGCGCGGCGGTTCGACATTCGGTGACGGTTCTCGGCTACGATGGTTTCTTCGCCGGTGTGTCGCTGGAGCAAATCGGGTCGAAGTTCCCTGTGATCACCAAGGGCCACGAACGGCTTCGGGACGGTTCCGAGGTCGAAATTATTGGGCGTGATCTTAGCGTTCGGAACGGGGACGGCGGCGACTAGCCCTGGGGAGCATACGTTGGACTTCATCAAGTTTGCCATAGTCAAACCGGTTTCCATCGTCGTCGGAGTCTTGTTGATCGTCCTGTTTGGCATGGTCTCCTTCTCGAACATCCCCTATCAGCTGACCCCAAGTGTTGAAAGGGCGGCGGTCACCGTGCGCACCTCGTGGCCCGGCGCGACCCCTTACGAGATCGAACGCGACATTATCGAAGAGCAAGAAAGGGCGCTCAAAGGCCTTGTCGGCCTTGAGGAGATGGAGAGCAGTTCGTCTGACGGTTCGGGCAGTATCACGCTTCGCTTCAAGACGGGCGAAGACATGGAGGCCGCGTTGCTGCGCGTGTCCAATAAGCTTGACGAAGTAACTCGTTATCCCGAGAACGCGTTCAAGCCCCGATTGAGCGCTTCGGATGGCCGCGGCAATTATGCCGTAATCCTGGCGCTCAAGCCTCTTCCCGGAAACACGCGGGATATCTACTCGTACTCGACCTATTTCGAAGACGAGATTCTTCAATTCATCGAGCGTATCGATGGGGTCTCGAGTGTTCGCGTTTCCGGCGGCCAAAATGACCAGATGCAGATCAAAGTAAAGCCGGAGAAACTCGCGGCGTACCGCCTGACCCTCGACCAAGTCATCGCGGCGCTCCGTGCGGAAAACGTCAATATTTCCGCTGGCAGCCTCTCTGTTGGCCGGCGCGATTACCGGATCCGCGCGGTATCGGAATTTCGTTCGCCGGCGGATATATCGAATGTCATCGTCGTGTCCGACCGCCAGCGCACTATTTGCGTGGGAGATTTGGCCGACGTTGATTTTGGCTTCTCTAAACTCCGGGTGCCCTCCTTGCAGGACGGCGACCGCGCCCTTACGGTGTTTGCCCAGGCGGAACCGGACACGAACATGCTGGATCTGACGGATCGGGTCGAGGCGAAGGTGGCCGAGTTGAACACGATTCTCGCGGAGGAGGGCCTCGCCCTGCATTGGCAGCACGATCAGCGCGGATACATTCAAGGCTCTATAGATCTCCTTCAGCAGAACATCCTTGTGGGAGGAAGCTTCGCTGTATTTGTCTTGCTGCTGTTCCTCAGGAGTTTCGCCTCGACGCTCGTGGTCGCAACGACCATTCCTATCAGTATCATCGGCACCTTCATTTTCATGAACGCTTTCGGCACGACCCTAAATGTAGTGTCCATGGCGGGGATTGCCTTTGCGGTCGGCATGTTGGTGGACAACGCGATCGTCGTGCTGGAAAACATCGACCGGCACCGGAAGATGGGCAAGGATCCGTCTGCCGCCGCCTATGAAGGAACGCAGGAGGTATGGGGGGCGGTGCTGGCATCGTCGCTTACGACAATCGCCGTCTTCCTTCCCATCATATTCCTGGAGCTGGAGGCGGGAATGCTCTTTCGCGACATTGCCATCGCGGTGACTTGCGCTGTCGCACTCAGCCTGGTGGTGTCCATCACAGTCATTCCGATGTTCTCACGGCTGCTCTTCGAGAACCGCTTCGTTCACCACCTCGAATCCAGGGCGGGGCGCGAAAGTGTTGTCACACGGATGGGGCATAGCCTTGCCGATGCGTTCATGAAAGTCATTGGCGCGACGACCTACAATGCCGCGACGCGGGCGTTTTCGGTAATTGGCCTGTCCTCGGGGGCGTTTTACATCGCCTACGCGCTGCTTCCAAAGATGGAATATTTGCCGCAGGGCAACAGCAACTTCGTCATGAACATGCTCATCCCGCCCCCGGGCCTATCTTACGACGAGAAAATGGGAATTGGAGAGTATATCTTCGATTACTTGGAGCCATACTATGAGCCGGGCTACGAAGGCTACCCAGGCATCCGGCGCGCGTTCTTCTCGAGCTACGGCACCTCAATGTTCAGTGGCATGGTGAGCGACGACCCGGCGCGGGCGCGTGAATTGATTCCCCTGGCGCGCAAGATGATGTCGGATATTCCCGGCGTCATGGGCATCAGTACCCAAGGAGGGGTCTTCAACCGGGGCTTGGGGCGCGGCCGGGCTATCGATGTGAATATCTCGGGCAACACCATCGAAGAGATGATCGCGGCCTCGACACAAATGATGGCAGCGATCAAACAGGCCATTCCGGACTCACAGATACGCCCGAACCCCGCCCTCGATCTTATGTTTCCCGAAGTTCGATTCATTCCGGACGGCGAGGCGCTTCGCGCGTCCGGCATGACGGCCCAGCACTTCGGCACCGCGCTTGATGTCATTATGGACGGCCGCGATATCGGCGATTTCAAACGGGAGGGCGACAAGAAGATAGACCTGATTCTTAAGATGGCCGAAGCGCATATTGAAACGCCGGAGGATGTGGCGGACGCGTTGTTGCCGACGCCCGCTGGGATGACCGTCCCGGTTTCGGCCTTGTCGGATATGGTGCGCACCACCGGGTTGACGTCCATTCGGCATCTTGAGCGTAACCGAACCTTCTCGCTTGAGGTGACCCCGCCTTACACCATCACGATCCAGGAGGCCATGGAAATCGTGCAGGACGACATTGTGCCGCGGATGCAGGCGCAGGGGGCGTTGGACGGGATGACGGTCACGCTAGGCGGGACGGCCGACAAGTTGACCGAGACCCGGCGCGCGCTCCAGTGGAACTTTCTTCTGGCCGTGGCGATCACCTATCTGCTGATGTCGGCCCTCTTTGGAAACTTCGCCTATCCCCTAGTCATTCTGTTTACCGTGCCGCTTGCCGGGGCGGGCGGATTCATCGGTATGAAGCTCGTGGATACATTCATCGCGCCGCAGCCGCTCGACATCCTCACCATGCTCGGGTTTATCATTCTCGTCGGGGTCGTGGTGAACAACGCGATCCTCATCGTCCACCAATCGCTCAACAACATCCGGCTCCGGGGGATGCAGCACCGCGAGGCCGTCACTGAAGCGACGAAATCCCGCTTGCGCCCCATCTACATGACGGCCTCGACGAGTATCTTCGGCATGCTGCCGCTCGTGGTGTGGCCTGGGACAGGGTCCGAACTGTACCGGGGGCTGGGCAGTGTCGTGCTCGGAGGCCTTGCCATGTCCACCATCTTCACCGTGTTCCTCATTCCGCCGCTGCTGATGTTCTTCATCCGGATGGAAAAGATTCCCAGCCTACCCGGAGGCGGCGCCTCGACGAAGCAGTAGTACCAAGGGGCTGGCCCGGTTCTCTGCTGATTTGGCCGCGTTCTTGCCTACCGTTCAGGATGGAGTGTTACCAACGGTTTGAATGGGTCGAAGGACTCGTCCATGGTCCAAGCCATGGCCCGCAGCAGAATGATCCGGAAGACGGGATCGTTGAAAGTGAAGAAGTTGTGGCCCAGAATCGTGCCGAAGACCTTGCCCTTGCCCACTTCCGTCGTCCACACGACGGGCCACGCTTTGCCGTCCAATTCATCGTAATTCTCGGGTGGCTTCCATGCCCCCTGGCCTGCGGTAGACGGAGCGGCCGGTGAGGTCGCCATGATCGTGACATTGTTCGAGTGTCCGTATAAGGGCCAATACAGCTCGTCCACGAATTTTATCTTTTCTGGGAGGCCCTCAAAGATGGGCGAGGCGCGCCCGGCGGGTGTAACAGTCACCGGCCAGTCCAATACGCCGGCCGTGGTGGTCGGGATCGCCGGGTCGCGCTGCCCCATGGCCAGTCCAATCCGCTTCGACATCTCCGCGCCCGTACCTTCCTGCAAGGCCATGTGCAGGAATATCAGCCCGCCGCCGCGTTTCTGGTAGGCATCGATGAGATCGTAGCCCCAGGTGTTTCGTCGATCCCCTTCATGCGGGGCGCTGTCGGAAAATCCCCCGGACCCATCGTGCGCGGGCCACATATAGAACACGACTAGCCCGGATATCTCACCGCTCTTCTACTGCGACGGCGGATAAGGCCATTCTGACGAGACTCTTCTCGCCGTTCGACCTCGACGTGACCCGCCACGCTGTCGTCCGAAAGGCTTCGGATAAGTTTCGTCATAGCAACTTTCTCCACCGTCTCGCTACGAAAATCGGTGAGATATCCGGGCTAGATCCGCCTTTTCCCAGAGTACCTTCGTCGGAAAATAGTGGGAAGGAGTCACCGTAACACGGGGGACATCAGGCAGAAGATCATAGACATAGCGGCCCATGCCTCAGGCGTATTCGTGGGTTGTTTTGGGGTGAAACTTGTCGATGCCCCAGACCCAGGCAATGTTCAAGTCCCTGGAAGGCTCACGCTGCTCAATCGATCCCACGATCCGGGCGATTTCCGCAGGATCACGTTTCACCGGCTTTTGCCACCGGAGCTGCTGAGCACCGGCCTGGCCCGTCGCGAGAAGGGCCAAGGACACGATGAGAAGACTCCGACTCATCGCACGAAAAGCAGACATCGCCTCTCCCTTCGAATCTCCGGATCGCGCCGCAGAACATCGGTGTTCAGCGTGCGGTCCATTGTCCGCCGAGGCTCCCCGCATAGACCGAACGGTCTACGGCTCGAGATGCATCGTCACCAGCGGCTTGAAGGGATCGAAGGACTCGTTCATGGTCCAAGCCATGGCCCGCAGCAGAATGATCCGGAAGAAGGGATCGTTGAACGTGTAGAAGTTATGGCCCAGAGTGGTGCCGAAGACTTTGCCCTTGCCCACCTCAGTGGTCCACATGGTCGGCCAGGCCTTGCCGTCCAGCTTATCGAGATCCCCCGGCTTCCATGCCCCGTTGCCGTGGGTATTCGGGTCGGCCTGGGATGTCACAAGGATGCTGGTTTTTGACTGGTCTCCGACCAAAGGCCAGTAGATTTCGTCCACGAATTTGATACTGTCTGGAAGGCCCTTGAGAATCGGGGATTTGCGCCCGGCTGCTGTAACGTCCACAGGCCAGTGCAATACGCCGGCGCTACTGAGGGGGATCTCCGGATCCAGATGCCCCCAAGCCAGTCCAATTCGCTTGGCCAGTTCCGGGCCTGGTCCTGCCCGGTCCTGCAGGGCCATGTGCGCGAATATCATTCCGCCGCCGCGTTTCTGAAAGGCATCCATGAGCTCGTAGTCCCAAACGTGCCGCCGGTCCCCTGGATGCTTGCCGGCGTCCTCAAACTCCCCGCGTCCATCCGTGCGGGGCCACATATAGAACACGACCAGGTCCGCTTTTTCCCACTGTTCTTTCGTTGGGAAATAATAGGAAGGCGTCACGGTGACGCGCGGAACGTTGGGCAGAAGATCATAGACGTAACGGTCCATGACCCAGGCGTACGAGTGAGTGGTCATTTCGTGGAATTTATCGATGCCCCAGACCCAGACAATGTTCAGGTCCCGGGAGGGCTCGCTCTGCTCGACCGATCCCACGATGCGGGCGATCTCCGCGGGATCGCGTTCCACTGGCTTCTGCCATCCGAGTTGCTGGGCGCTGGCCTGGCTCATTGCGAAGAGGGCCAGGCACACAATCGGAAATCTTCGACTCACCGTACGAAAAGTAAACATCTCTACCCCTCTCAAATTCCCGGTTAGCTCAGCTCGGCCCGCGCGTTCTGCGCGCGACACCTTCTCCCCGAGATACCCGATACGAACCCACAGTTGACCAATGCCGACAAACTCCCATGACCATACCAGCAAGAACCGGTAACGTCAACTCCAAAACGGCGCGGGCTAACAGTACCCGTTTTCCTAGTTCGCGGGCGGCGCCGCCTTTCGAACGACCGCCCCGCCCGCGTCGCTCATGACGAGGCGACCAACGAAGGCCAGCGCGTTCGCATTCAGCGAGGCGTAGTCGAAGCGGCCGCGCAGATCGGTGTAGCCGTCCTTGTAGAACTTCACGTTGCCGTCTTTCGTTCGGGCGAAGACCTTCACGTAGGTCCCTGGCAGCGGACGCGATGTCGCGCGGTCGCTTACCAGCGCCTGACCGTAAGTTTCGGTTAGTTGCAGATCGAGCGTGTGAGCGTAATGAGCGAACGCCTTAACGATTCCCGCCCCTTCGATTTCAATGAGCATGTTTTGACCGCGAAAACGCTCGGGGATGTCAACAGCCGTCTCGGTTTGCCCCGCGAATAAGCGCACGGACTCCGTCGCGGCTGGGCGCACCGTCGAGAAACGATCCGAATGCTCCTGGGCGAAGGGATTCCGCGAGAACAGTAACTCGACGTCAATGAGGTAGTAGTTCACCTGGCAAGAATCGACATTCGCGTGCCGTATTGTCAGCGTACCGCCGTCTATCTCGAAATCGAACGAGGGCTGCGTCGATGCCAACGCGCCCTGACGTTGAGTGTGGCTTTCCGGGTCGGCGACACCCGCAAGTTCTCCTCCCAACCGAGCGAGCTGATCCGACGCGTTCGCAAACAGGACCCGCCAGTGATCCACGGGATAGCCGGCATAGCTTTCCGACAGCCGCCGCGCTTCCGCTGGTTTGTTCCGGTAGAAAGCGAAGTACGTGTCCATATAGTCGTATTGGAGTTTCGATTCGACGGCTCCGAACTTCGCAAGCGCCTCGCCAACGCGACCTTGAAGCGCTAGATAGTAGGCAACGGACAGGTTGTCGTCGTCATCCAACTGTGGATAGTACGCGAGCGTTGTCATGAGGTGTTCGAATTACGCGCTGCAAAAGCACACACCGAAGAAGAGCTGGTCCAGGCGATTTGTCAAGCGTTGGAAACGGTAATACCGCAGGATGTAGAAGGCCAGTTTCGCTCATGTGGGTATACCGCATCTCAAGATTAAAATACTCTAGAATTGCCCGGAGCAAAAAGTGCAAATCCCACAAAATCAACAGCTTAACGTGGTCGAGTAATCCATCGCCCTTGCATATACACCGATTATGCTCATGCTAATGGACTCAAGATTGGGATTCATACCTGCCCTGGAGAAACGGACTGTGGTTGGGATCCTGTGGGAGGGATCGGCAGGGAGGCCTTGCATGTTTCTCAGTTTGTGGAGTGGGAGGTTGATTACGTCATGCTGGATAACTGCTACATGGACTGGAAGATAATGGAAGAAAAATTCAAGCTCTGGCGAGATCTTTTCGCCGCTTCCGGACGCGATATTCTATATAAGCCGACATTTCCCATATGGGCGCCCGTGACCACCACGGGCACGTTATTGAGC
>CAYNZS010000093.1:0-14085 GCA_964401695.1 uncultured Nitrospirales bacterium
GAGTTCAGGTATCCGATGCATCTCGTCAAGGATGACAAGATGGTCATCATATTGACTTAGAAAGAATACCGGGTTCGATAGTTTTTCGCGGTCCGCCCTATCCTCAAGGTCCAGATACATCGACTTCATATGTTGGGCCATACCCATTGCCAGCGTGGTTTTTCCTACCTGGCGAGGCCCAATTAGCACTACAGCCGCTCGCCGACTCAAGGCAGCCTAGACTTTACTCTCTATACACCTTGGAATCATCATTGTATTTTGTCTTCCCAATGGATAAAGTGCAATGATATCCATCTCAACTTGCCAAGATATGGGCGTAAAGTGTGGCTGTGGCTGTCGAGTAGGCGGGGGCACAGGCGGGACCCGGTGAGCAACTGAGCGAAAGGGAGGAGCGAGGATGAATATCGTATGGGTAATAGCAGATACATTTCGACGTGACCATCTTGGTTGCTATGGCAACGAAGTAATCCGCACACCGGCATTGGATACTCTAGCTGCCAAATCGGTGCGCTTCGACCGCCACTACATCGCGAGCTTTCCAACCATGCCGGCTCGTGCGGATTTTTACACCGGCCGTTGGACCGGCACCTCTTTTCCCGGTTGGGCACCGCTGACCAAGGACATGGTGATCCTTCCTGAGATTCTCAGGGACAAAGGACTGCATACCGCGGCGGTTGTCGACACGCCATTCTACCAACGCAACAACTACAACTATGATCGCGGCTTCTTCACGTTCTACGACATACTCGGGCAACCCGCGGCGCCTCCTACGGGCGAAAGCCACGACGTGCGCGCGTCATGGCGCTTTGAATCCGACCGTTTCGCTCCTCGGACTTTCACCAAGGCGATGGAGTGGCTGGAAGGCCGCCATGAGGAAGACTTCTTTCTCTACGTCGATGCGTGGGACCCGCATGAACCTTGGGATCCTCCTGAGTACTACACGAAACTCTATTGGCCCGATGATGGCAGTGAGGTGGTCATGCCTTCTCGCGCTGAACTATCTTTTGCCGAGCTCCCTGAAGATCAGCGCGGCTCTACTTGGGTGGGTGGCCGCCTGGCCTCAGGCGCAAGGCCCAAGGAAGACAAGATCCGAAAGGCGCACGCTTTCTACTGCGGCGAAGTTACCATGGTTGATACGTGGCTTGGCCACTTTATAACGCGCCTTGAGAATATGAATTTGATGAAGGATACGGCCATTATTTTCACAACCGACCACGGGACCTATCACGGTGAGCACGGCGGCCGATTTGGAAAGCACACACTCGCTAAACTCCCGGAGGGTATGACGGGTTTGGGATTTGGATACTGCCCGCTCTACGAGGAGGTAGCTGCCGCCCCCCTTCTCATTTATGCGCCAGGTATTGAACCGGGGGCCTATAGCGGCCTGACCTCGGCTATCGATTTGGCGCCGACAATCCTGGATATCCTGGGACATGAGATACCATCCAGTATGGAGGGACGGTCGTTACTGCCAGCCATGAAGGATCCGTCTGTGGCCGGCAGGGACTATGTGATCAGCGCGGCCCCGTTCAGAAGCAACGGCAGCCCTGAGAAGGTGGATGACTGTGTATTTTATAGAACAGAAGATACTTCTATCACTGTTACGACTGATGAGTGGTCTTTGATTTATTGCGTTGAACCCGGCATATCGGAGCTGTTCAACCTTTCCTCAGACCCCAAGCAGGAGACAAACGTTATTGCTGAGCGCCCAGAGGTCGTCACATTCATGGATGAGCACAACGTGCCACCGGAACGGCGTGATCCGCGCTCGGAACTGAGACTATAGCCGTACGGTCAATTGGCACGGAGAATCCGGTACTCTCAAGTTCTTGACGGTTTTGGAGGCAAGGATCCAGTGCGGGAGTGCCGCGCGTTAGAATGGCGCGTTTCCGGACGGACCGTAGAAGAACCTGTCAGGATCGTTTGGTTCCCAGCGATACACTTCGAGGTCGCAACTACCTGACTCGTCGAATTTCACGCCTTCTTCTAGGAGCAGTTGCTCCTGAATAATGGGACGGCCAACCTCGCTACGCGCGCTGATAGCGCCGCGGTGGTTGATCACACGCTGCCAGGGCACGTCTTCGCGGTGGCCGCTCGCGCGCATGGCGTACCCTACCGCGCGGGCAGCGCGGGGCGCGCCCAGTATCGCAGCGATTTGCCCGTAAGTCATCACACGTCCCCTGGGGATTTTACGTACAAGAGCGTAGACGGCTTCGTAGAAGTTTTCGGCGTCTTCGCGTTGTTTGTGTTTTGATCGGCCCACGGGCAAGATTAGAGCATAGAGTGGGCTGTTTTTCCAGCGCGTTGGATGTCCGCCCCATGTCTACCCCCAAGAGCATTGCGAGGACTATGCAGTCACGTTGCCCCCATCTCGAACCCCTTCGTATCGATAGCGAAGATTTTCTGCCGGCCGAGATCATAGAAGTCTTGTCGCCTTTGGTCTCCGTTGAGCGAAAGGAACGCATCGCTACGACGCTGGACAGCCGCACTTACAACGTGACTCCCGTCATGGAGGGACTCTACGACCGGGGCAACGTGAGCGCCGTCTTGCGCAGCGCGGAGGCCTTGGGCTACCAGTCGGCCCACATCATTCAGACTTCGCCGAATTTCAAGAAGGCGAAACGGGTCACGCAGGGCGCTGAGAAGTGGCTGGATATTCAGGTGTGGGAATCGACCGTTGAGTGTGTTCGGTCGCTGAAGAGCCTGGGCTACAAGGTGCTCGCTACCTGCCTGGAAGGGACGCCTCGGCCAATAGCGGAGATCGATTTTACCGAACCCGCGGCTCTGGTCTTCGGGAACGAGAAGGACGGCGTTTCGCGGGAACTCCTTTCGCTCGCCGATGAGCGCGTGTCCATCCCCATGCTGGGGTTCTCTCAAAGTTTCAATATATCGGTAGCCGCGGCCCTTAGTCTCTACCATGCCAATCGCGACCGCGTGGCCCGGGGGGGGCGTCACGGTGACTTGACCGCGGATGAGCGCGATGCCCTAACGGCGATTTACTATTTCCGCAGCGTGGGTAGCGCCAGCCAAATCCTCATTCGGGCCCGAAAAGATGCCTCGGGGAACCCGATGAACGGCGAATAAATATGAGCATTTGCTTTTATATAAGGCTTCCGTATAAAAAGAATTGTTGACACTTGCTTATCGCCTCTGTTCTACTTTTGCAATGGAAGGATTTGCCTTTCCCCCTCGGGGCGGCCTTCCTCGGGACGAAAAGAGGGGGCAAAGCCGGACGGATCGCATGAAGGCGGCCGCAGGAGGTAAGAACATTGGCTACGGGTACAGTTAAGTGGTTCAACGACCAAAAGGGATATGGTTTCATTTCGCCGGACGATGGTGGGGACGACTTGTTCGTCCACCACTCAAACATCACGGCTGAGGGTTACCGCTCTTTGCAAGATGGTCAGAAGGTGGAGTATGAGGCTGGGCAAGGTAAGAAGGGTCCAGAGGCAACCAACGTGCATGGCGTTTAACACCGTTCCTACTGCACTCCTACGGGCTCCGGCGAAAGCCGGGGCCCGTTTCGCATTGACAACTCATCGCCCCGCGGCGGCAGCGAATCGCAGAAGAGGCACGACACGTTTGTGCGCGATCGATTCAGCTCTTCTCGTTCCCGTCGTACGTTGTTCGGGGATTTGTGCGGGTTTCGCCCTCGGAGAGGGAGGAAGCTAGGCCCGCGGTTTCCGCGCAAAAGTTTTCGGTCAGTCGTCTTGGTCTTTTACCGCTCTTCTCCATTGCTTCTTCCGGCCGAGGCGTTTCTTGCTTTCGAGGATGCGGTTCCTGACCCCCTTCGGAATCGCTGTCGCGATTCGGGGCCGTGCCCGGTGAAAACGTTGTCGCAGCTTTCTTCTGAGGTCGGTAAGCGCGAGTTGTTTGTTGCGGTATTGGCTTCGCTCGTGCTGGCACACGACGGTCAACCCCGTAGGCCGATGGCGCAATCGCACGGCGGTATCGCGCTTGTTCACGTTTTGTCCGCCGTGGCCGCTCGCGCGAAAAGTATGGATCTCGCACTCGGCCAGTAGCGATTCATCTGATTTTGGCAACGACATATGAGGGATCCAGTTTATCCGGGCTAAGCGCGGGCAGGGCTATCTTCCATGAATGGAGCGTCGTGATGCAATAGGCCGCGTTATGCGGCCGGTCTTGGTTGGTTGAGACATTATGCCGGCGAATTGCTTCGCCTCTCGTATGTGCTACCATGCGCACAGTCGGTGTCTGCACGAGAACGCGTGAGGTAGCGTGGATCCTATGAGCGAATGGACCAAACCCCGGACCTGCGTGGCCTGCGGCAGCCCGTATACGTTGGAGGGCCACGGCTCGGAAGAAGCACAGGCGACGGCTAGGGCCCTCGATAGCGGCATGGATCCGGCGGCTTTGTCCGCGGTGATTTCCAGGTGCCCAGGTTGCATCGACACGAAGCAGATGTCCGAGCAGAAAGCGGTGGCCGCGGCCCTGGCGATTGGAATGGAGGCGGACGAGGAGGCGCTGGAACGCAATCGCGCCTACATGAAGTGGGCCGGAGCGTTTCTGGCGTTGCTCAGCGTATCCGGCATCGTGATGGCATTTGCGTACGCGCAGCTCAAGGCAGGCGAGTTCAATCCTGCCGGCCTGATGGGCTTGTGCGGTATTGGTCTCCTCGCGGGCATAGGCCTCTTTGCATATTTGAAGCTGTCCGGGGAAAAAGAGAAACTCTTCTAGCGGACCTTGCGCTGACCCGCCGCGAGGCCAAGGAACGGCTCCAGATGACGAACGCAGACCCAATCGGACGGATGCGCGACGCGCTGCTGCCGGCAATTGCCAGCGCGAACGTCCTTTTCCAGCAGCCAGCCGCGGATGGCGTCTCGAGCCATGTGTCTGTTCATCATGAGTTTATAGAGAATTACCTGCGCCGTCTGGCGGCGATGCGGAGCGAGTTGCGGGCCCTAGAAGAAGATCAGGGTGTGGCGCGGCAATGCTGGAGGTCGTGTCCACCGCGCCCGACCCCACCGATTACCTTAACGCTCTTATCGAGTACGCGGGAAGCCGCCCGGTGTCGAAATTCTTGAGCGAGTGCCTGTGGGATGTCATCAGGCGGCGGCTTCCGGAAGGGGCTGACGAGGAGGCCGCGTCGGCCGACCAGCAATTGGCCCACATGCTTCGTCACGCGCTGCGATTCGCGCACCGGGGCGCCGAGGTGCCGAGGTGCTTGGGCTATACATCGAATGTCTGCGCGAAGTGGGGACGCCGCCGCCTTTGGACTCGATCCCGCGGCCGGGCGCCGCGCCGTTAGGCGACATTCGTTCGCTGAAGAATTTCTACGGCTACCTCAGCGAGCGAAAGTTCTTCGAGGAGTACTTCGATGGATTTGTGAAGGGCGAACCCGTAGCGCCCCTGCTCGTCTCGGGCATACCCGGAGTTGGCAAGACTCATCTAACCATCGCAAGTGCCCTCTCCTATCTGGAAATCACGTTGATCAACGCGGAGGCGGACTCCCTAGAGCGGCCTCTCGAGAAACTCATCGCCACGTTGCGCGCGCACCACTATCGGCGTTTCGTTCTCTTTTTCGACGATGTGGATCCGGAGCCGGTGGACTGGTCCACCTTCCGCAACCAGGTGGAAGGCTATCTGCCTTACGCCGAAAATGTGGCCATGGTCATCGCGACGAACGGCGAGTTCTCTACCCGGGTGAAAAGCCGGTGCACCTGTTTCGAGTTCAGGCCTATGAACCCCGAAGTCTGCCAGGAGTTCACCTCCGACTACCTCGGCGAACACCGCTGGATGAGCCAGCCCTATCCCGACTTGGTTTCGACGGTTGCCGCGGATTTTGCCTCCATGTACAAGCGTGGCGTACTCAGCGATTTGACCCCAATAAGCCTTGTCCGCTATTTCGAAACCCTTGAGGGCGACAAGGAGAAGATCAAATCGCTCGTCCGCGAATCCTTGGGCGAAATCGTCCGGGTGCCGATGGCAGACGCTTTCTACGTGTCCAACAAGCAAATGCGCGAGCGCCTCGGCTTGCCACCGAAAGCCTTCGATCCCGAACTGCGCCCCCTGTTCGGTGGCGAGGAGTTGCCGAAACAAAAGGAGCAGTGATAGTATCCGCGGTGGTGAATTGGAACGTCGCGTACGCGATGGAATACTTTTTTGCCTGTCTTGTGTTCAACGTCAATGGTGGGGCATGCGAATTTCCCTGGAGTGGTCCAGGCACACGGCCTCAAGGGCCGGCTAATCGATAAGGAGGAATGAAAATGACGACTTTTCAGAAGCTAGGGGCCGCCGGCCTCTGCCTAACTGCAGGCATGTTGCTTCTGTCGGCCGCGGGTTTCGCGGCCGACACACCTGAGTTCAAGGGAGACCCGTACACGCTGAACACCTGCCCGATCTCAGACGAGAAACTGGGAGGCATGGGCGACCCCATCCTGCTAACCATCGACGACCGGCAATTTCGACTCTGCTGCGCGGGATGCAAGGCCTCGTTGAAGAAAGATACAGCAAAGCTTGTCGGAAAGATCGACGCCAAGATGGTCAAGGCCCAGTTGCCATACTACCCGATGGATACGGGCCTGGTAAGCGGAAAGCCTCTGGGCGACAAGGCCGTGAACCTTATCCACTTCAACCGTCTTGTGCGCTTGGCCGACCGCAACCAGGTCGCGAAATTTCGTTCCGACACGGACACCTACTTGGCGAAACTCGACGCCGCCGTCATCAAGAAACAGAGCGGCGACTATCCCCTTGAGAAGTGCACCGTCTCCGGCGATAAGCTGACGGCCATGGGCGAACCCATCAACGCGGTTATCGCCAACCGCCTCGTCAAGACTTGCTGCCCCGGATGCGTGGCCAGGGTTGTGGGTGACCCGTTGGCCGCGTTCGCCTATATCGATGGCAAGCCCATCGAAGCCGAAGGCAGCGATCATAAGAAGAATCACGACAGCGAAGAGGGCGGCGAGCACGATAGCCAAGGCGAATATTAGCGTTTGCCTCGCAACGGCAATCACGATATCCGGGCTGGGCAAACGGGAAGCTCTGCCCAGAAGGGGCCGTGGCATGTAGCCGGGGGATGAGCGAAGCGATTCCCCCGGTAAGCGTTTTTCCATACGAACTTCTTCGAAGGAGATGCGGCTATTCCCGTCCGGCAGGTAGCCGAGCTGGTTTCCAGATCGTCTCGGGGCTGTAATCGATGTCGCGGTCTTTGGCAAGGCGGTGAATCTTGTTTCGAGTTTCTCAGCCGCCATATCTCCTTCGGAGAAATATCGAGTGGTTAAGTTGACCGGGGGAATTGCTTCGCTCATCCCCCGGCTACAGCCCGTAGTCCCTTCGGGGCAAATCCTGCCTGCGTCGTCTGATCGGATATTCAGGCGTGGGTTCCCTTCGCAGACCCCTACCGCCATAGGCTCCAGTGGCCACAATGCTGCGTTCGCCGTTATCGACAGGACCTCTCCCAAACGCCGGAAACTCTTCTTGTTCTTCCTCGCGGTTTTCAGCCTTTGAGGCGATAAGGTTCGACTCCCGTCCATGGTCCTAGGGATTGGTGCCGACAAAAGTCCTCCAACTTGTCATTGCGAGTCAGAACCCGCTTCGCGGGAAATAGGTAGAAGAACGCAGGGGCAAGGTGGCATGGCTCCCAGCCCATCAATCACGGGCAGGATGCCCGTGCCACCGCGCCGGTGGATACGGAACCGCGCCAAGACTTTTCTTCCGGCCCCCTTCCCCGGTATGCTGTTCTCGATACGACGGGGGCTGTTTAGAGAGCCGCGACTGCGCACACCGGGGGAGAAGGTACTCGAATGAACCATGTCTGGATATCCACTGCTATGATCGCGGTCGTCGCGTTGACGGGATGCAACGCCGTCGGCCCCAAAGCGCTCCAATCCGCCCGGGTAGACTACAACGAGGCTATCGCACAAACCTGGAACCAGCAACTGCTGCTTAACCTCGTGCGCCTCAAGTATCGCGACACCTTGATCTTCCTTGAGGTCGACAGCGTCAACACTCAGTACAGCCTCAGCTACGGCACGAGCGCGTCCTCATCGTTTTCCCCCATCGACAATACCTCGCGAACGCTGAACCTGTCGGGCATCGGCGCGGGCGCGTCCGGCTCCGTTACCAAGGGCCGCAATCAGGGAAGGAATCGGGCGCTTGGCGTTGACGCGGGAATGGAGTATCTCGAGAAGCCGACGATTTCATACACGCCGCTGAAGGGCCAGAAGTTTGTCACCCAGATCCTCAGCCCCATACCGCTCGACACAATCATCCTGCTCTCACAGAGCGGCTGGAGCGTCGAGCGCATCATGGGCATGTGCGTACAGCGGTTCAACCAATTGCCCAACGCGCCCTCCGCTTCGGGTCCCACTCCGGACTACGAGCCCCATTTTAGGGACTTCGCCGAGGTCATACGGCTACTTCGGTCTCTCCAAACCAACGGCGAACTCTTTGGATTCTTGCAACAAGCCGAGGGGAGCGCGACTGACGAGGAAAAGTATGACTTGGTGCTTCAATTCGCTGAAGGGCAAGGCGATTCCAGCGAAGCCATCCGCTTGAGAGAGCTCATGGACCTTACCGGCAATGAGCGGAAATTCATTATGTCCGAGGGCGTGGGAGTAGGGAGCGACGGCAATGTAATCGTTCAGATGCGCTCGATGTTGGGCGTCATGCACTTTCTTTCCAACGCCGTCCGAGTTCCGCTGGCCCACAAAGACGTCGGTCTCGTCACGAAGACCGCGCCACGCCAGCCGAACCCAGACGACCCCGCCGCGGAGTTTGACTGGTCCGAAGTCGTCACGCCAGGGCTGATGACCATTCGCTCCCAAGATTCGCGCCCGGAATCCGCCTTTGCCGCCGTGCGTTACCGGGGCGCCTGGTTCTACATCGACGATTCGGATCTCGCGACCAAATCGACCTTCGAGCTGTTGTCCTACCTGTTCTACCTGCAGGCAGGCGACATAAAAGCTCAGTCGCCCTTGCTCACGATTCCTCTCTGAGCTAGACTTCCATCTACTGGAGAGGGCGTGGCCCAGCTTGCATCAGGACAGTGAAATTAGCATTATAGCGGCGGATACGAAGGAAAGAAGTTCGACCCTTGACTCAACTCAGGCCTCGAAAAAGGAAGAACAACAATGAGCGATAATTCTCAACCTAAACCTGTCGGCCTCGCGGACGGCCCGGTCGCCGTGACTGGCAGTTCCGGGTACATCGGATCCCACATCGTGCTCAACCTGGTGAAGCACGGCTACACCGTGCGCGCTTGCGTTCGAGATTCCTCGAAGCTTTCGGCCACGGCGCATCTCACCGCCATGAATCAAATCGGCCCTGGCTCGGTTACGCTGCACGATTGCGATTTGACTATCCCTGGCGACTACGACGATGCCTTCAAGGGCTGTAGCTGCGTGTTCCACGCCGCCGCCGAGATGGGCAACATCGAAGGCTCGACGCCGATGAAGGTCTATGAGGGCTGTTTTACCGCCACTAAAATGATCATGGACTCGATCAAGGAATCCGGCTCGGTGCGGCGGCTCGTGTACACCAGTTCCTTCGCCGCCGTGGGACATCCCGCGGAGGAAGACCACGTTCACACCGAGGACTGCTGGGCGGATATGAACCAGCAAATGCACGGCGGTGGCCTGGGATGGAACATGGAATCGGTCGAGAAGGATCGCGACATCGCATACGCCATGGGCAAGGTCGAAGCGGAGCGCTACGTGTACGCCGAGGCCGAGAAGCATGGGGTCGCGGCATTTGGCGTCTGCCCCTGCCACGTCATCGGCCCCCTGTTGGCCGCGAGTCACCAGCGTCCATGGACCTGGCAGACGCGCATCGGCGACATGCTCGACGGCTACGGACATCCCCGGATGTTCTGGAACATTATCGACGTCCGCGATGTGGCCGAGACCCAACGTCTGATCGCCGAGAGCTCCGACAACAAGAACGGCGAACGCTACAACCTGGTGGCCACAGACGAAAGCGGAATGATCCGCCAGACCGAACTGCAGGCTATTATGCAACGGCTCTACCCTGGAATCGGTATCAGCGGAGTCTACCGGGAGGGCGCCTGGCGCAGAAGCCCGCTCTGCGTCTTGGAGAAGTCAATCACGCAACTGGGCCTCAAGCCCCACACAGTAGAGGAAACCATCAGGGACAACGCCGACTCGCTTCTCGCATGGGGACTGGTCACGCCTCGTCCGGGCGAGGACAACTGGCAGCGGGAAGGCAACGACCTTGGTATCAAATCCAAGTGGCGCCCGCACATCTATCCGGCGCTCTCCCCAGAAAAGAAGAAGGAACTTGAGGAGAGGGGCCGGGCCTAGCCCGCATCGCGCCCGACGCGGCCTAGCCGGAAATGGTCACGAAGAACACAAGAGTCAAACGGGTGGCTCTTGTTCCGGTCGCGGGTTATTTGGAGATTGTGGAGGGTGAGATAAGCGCGTTAGTGCCTCAAGGGCTGAAGACTGCGAGGAAGAACAAGAAGAATTTCTGGCGTTTGCGAGAGGCCCTGTCGACAGGGGCGAATGCAGCATTTGGGCCACCGGAGTTTATGGCGCTTCCCGTTTGCCCGTGCTCCACGCCGGCGGAAGGCTTACAGAATATTGGTAGACTCTTCGGCACTCGTCACAACTTCCTTAGCCCGGTTATCTCACCGGTTTCCGTAGCGAGACGGTGGAGAAGGTTGCTATGTCGCGACTTGTTCGACGTCTTTCGGACGACAGCGTGGCGGGTAACGTCGAGGTCGAAAGGCGAGAAGAGTTTCGTCAGGGCGGCCTTATCCCTCGTCGCAGTAGAAGAGCGGTGAGATAACCGGGTGATGCGGCGTTCTTGCGCCATTCTGACATCTGGAGTTTATTGCGAGCTTGGGTTGTGGACGAAGCCAACCTTAGTTCAAGACTCGGGAGTCGTGTCCGCGTCCGGCTCCATGTCGACCCGCTCTTGCAGGGCTCGTCTGGCGGTTCGCGTGATGAAGACGGTTACGACGACCGCAGCCATGATGCCGACGCCATACAGAACCAGTTCGCCAGAACTTGGCTCTCTGTCTTCCATGCCAAGATCCGCGACCTTGAGCCCGGTCGAGCCGAGAAAGACGTACACGGCGGTGGCGGGCAACATGCCGATCCACGACGCGAAAAAGTAATCACGCAAAGACACACTGGTGAGACCGTAGGCGTAGTTGAGGAGATTAAAAGGGAAAGCGGGGGAAAGGCGAGTCAGGCCGACGATTTTCCAGCCCTCCTTTGTGACGGCATTGTCGATGACGCTGAATCTCGCGTTACCCTCGATCTTCTTGCCTACCCAATCGCGTGCGAAGTATCGGCCCGCGAGAAACGCTGCCGTCGCCCCGAGCGTAGAGGCGATAGACACGATGAGCGTTCCCTTGAAAAATCCAAAGGCGGCGCCTCCGCCCAGCGTGAGCACTAATCCGGGCACAAAGAATACAGTAGCCAGGATGTAGAGCAGAATGAAGGCCCCCACCCCGATGAGCCCGAGCCCCTCGATCCAATCGACCGCGCCCTGAAGCGCGCCCAGCACATCCACGAAGCGAGAGCTCGCAAACAGCGTAGCGACCGCCCCGGCAACAACGCCAAATTTCATCACGGCTGCGCGGCGCGCCGGTTTGTTCTCGTTTGAAGGGGCATCCATCGTAGGAGCGATGGCCTTTGCTGGCGTATCCGGCATGAGGAAATCCTCGCGGTAGTGTAAGCTGGCGCGGCGCCGGGAATCCATGCGGTACGCCCGAGAGCATTGCCCTGTGCTGACCATGTATTCGCGGGAGGGCCGCAACTATGTCGTGCGTTATCCGAAGGAGCGTTGAAGCATGGACAAATCGAGTTCGGGGTACACCGGATATCTCTTGAGGAGCGCGCCCACCCGTTCGAGCGCTTCGGATTGTGCGCCGGGATCGATGGTGTATTTCGCTTGGCTCGTCTTGCCGGCGTTCTCGCCCGACTCGATGGTCGTGGGTTTTGTGTGGGATAGAACGGCCTTCAGAATACCCGCGATCTCGGACATTTCGGATTCGCCCATGCCCAGGGTCGTAGCGGCGGGAGTGCCCAGGCGCAGGCCGCTCGTGTACCATGGGCCGTTGGCGTCATAGGGCAGGGAATTTCGGTTTAGCGTGACACCACATTCGCGCAATGCGCTCTCGGCTTGGCGCCCGGTGATCCCCGAGGGGGTCACATCCACCAGAAACAGGTGATTGTCCGTCCCGTTCGTCGCGACGACCAGTCCCTCGCTCATGCAGGCTTCCGCGAGCGCAGCCGCGTTGGACTGGACGCGGCGGGAGTAGTCGGCGAATTCCGGCCGATTGGCTTCGGTCAAGGCAATGGCTTTCGCCGCCATGATGTGGGGCAGCGGGCCGCCGATGACGAGCGGACAACCCTTGTTGACCATTTCAGCGAACTCCTCGGTACAAAGGACCAAGCCGCCCCGCGGCCCACGAAGAGTCTTGTGCGTTGTTGAAGTCACCACATGCGCGTAGGGGATGGGATTGTGTTTGCCCTCGAACACACCGCCTGCGACAAGCCCAGCGAAATGCGCCATATCGACCATAAACACCGCGCTCACCGCGTCGGCAATGGCGCGCAGCCGTTCGAAGTCGATAGCGCGCGGGTAGGCGCTGTAACCCGCCAGAAAGATGAGTGGCTTGACTTCGCGAGCCTGCGCCTCGAGAGCGTCGTAATCGAGCCGGCCAGTTTTCCGGTCGACGCCGTAGGTGAAACACTCGAACATTTGGGCCGACACGTTATGCCGGTAGCCGTGGGTAAGGTGGCCGCCACTCGAGTAGTCCATGCCCATCAGCCGCTGGCTGCCCACCTTCGCGCGCAGGCGATTCCAGTCTTCCGGAGACAGCGCGGACGGATTCGTAGATTCCAGCGCGTCGAGTGCCGGCCCTTGAACGCGCGTCATCAGAATCGCCCAATAAGCGATGAGGTTCGCGTCGGCGCCGCTATGCGGTTGCACATACGCGTGGTCGCAACCGAACAACTTGCATGCCTGCTCGACAGCGTAAGCCTCGACTGTATCGACGTTGTCGCAGCCCGCGTAGAAGCGGTGTCCCGGATACCCCTCCGCGTACTTGTCCGTCAACAGATTGCCCATGGCGAGTTGCGTGGCGAGGCTGCAATAGTTTTCGCTCGCGATGAGCTTCAAGTTCGAGCGCTGATCCGCCAACTCCTGGACGATGCTCGCCGCGACGCCCGGCGCGACTTTCGCCACTTCGCTGAGGTTAGCCAAATAAGCGACCACGCCCGAATCGATATCTTCCGGCGCGGCAGCGGTTAGATAGTCTGTGAGGGCGGAGGAGTGGGATACGGTGGCCATGGCGCTGGAAACTCCCCAAAACTGGGTTGAACAGCGGACGGTTGACGCCCATAGTATGCCAACGAACGCGCTCAAAATTAAAGTCTCGATTGGGCGGATCTGCGTTACGGGGTCGTTCTGCGGCTTAGCGCCTCGGCGCATTCGGATGGCGAAGTCAACTTGCTTGGCAATGTCGGGCCAACAAGAACATTTGCCTGTCAAGTCTGCATCGAAGCAGACTCCAGAAATCCTCTCTTGTACGGGCCTGGACGACTTTTCTTCCCGGTGCGCGGTATGGTAGCTCTTGGATCCGCGGCGTCTCGAGTGAGGTGGAAAGGTCAAGTAAACTATTGACAAAATTGGCCAAAACTGTTATTCTTGGCAAATGTTAAGCGAAACCGTATTGAAAAATCGGGTGCGGGAGCTTCGTCGTCGGCTCAAGTTGCGCCAATCGGATTTGGCCGGCGAGATTGGGGTAACGCGCCAGACGATTTTGGCCATCGAGAAGGGGCGCCTGAATCCGTCGACAGGTATCGCGCTGCGGATTTCACGGGTGTTGCGCGAGCCGGTGGACTACGTCTTCTTTCTTGTGGCGGAGGATTCGGAGTTGGGTTTAGCGCTTCCGTCGGAAGAGGCGAGTCAACCGATTTCAGAGACAGCCGGCGCCGTGCTCGATTTGGCCTAAGCCGCAAGCCCGAAGTCACCCTCCCCGCTCCCGTGGCCTTTGCCTGGTCGGTAGGCGTTTGTTTGGCCTCGACGGCTTTTCACCTCAACAATCCCCAGTTTTGAATCATGTCGGCAATTCAAGTAGTGCGAGAATTG